>CAYHFE010000522.1:0-5856 GCA_964355375.1 uncultured Verrucomicrobiota bacterium
AATGCATAAACCATTGGAAATCAACGAACGCATTTTGCGGTTCATGGGTAGGGAAGACCTCCAACGATGAGACATGAATCGTGGCCATGAACCAGGAGCCGCCGGCTTGTCCGCGCCGCGTGCAGCGGCGCCAAAAGTGACACGCGAGCCGCGCGTCCCGACCAGGTCTATGGAAGGGTCAGCGCTGGCGTTCTCCGCGTCGTCACGGCTCAACCGAGCGTTGTCTGTGACGTGTTTCCGTGTTCCGAGTCAAAACCCGTGGGGCCTGGGTGGCCCGTCGTAGGGCTTGGCGCCTCGCTTCGGAATGCGGTTGGGATCGATGGTGAGAACAGCCGCGTCGGTCGCGGTCGGCGCGGCGATGAATCCGTGATAGCGTCCCATCCAGTAAGCCAACAGCCAGGCGGAGGGTTCGACGACGTCGGTGCCGCCGGTGCCGCCGTCGGCCTTCATGGTCCAGGCATCCCAGCGCATCGGCTCGCGTTCTCGCGGTGAGAACGGCCGCGTTCCGCCCTTGAGGGCCATGTATCCGAGAGGCGTCCGCAGGTCGGCGCGATGCGAGTTTTGAAAGGACCAGACCACGAGATCGAGGGGCCATTCACGCAGGTGAGCCAGGGCGGCGGCGGGCTCGCATTCGTGGCCGGTCAGGGTGCCATAGACGAAGTTAAACCAAGGATTCTGTTCGATGCGAACGATCTCGTAGCTCCGCTCGAAACCGCGGCGGTAAAGCGCCCGACGCTCCGAATCCTGTTCGAACCGAAGCAGATTCCACCAGCTCCAGAAGGCCAGTTCATCTTCAAAGTGCGCGATGTCCTCGAGCGGAAACGTCGAACGCTGACGCAAGGTGAACTTGGGATAGCCAAGATCGACCAGCCGGCGGTAGGCCTCGGTGAAACGGGCGTCGCCGGTCAGGTGCTCCGCGGTTTTCATGAAGGAGAGGATTTCCACCGCTTGCAGACCCCGATCAAATCGGCCCTCGTCGGTTCGGAAATAGTCCGGATCCCAGCGGCCCCAGCGGGTCGGTTTTCCATCGAGATCGATCAATTGCCAATCGTGCTCGATGAGGTGAGTGGCGAGTCTCGCCAGATGAATCTTGCCCTGGGCAATCTCGTCGCCCTCAGCGGCGAGCTCGAGAAAGCGGACGATGGCGTAAAAGTGCGAACAGAGCTCATCGCTCGAGGTGTCGCCTTTCCACTCGAATCGGCCATCGGCGGTGTCATGCCACTCCGCCGGGAATCCGCCGGAACCGCCCATGGCTTTGTGTCCGCGCTCGTTCTTCACCCAGACGGAGCGCGCCGGAAATCCTGGGATGGCGGTCATGCCCTCAAGCCAGCGCAAGGCGTGGAACGTATGGGTCGCTTCGCGGCGCGCCTCCGGGCTCTTGGTCACCGCGAAACGATAGGCTTGCGCCGCCAGGTAATTGCCGCTGTACCCGCCGTCGTTGTCGCTGACTTCACGGACGAATTCGCGGAGAGGGCCGTCCCATTCGAGCTTGTGGACGAACCCCAGTCTTTTCTGGCCCCAGGCTTCGAGGTGCTGCTCGTAATAGGCGGCCTTCTTCAAGAGCGTGAATGGCTCGTACTCGATGATGCCGAGCCCGCGATCGGTGGCCAGATACACGGCCCGATCGCTGACGGCCACGGCTCGGACATGGTCGTCGGGCAGCCAGCGGCGGCCGGCGAAGTAATGATAGGCGCCGTTGACATTTCGAATGGCCCCGCGGGAGGTGCCAATCCAAAGGTCGTTGGTGAATCCAGCGGCCAGGCTGGTGGTGTCTTCGAACGGCAAGCCTTGTTCGCCCCGGAGCGTTGTCATCGTCATGCCGCGGAGGACTCCCAGGCCACGGTCGGTCGCGACGATGAGTCGGCTGCCCAGGCTGAGAAGGTCACGCGTGTTCGGTGAGGGCAAGTCGCCCCAGTCCCAGGTTTGATCGGACGGGAAATCGTACACATCCCGGCCGCCGAATCCGCCTTGGCCGAAAACGGTCAGACGGCCCGCGCCCAGGAGATAGAGCGATTCGCAGTGGGAGACCAGACCCGAGATAGCGAACGGACTTTCCGCTTGAGTGAGGGGTTCGAGCGAGTCTCCTCGCACCCGCCACAAACGACGGCTCGTGGCGGTCACGACCTCGCCTCGATGGCCGCCGAGAGCCGTGACCGGCTCACCTGCGATTCTCTTCCAAGAGTCCGCGTCGCGACGATACAAGCCGGCCGGGGTCATCGCCCAGAGGTGCCCGCCGGCCGCGATCAGACGTTGGATGGGGTCGCGGAGGGCGGGGACTTCCGCCCAATTCTCGCCGCGCAACCGGAGGAGTCCTTGGGCCGTGCCCGCGAAGATGTCTCCATTATCGAGCGCCACCGCGGTGAGGGGTACGGGGGACGGCACCTGACGGCCCGTTTCCTGGAGAAAGACGTCGTCGGGCAGAGATGGCCCCTGGCGCGGGATGGCCGAGGGGAGGGCGGCGGCCGAGGTGCCGAGGAGCGGGGCGACGAGCGCGCCGATCAGGTGGGTGAACACGCGGATGAGTCGAGGTCGAGGTAAGGAAAGCATGATCATGAAGCAGAGGGGAGAGTCCGCCTTGCCGAATCCCGACGGGATTCCGGAACAAAGCCCAGTCTTGCGAGGCACGAGCTACCCTTTGAAATCGACACGAAATGGGTTTCAATCCCAACGGGGTTGCGACGGACGCGCACTGGGTTTTGACGCAACCCCGGTGGGGTTGGTCCGTATGGTGATGTCTTCCCAGGGTAGGCGCGATGCGCCAACCCTGGGCTTCGGGACGGAATCCCGTTGGGATTCGCAAATTCCCGTTCCCGAGTTGTGGGTAATGCACAGGTCTTGGAGTGCGCCGGCCCTCCGGCGCTTTTGGCGAGTGCCTCGAAAGCGGTCGAGGGCTGCCGCACTCCAAGACCCGGCGGAGTTCTTCTGCTCCTCTCTCGAGTATCGACCCACCCGATTGACGAACGTTTCATAGAGCCGCCCTTCCCTTGGCGCATGGATGGGGACGATGCAAGAACAGGGGATGAACCCGCGTTCAATGAACACGCCGGGGGGGGCGCACCGAGGCTCGCGAGATGAGTTCAAATGAGGTCAGGCCCGGATGCCCTCGATGACGTTGCCCGCGATCCCGGTGAGGCGCGCGTCCAGGCCTTGGAACTTGACGCTCATGCGGGTGTGTTCGATGCCGAGAAGGCGGAGCATGGTGGCGTGGAGATCATGGACGTCCACTGGGTTCTCCACCGCGGCATAGCCGAGTTCATCGGTCGCGCCAAAGCCGATGCCGGGCTTGATCCCGCCGCCGCAGAGCCAGATGCTGAATCCGGCGTTATGGTGATCGCGGCCATCGCCGCCCTGGCTCATGGGGGTGCGTCCGAATTCACCGGCCCAGACCACGAGCGTGTCGTCGAGCATGCCTCGGTGCTTGAGATCCGTGATGAGAGCCATGCAGGCGCGGTCCACTTCCTGGGCTTTGAGGGCGACGCCTTCCTTGACCCCGCCATGGTGATCCCAATCCTTGTGATAGAGTTGCACGAACCGGACGCCACGTTCCACCAGACGACGGGCCAGGAGGCAGTTCGAGGCGAAGGAGCCATCGCCGGGTTGGCAGCCGTAAAGATCCAGAACATGGCGCGGTTCCTGGCTGACGTTCATCAGTTCCGGGACGCTGGCCTGCATTTGGAAGGCCATCTCATATTGAGCGATGCGGGTGGCGATTTCCGGGTCATCGACGACGGTGTCGTAGCGGGCGTTCAGGGCGTTGACGGTTTGGACGACGTCGTGTTGCCGTTCCTTGGCTACGCCCGGCGGAGAGCTCAGGAAAAGAACCGGGTCGCCTTTGCTCCGGAGATGGACGCCTTGGAAGCGGCTGGGCAGGAGACCGGCGGCCCACTGGCGGGCGGCGATCGGTTGATTTTGACCGCCTTTTCCCAGCGAGGTCAGGACGACGAAGCCCGGCAGATCCGCGGACTCCACGCCCAAGCCATAGACGACCCAGGCACCCATGCTGGGCCGGCCGGCGATCTGTGAACCCGTGTTCATGAACATGTGCGCCGGGTCATGGTTGATCGCTTCGGTGGTCATGGATCGAACGAAGCAGAGATCATCCGCCACCGACCCGAGATGGGGGAACAGCGCGCAGATTTCCGCGCCGCATCGGCCGAACTTTTTGAAAGGGTGTTGCGGGCCGAAACAGACCAGTTTGGCGCCCTGGAGCTGGGCGATTTGTTTTCCCTTGGTGAACGATTCCGGCATCGGCTGGCCGTGCATTTCGGCCAGCTTCGGTTTGGAGTCGAAGGTCTCCAAATGCGAGGCGCCGCCCGCCATGGTCAGCCAGATCACCCGTTTCGCCTTGGGCGGATAATGAAAAGGATTGACGACCCCGCTCCATTTGTCGTTTTTGGTTGAGCTTGCGGCGGCCGTCATCGGAAGAAGCGCGGGATTGATCAAAGACGCCAAGGCCAGCGCCCCGATGCTCTGAGAGGAGCGGCCGAGAAAGGCGCGCCGGGTCTGCCGTTGCTGGAGAAACTGCCGGAGCTCGGTCGGTAAATTCATGATTGCGGAGAGGCTAGCAGACCGGGATCGGCACCGCAAGGCGTGGTCGAAGGCCCGCAGCAGTTCTCATTTTGACAAGTATGTAGTCCCGGCTTCAGCCGGTCGCCACGTGAAAACCGGCTGAAGCCGGGACGA
The DNA here is from genome assembly GCA_964355375.1 of uncultured Verrucomicrobiota bacterium. GTDB lineage: Bacteria > Verrucomicrobiota > Verrucomicrobiia > Limisphaerales > SIBE01 > CAYHFE01. The sequence continues at coordinate 4,684 of CAYHFE010000522.1, forward strand.
CCTACTTCGAACGGACACTGTCTTGGGCCAAAAGGAGAATGGCTGGAAGGCGCGGGCGGTTCCGCGGTTCCGGACTTGGCCAAGAACTTGCGCTGAGGCGTTTTTGCATGTTTGCGACGACAACGGACCCAGTTGAAGAATCGAGCAGGCCTGCGGCCTTTCAGACCACTCATTGGAGTGTGGTCCTGGCCGCGGGCGAGGGTTCCTCCGTGGACGCGCAAGACGCGTTGGAGAAGTTATGCAAGTCCTATTGGCTTCCTCTCTACGCCTTCGCTCGTCGCCAGGGCCATTCAGTGGAGGATGCGCAGGATTTGACCCAGGAATTTTTCGCCCGTTTTCTGGCGCGCGGTTCGTTCGCCCTGGCCAATCGGGAACGTGGCCGGCTTCGGACTTTTCTCCTGACCTCGCTGAAGAACTTCATAACTCAAGAATGGCGACGAGCGACGCGGCTGAAGCGGGGCGGAGTCAACGGAGTGGTGAGTTTGGCGGATGCCGAGACGCCGGAGGGAGAGAACCGGGAGGCGGTCGATCCGCGGGAAGAACTCTCGCCGGACCGGTTGTTCGACCGGCGCTGGGCGGAGGCTTTGTTGGAGAGGGTCATGGAGCGTTTGAAGCATGATTACGAGTCCACGGGCCGGGCGGCGGTCTATGCCCGACTGCAGCAGTTTCTCTGGGGGCGCCAGGCGGAAATATCCTATGCGGAAATGGGATTGTGCCTCGGCTTGAGCGAGGGCGCGATCAAGGTCGCGGTGCATCGGCTGCGCCAGCGTTTTCGGGAGCTGCTGCGGGAGGAAGTGGCCAAGACCGTCGAGACTCCGGAAGAGGTCGAAGAGGAACTGCGGTATCTTCTGGGCGCTTTCGGAGGTTGAGAAAGCCCTGGGGTGAGAATCCATCGAAAGAGAATCTCGCGCATTGAACCCGTCCCTGGGTGGGGTGAGACTCCGTCGCGCCCCGGAATCTTTGCCGACAGAGAAGTCAGGGTTCGACGGAGTCTCACCCCACCCAGGGACATGGAAAGCCTCCCGGCGCTTCGCGCATGCCTTGGGACCATGAACGAGGTTGGGACGAGCCGGGGTCGGCTCGTCCGCGCCGCGCTCGGCGGCGCCAACAGGGACACGCGAGCCGCGTGTCCCTACCATTAACGGTTCACGAAGAACCTGGAAAAGATCCTCT
>CAYHFE010000523.1:0-5823 GCA_964355375.1 uncultured Verrucomicrobiota bacterium
AGAGTGCAGAATGTAGAAATCCCGCCTTCCGCCTTCTACATTCTGCCTTCGCCAACGGCCCGTCTTGCCGCAACGGGGTCGCCAGATCAATCCTCCGACACCTCACCCTGGCCCTCTCCCCGTTCGAGGCGGAGAGGGAAGAGACACGCACCGCCGTTCAGCCAGCGTGCTCGCCAGCGGCTGTTCTTTCGGTTCCGTTGGGGTGGTCAATTCAACGCGCTCGCAGCGCAGCCTGACGCCAGGGCGGCGCGAACTGCCCTGGCGGCGACTTGAATCCGCCCCGCTGCGTCCAAAGCAGGCGCGGTTCGCACTGGAACGTCCGCGGCGAGTTCTGCTAAACCAAGAGGCGTGCAGATCACTGGACCCGATTCAGAATTACGTTCCGGCGACCGGAGCCATCCGCGCCTGCGTGTTCGCCGCCACCCTGGTGACCCGTGCCTTCACCCGCGACACGGCGCATGCATTTACTTTCCAGACCAACGGCGTGAGCCCCCCGCCTTGAATCGATGACCGAATCCTTGATCAACCAACTCGCCCAAACCCTTTGGGACTACCACCATCTCAATCACACCCTGGAGAAGTCCGATCTGATTCTCGCGCTCGGCAGCCACGACATCCGCGCGGCCGAACACGCGGCGGATCTCTATCTACAGCGTTGGGCTGAGCGATTGATGTTCTCGGGCAACGTGGGCGCGTTGACTCGCGGGAAGTTCGCCAAGTCCGAGGCCGAGACGTTTGCCGACATCGCGGTGGGGAAAGGCGTGCCGGGCTCCGCCATCTTGATCGAGTCGAGATCCACCAACACCGGCGAAAACATCGTCTTCAGCCGCCGAGTTCTCCAAGAGCATGGACTCGAACCGCGGAGCGTCATCGTGGTGCAGAAGCCCTACATGGAACGGCGAGCTTACGCCACCTTCCTGAAGTTCTGGCCAGCGCCCCGGGTCATCGTCAGTTCGCCGCCGATCTCTTGGGCGGATTACCCGACGGCCGAGCTGCCACGAGATCAGGTCATCAACATTATGGTCGGCGACTTGCAACGCATTCGCGACTACCCGGCCCGAGGATTCCAGATCGAGCAGGCCATTCCGGAAGAAGTCCGGCGGGCGTTTGAGCAATTGATCGCGCTGGGCTACGATCAGCACCTGATTCGCTGAGAGCCCGTCTGGTTGCGCGCCATCTTCGCGGCTTAGATCACATTGCGTGAAGCCGGAGCCAGAAGCCGCCGTCCAATGCGCCATGACAACGTTGGGCAAATGGCCATTCACCTTGGTGCTCTTGACGGGCGCCTGTCTGCTCCCGCTTCTCACGGCTCGGGGGCAACCACCCACCACCCCGGCAGCGACCAATCGATTCAACGAAAAAACGATCCGGCAATGGACACTCCAAGGTCCGCTGGGCGAAACCCCGAAGCGCCTTTCCGAAAGCCTGCCGCTCTCGGACCAGCAGAACCGCCGGCACTGGGTGAAGTTCGAACCGATGTGGGATGAGTTCGAGGGCGCGGCGCTGGACACGAATAAATGGATCGTCGGGATGTCCTGGTGGCGCGGACGCCAGCCTGCATGGTTCAACCCGACCAACGTGAGCGTCGGCCAGGGGCGGCTTCACCTGACCATGCGCAAGGAAAGCGTGCCGAAGGAAATGGAAAAGCACGGTTACCGCGACTACACCTCTGCCGCCCTGCACACCCGCGCCCGTTCGAGCTACGGCTACTACGAGGTCAAGGCCCGGGCCATGAACTCCGCCGGCTCCAGTTCGTTCTGGTTCCAGCAGGAGGACCGGGCGGCACATCCCGGCTGGGCCACGGAAGTGGACGTGTTCGAGCTGTGCGGCAAGCATCCCGGACACGAACAGCGGTATTACATGACCCTGCATGTGACGCAGACGCCGCAGGAGAAGCGCCACTGGTCGGTGGGCAGTTCCTGGACGGCCCCGTGGCGGTTCGCCGATGATTTCCACGTCTTCGGCTTCGAGTGGGGCCGGAAGGAACTGCGCTGGTATGTGGACGGCGTGCTGGTGCGCACGGTGCAGAACACGCACTGGCACCAACCGCTCTTCCTCATTTTCGACAGCGAAACGATGCCCGAATGGTTTGGCCTGCCCAACGACGCGGATTTGCCCTCGACCTTCAGCATCGAATACGTGCGGGCCTGGACCGGAAGCGAGTCCGCGTCCGCACCGAAACCCGCCTCTGCCATCACTGTGGCCAGCTACTACTTCGGCCAATACCATCCCAACGATCCGCGCAATGCGAAGGAGCACGGCCCTGGCTGGAGCGAATGGGAACTGGTCAAAGCGGCCCAGCCGCGTTTCCCTGGCCATCCACAACCCAAGGTGCCGCTGTGGGGTTACGAGGACGAATCCGATCCGCGGGTCATGGCGCGGAAGATCGCCGCCGCCGCCGACCACGGCATCCATGCCTTCATCTTCGATTGGTATCACTTTGACGACGGCCCGTTTCTGGACCGTCCGATCAACGAGGGTTTTCTCAAAGCCACGAACCACCATCGCCTCAAGTTCGCCTTCATGTGGGCCAACCACGACTGGATCAAGAACCTGTTCCCCTACAAGAAAGGCGACCCGCAGACGGTGCTTTATCCCGGCAAGGTGACCCCGGCGAACTTCGAGAGAATTGGCGACCACCTGATCAAGGACTACTTCAATCATCCCTCCTACTGGAAGATCGACGGCAAACCTTACTTCTCGTTCTACGACCTGACCCGCTTGCTGGAGAATTTCGGATCCGTGCCGGCGACCCGGGCGAGCCTGGACAAGTTCCGCGCCAAGGCCAAGGCCGCGGGTCTGGAGGGTTTGCACCTCAACGCCGTGGCCTGGGGCCAGACCATTCTGCCGGGTGCCAAGGCGCCGCTGGATACGGCCCAATTGGTGCGCGACCTCGGCTTTGACTCCGTGACGTCGTATGTGTGGCTGCATCACGCCGCGCTGCCGCAGCAAGCCACGGACTACGACGTCGTGCGCGACGCCTACTTCGCCTACTGCGACAAAGCGACCGCGATGTTCGACGTACCCTATTTCCCGAACATCACGATGGGCTGGGATCCCAGCCCTCGCTGCGACCAAAGCGTCACGCTTGACAACTCCGGTTACCCCTTCACGAACACGATCAAAGACAACACCCCGGAGCGATTCCGAGCGGCGCTGGAGATGGCGAAGCGCCGCCTGCTAACCCAGAAGAACGGACCGCGCATCCTGAACATCAACTGCTGGAACGAATGGACCGAGGGCAGCTACCTCGAACCGGACACAGCGAACGGAATGAAATACCTCGAAGCCGTGAGAGAGGTCTTTGGCCCGGTGCTTACGAAGTAGAAACTCGTCGCTCGCCGTCCGGCGCCGGGGTGGGGATGGCGAATTCGTAATCCGCGTGTTGCTGAAGTAACCCGTGTTTCGTGCTCCGAAGGCCTCGGAACATTGGTTTCACAAGCCGTCTTCTCTCCATCTCACGGAGTCGTCATGGTCATGGCTCCGGAACCACCACGCGATAGTACCGCATGGACACGCCCAGTGGTTCTGCGTACCGCATGCTTTCAGCCTGGGCCACGGATTCCGCCAGCGTCACCCAGGGTTGTCCCGCCAAGGTGAGCGCGCCTTCGACACGGTACCTGACGCCAGGAACGCTGACCCATTCGAAGCTGATGGCTTCGACGGGACCCAGCCGCGGGTTGATTATCTCGGGTGCAGGAACAGGGTGATTCCGCTCGCCGGGGGTGGGGTAGTGAAACACTTGGCGGGCGTGGGGATCACCCTCGGGAAAGGAGCCGTACGAACAGTCGGGGGGGACAGCCGCATACTCGATCGCATCCAGCACGAGGGTTCGGTCCAGGTGCGGCCAGGCCAGCACAACCGTGCCGCCGCCGCGGTTGAGCCGGAAGCCAGCGTGCAGGTTGGAGCCATCGGTTTGTCCCGGCTGCGCATCCGCCCATACGAGCAGGCGCTGGCCGGGGGCGATCGTCCATCCGCCGGGAAACGCCCAGAGCCGCAGGTCCCGCGGATCGTTGCTGAGAGAGCCGCCGGCCAGATCCATCGTGTTCGTGCCGGCATTGAACAGCTCGATCCAGGGATCGAATTCGCGGGCATTGTCCGCCCGCCCTCCGGCGTTGGAGGGCATGATCTCGTTGATCCACAAAAGCGGGAATGCGGGCAGCGGCACCGCGACGTTGTTCGAGCTGCCCGGGCTCGCTAGGGGCCGCGAGCCGCCGGGCTCGATGGCCCTCCAATTGCCGATACGATCGTTGTCGCGCGACGGGTCCACCACCTGCAACGAGGCGCCACCCCCAGCGGCGGCGACGGGCCAGGGCGGATCGTCGGAAAACGTCACCTGATCCAGAACTGTCTGGTTTGTGCCTTGGGGCATGAGCAGTCTGAGCGTCTCGCCGCCATTGTCCAGCGTGCCGCCGAATTCGCCGACCACCACCTCGGCGTTGCCATAGGTCGATTGATACCCTGGCAGACTGCTGGCCACGACCGCGTAGCCGCCCGGCTCGATAAAGCGTCCGTGTCCGATCGTCGCATCGATTCCGTCCACGCGCAGTCCCCCCAACGGAAGGGTTTCGGTTGGGGAAAGATTGTGGATTTCGACGAAATCCGAGGAGGGCGCCGCGGCGTAATACATGATTTCGCTGATGGCAAGCTTGCCCTCCAGTGAGACGCTCGGGCCGGTGTAGATGACCCTGAGCGTGTCGCTTCCGACGACGGTGCCTTGGGCGTCGAGGGCGCGGAAGACGAGGTGGTTTGTGCCGCTGGCGAGCGCGACACGGATTTGCCAGTTCGTCTCACCCACCCATTTGACGGCGTGGGCCTGACTGTTGACTTGGATGGTGGTGACCGCGATGGGCGCTTTGCCCGTGACGGTCATCGGAGTGGCACTCGTGACGGTGTCGGCAGTCGAAACCTCGAAGGCGAGGCTCGTCACCGGCGCCAACTCCCGCAAGAACTCGGCCCTTCGCGACGTGATCCAGGCCCTCATGGCGGTCGGTGCGACGGCGGTGATGCCATTGTTGCGGAAGGCCTGGTACCAGTCGTTGAGCCGGACATCGCTGGCGGCCGGACTCATGGGGCCCTGCACCATGTCGTAGGCGAGGCGCCAGTAAACACGTCGAAACTCGGGTTTGGCAAACATGATGCCGGGCAAGTAGCCGGCGTTTGGGAAGAGGGTATAGATTGTTCCAAAGGCGCCGTCGGTATCGTTGACGTGGAGTCGGGATCGTTCGTACGGGGGGATGTAAGTGTACATGTTATGGGGATAGCCCGGCGAATTGTAGTGGTCCCCGTTGCCGCACATGCGGTTGATCACCCAATAGCCGGCCCAGCTCCGGATATCGGCCAGCGCGGACACGCGCGCGACGTAGAGGTCGCTGGCGGGGGCTCTCAACGCCTCCACGACCCGATAAAGGGACGAAAAATTGTCGTCCGGCATGGTGGTAATCTTCTTGCGCATGCAATAGCGGTACTTGGCCTGTTTCTTGACGCCTCCGGTGGTCGTGTAGTTGGCGAAGGGCTCGTGGGGGTAGAGCTGTTCGTACACCTGCGGATCTTCGTCGCCGTACCAATGAGTGCAGAGCGTGCGCGAAGGCGAGAGGGAATCGTAGCGGAACAGCGCGGTCCCGTTCACGCTGACATGCACGTAGCGCATGGCGATGGACGCGAGGTCAACTTGCCGCGCCATCCAGTAAGCGTGTTTCTCTTGCTGTTTCGTGCCGTTGTCTCCGTTCAAGCTGATGAAATCGATCGCCACTTCCGTGTCGCCGAGGACCCGCTCCGTTTTCGGGAACTCGACCATGTAAGCGGCATTCTGGTAATCGGTGA
>CAYHFE010000524.1:0-5816 GCA_964355375.1 uncultured Verrucomicrobiota bacterium
TCGGCGGGACGCCGAACCCAGCAGGCGAGACGCCCGCGCTCCCCATCGCACCTTCAGGTTCATGGCCACGATTCACGTCCAATCGTTGGAGGTATTCCCTCTCCGTGAACCTGGGTGGGGTGAGACTCGATCGAGGCCCTGACTTTCCGCACAGACACGATTTCAGCGCTCGACCGGAGTTACGTTCCACCGGCGGGCGGGTATTCAGACCGATGATCCTCCGCGCGCCGAGCGGGACGGCTCGTCTCACCGTCCGGGTCATTTCAGAGATGATTTCGAACTTCGGGGGTGTTGGGCGTTGAAAACGCCGATCCGTTGCCGGGCCTCGGTGAGCTGAGCTGAGCTCAGGGATTTCTTTAAGTTGTCCCGGGCGATCGCCCCATCCGCCAAGCCCCGTTCCGCGGCCAGACTGTGCCATTTGAAGGCTTCGACGAAATCCTGGGTGACATCTCGGCCGCGTTCGTAACGCTCCGCCAAGTTGTAGCACGCCAAAGGCTCTCCGCGTTCGGCCGCCGCCTGGTACCAGCGCAACGCTTCTTTTGGATCTCGCGGCACGCCGCGACCGAGTCCATACATTCCCGCCAGAGTGTATTGGGCGTCGGTGTTGCCCTGTTCCGCGGCTTTGCGATACCAGACCGCCGCCGCGGATTCGTCTTGGGCAACTCCCTGACCGATGCCGTAAAGAACGCCCAGTTTGTACTGCGCCGCCGCCACTCCTTGTTCGCCCGCTTTGCGATACCACTCGGCGGCTTGCGCGTAACTCTGCCGGACCTGTTTGCCATCGGAATAAATATCCCCGAGCAAATGGGCCGCCTGCGGGTCGCCACTCTCGGCCAGAGTCTTTGTCTTCGCGTAATCGGGCGGTGGCGCGGAGGACGCCGCCAACGGATGATCGGCGCGCTCTCGATTCAGAAGAACGGCCGTCATCAGTCCCGCCAGCCCGAGGCAGGCCACCGTCACACCGACCGCCAACGTGGACGCACGTTTCGCCGCCGCGGGAGGCGCGGCGATGTGCGCAGCGCCGCAGTTTGGACAAATCGCAACCCCTGCATCGATCGGTTTGCCACAGCGCGTACATGGGGTGGTCTTCATGAGACGATGATTGAGAAATATGCCATGGATGGAAGGCGAAAGAATCGGAAGACGGCTCCCCGGCCCAGCACTCACGCCACGATCTCAATCCCTTTCAAAAATGAAAACTCGCCCCACGAAGGAACGAGTTCAGGCGACGTGGCGCGAGCTTCGATCGGGGAGAACTCGCCCCGAGTCGTCGGGAGAACGTTTACTTGTCCGGGAGCGGTTTGACGAAGATGTTGCGGTAGTGAATTTTGCTTCCCGGATCGTGGCCTTGCAGGGCAAAGGTTCCGCTGGAAAGGCGTTTCAGGCTGGGCCGCAGTCCTTCCGCGGGCTGGGCCTCCGTGTAATCCACCACCACTTTGTCGTTTACCTTGGTGATGACATGATTGCCTTCGACGATGATGTGCAGGGTGAACCACTCGTTGTCCTTGGCGACGACGTCGTAGTTGTCCTTGATCCCATACACTCCGGCCGTGCGTTTGGGATCGGAATGCGAGTTGTTCACTTGGATCTCGTGGCCCTTGCGGGGAAAGCCGGTATCCAGCCATTCCGTGTGGATGTAAACCCCGGAATTCGCTTTGGGAAAGGTCATGATCTCGAGCTTGAGTTCGAGATTCTTGAAGTTGTGATTCTGGACTGGTCCGACATAGAAGAGGTGCCCGCGCGGCCCGGCCACCACGATCTTCCCGTCCTCGACTTTGAAAGTGCCGGGATTCTCGTTGACCTTCCATCCGTCGAGACTCTTGCCGTCAAAGAGTGAAATCCAGCCGTCATTCTTGTCTGCGCCAAAAACCACCAGGGGAAGAAGCACCAATCCGAGAGCCAGGAATCGTTTCATAGAAGTGTTGGATCCAAATCGTTAATAGACTTGCCCGGAAGCTAGCGGATTCGCCAGGCGGGAGCAAGCGCAGTGTGAGGTGGTGCAGCAATTCTCTAATTGGTCCAGGACACTGTCCGTTCGACGCCCGCAGTCCCGGCTTGAGCCGGTTTTCAGGTGGCGACCGGCTAATGGATGGATTTCCAAGAACTCGCGGTCTTCTCCTGGCCGATCATGCCTGCGGCGATCCAGGAATCGGAGAGGCACGGCCGCCCCGCAAATGCCAGCTTGGCCTCGGCCAGAAAAGCCTCTTAAATGCGCGCCATGAAACGATGGCGGGCGATATACACACCGGGCGACGCGTGGTCTTCGGCGGCCCGCATTGGGTTGGTCTGGGCCGGGTGTGTTCTAAGTCTGGCCTTGCGCGCGGAGGTCGGCGAGGCGACCGCCCGTCCGGAGGATCTGGGCTCCTTGCAGGCGCGGCTGGCGGAACAGATCGCGCGACCGTCTCTATCCGCCGCGTCTCTGGGAGTGAAGATTATCTCGCTCGAGACCGGACAGACTTGGTTCGAGCACCAGGCCAACAAACTCCTCAAGCCGGCTTCCAACGCCAAACTCTACAGCGGCGCGCTGGCGTTGGATCGTTTAGGTCCCGACTTCCGGATTCGGACGTCGCTTTTCGCGGCGACGCGACCGGATGAAATGGGGACTCTCCACGGCGATCTGATCATTTACGGACGAGGCGATCCTTCCTGGGCGGCCCGATTCAACAACGGCGATTCCGCGAAGTCGCTCGACCCGGTCGTGGACGCGGTCGCGGTCGCCGGCTTGAAACGAATCGAAGGGAATCTGATCGCGGATGAAAGTTTCTTCCGCGGTCCGCCGTTCGGCTCAAGTTGGAATTGGGATGATCTCCAGTACTATTACGGTGCCGAAGTGTCCGCGCTGACCGTCGAGGACAACGTGGTCGATCTGGTGTTGCGCCCGGGCCCGAGCGTCGGGAGTCCTTGCGCGATTCAGACTCGTCCGGAGACGACCTTCCTGAATTTCATCAACCAGACGACGACCGGTGGGAAGGAAACGGTGCGCCGAATTGATCTGGACCGGCCGATCGCGGAAGGCCGGGTGTTTGTGACCGGGCAACTGCCAATCGGCGGCTCCAATTGGACCGACGCGGTCTCGGTTCCCCGTCCGGCGGCGTGGTTTGGCACGCGGCTCAAAGAGGCGCTGGCGCGGCGCGGAGTGGCCGTGACGGGAGGTGTTCAAACCATCGGCTGGCGCGAACGCGAGACGAACCGGTTGGCGGAAGCTCGGCTCGTGGAAATCGGAATCGTCGAGTCTCGTCCGTTGCGGGAAATCCTCAGCCGAACGCTCAAGCCCTCGCAGAATCTCTACGCGCAGTTGCTCCTTCTTCAGGTCGGCGCCTGGAGTGCGGGCGCTTCCCACCGGGCGTCGAAGCCTGCCAATGACAATGCGTCCCCGCCGCGCGGCCCGGCCTCGCCGGGCGGCAGCACGATCGCGCGGACGACAGAAGAACTGGGCCTGGCGGAAATGGCGCGCTGGCTTCAGGAGGCCGGAATCGATCCGCGAGAAGTTCGGCTTGATGAAGGTTCCGGTCTTTCCCGAAGCTGCCTGGTGACACCGAACGCGACCGTGACCCTGCTGGGATTCATGAGCCGGCATCGGGAGGCGGAGATCTTTCGCGAATCGCTGCCGGTGGCGGGTGTGGACGGATCCTTGCGCAATCGGATGAAACAAACCAAGGCCTCGGGCAACCTTCGCGCTAAAACCGGCAGCCTGCGCTACGTCGATGCCCTCTCGGGCTATGTCACCACGGCGGGCGGCGAGCGGCTCGCCTTTTCGATCATGCTCAACAACTACGCCAACTCGCGTCCGTCCGGGCGGGAAATCATCGACGGTCTGGCGGTCCTGCTTGCGGATTTTTCCGGGCGCACGTCCGAGGCGGCGAAGTGAACATTTTATGAGTGACAGCCATCGACAGGAGCACGGGATCGGCGCGACGAAGCGTTGGTTGGTCTGGGTGGGACTGGGTCTGGGGTTGGCGGGTGGGCTGGGCACACTCCAGGGCGCTCCAGCCGAGCCCAACTCGATCCGGGCTTACGTCGAGCAGAACCAAAGGCGTCAAGCTTACGGGGTCTATCTCAAGAACCACAAATTCGGCTGGGCGATCGATGAGATGAAATTCGCCGAGCAGGCCGGAAGGACGGTCGCGGCCGTCACCTTCGAGATGCAGACGACCTATGCCGTGGCCCAGGAGACCTCACGCGCTGAAACCAGAAGCGTCACCTACTTTGACCTCGAAGGGCTGGGCGAAATTCTGTCCGCCGAAGAACGAGTGCTGGAGGATGGCCAGGAGACTTTGAGAACGGTGGTCCGCGATGGCCCTGAGATGGTCATTCAGGTGCGTTCGACCGGCGGCGAAACCACCCGGCGGGTGCCTCGTCCCCGCGAAACCCTCGCGCTGGCCTTGGATCTGGAGCGTTGGCTGGCCGGTCCGCCAAGAAAGGGCGCCACCTTCGAGAGCTACTCCACGGCGTGGGAGCACGACGAGATCAACAGCCGGGAGCTTCTGACCTATCGCGGGAAAAAGAAGATGCTCTGGGGCGGCGTGCGGACCGAGGTCTTCCTGGTCTCGGTCAGCCTCGATGGAATGCGGGCCGACTTCGACTTGGCGGCCGATGGCACGCCCCTGCGCGGCTTGATGGGGGGACTGTTTGAATTGCGCGCGGAAAAGGAGTCGCTGGCCAAGACGCTCAGCGCACAGTCCATCGACATGCTCCAGGCTTCATCCATCAAGGTGGACCGCGAACTTGGGGCGCCCGGAGAGATCGAGTCCCTCGTTCTCGACGTCAGCGGCTTGGCCGGGTTCCGCGTCCCGACCTCCCATCGCCAGCGTCTGGGCAAGGCATCGGGGCAGGCCGTCCGTCTGGAATTGACCCGGGACCGCCGCACAGAGATGCCCACGCCACTCTCGCCCACCGAGCGGGATCAGTTTCTGAAACCCACGACGTCGCTCCAGGCCGAACACCCCGTCATTCAAAGGCAGGCTCGGGAAATCATCGGAACCGAGCTGGACCTGTTGCAGCGCGCCGATCTGCTGCAGCGTTGGGTTTACCGAAATGTTCGGCAAACGATGGCCGCCAACCAAACCAGCGCCCGGGATGTGCTGGCTAGCCGGGCGGGGGACTGCACGGAGATCACCATGCTCTTTGTGGCCTTGGCGCGGGCCGCCGCCATTCCGGCCCGCGAAGTCGGGGGCGTGATGTATGCCGATGAGGGATCGCGTATTTTCGGATGGCACGCGTGGGCGGAGATTCACGACGGCCACCAATGGGTCAGCGTGGATCCAACCTGGAACGAGTTTTACGTCGATGCGACTCACATCAAGTTCTCCGACGACCCCGCCGATCTGTCCTGGGTCAATCTGCTGGGCAAGATCAAGATTAAGGTTGTCAAGGTCGCGAAGAAAACGCGCCGGCCCGAATCGTCAACTGGCGCGGTCATCGACCCGGCGAGCCGTTGGGTGGGGCGAGACTCCGTCGAGCCCTGACTTCCCAGTTGGCTCAGATTCCCGGGCTCGACGGAACCGCGCCCCATCCGGTGAATGGGCTCATATCTCAATGAGCGGTCCTCAGACCGTGGCGGCTCTTTCCATGAACCGTTTGTCAACCGGGCGCATCGATGTTCGAGAGGAGGGCCGGAAAATTCCGCCAGGTCTTGGAGTGCGGCAGCCCTCTGCCGCTTTCGGGGCACTCGCCAAAAGCGCCGGAGGGCCGGCGCACTCCAAGACGCTGGCGCGACGCATCGGGCACCGTTTGGTTCATGGCACCGATTCGCGTCCAGTCGTTGGAGGTTGTCCCTTTCCATGAACCGTTTGTCAACCGGGCGCATCGATGTTCGA
>CAYHFE010000525.1:0-5813 GCA_964355375.1 uncultured Verrucomicrobiota bacterium
GGGACGCCGGCGGCGCATCGGCGGTCGTTCGCGATGTGCCAGGCGCATCCTCGACCAACCAACCGTCGGTGAGCGAACTCGATCAGGCCGTGGCCGCGTTGCGCGAAACCCGATCGAAACAGGACGTGCCGACCCGTCGCCGAACCTTGTGGCGCGCCGATCTGGCGGCCCGTTTGGTGAAACAGGGGCGGTTGGCTGAGGCAGCGCCATTGGTCCGAGAGACGCGCGCGTCGTCCTGGAGGCTGGTCGCGGCGGGTGATCTGGGCTTGGCCTTTCTCCAGAACACCAATGGGATTCGTCTCGAGAGCGTTTGTGACCTGAGCCAGGCACAGGAATTCCTCGCGCCGAAAGCCGCGCCTCTCTTCACTCTGACCTTGCGCCATGCTCGGACAAAAAAAGAATTGCGGCTCACGGCTGAGACGGGATGGAAAACGACGAGTCTGATCCAGAACGGTTCGAGCGTCCTCATGAAATGGGCGAGAGCTCTGGACCCCGAGCTCGATCGCGTCGCGGTCGAGGTCAAGGCGAGTTTGGAGGGCGAGACGCGCTCCGTCCGGTGGGGGTTGAACGTGGCGAACGAGAACCCGGAATGGAGTGTCTGGCGGGTGGCCTTTCCTGAGGTGACGTTGGCGGATTTGGGGCCGGCCATGATGGTCTTGTTCCCTCGTGGTCCGGGAGAAGTGCAGACCAATATTTGCAGTCGCACCTTCAAGTACCGCGGCAATTATCCGGGCGGCTGGTGCAGCATGCAGTTCATGGCGGCCTATCGAAACACCGAGAATCCGACCGGCCTCTACCTCGCCATGCATGATCCGCTGGGCAGCACGAAGGACATCATCCTCGAGAGCGATCCGGCGACCCGCAGTGTCCGGATGGCCTATGACCACCCGAGCCCGGGCATGGGAATCGCCGGCAATGATTTCGTCCTCAGTGGGGTGAGCGTCTGGCGTCTGTGGCGCGGCGATTGGTTCGACGCCGCATCGATTTACCGCGATTGGGCTCGACGGGAAGCGCGCTGGTGGCCGCGGCTCGCGCGCGCCGGACGCGAGGATACGCCGCTCTGGATGCGGGAATTGAGCGCCTGGACGATGACCGGGGGCGCCGCCTCCGAGTGCGTCTCCCGCGTTCAGCAGTTTCAACAATTCCTGGGAGTGCCGGTCGGATTCCACTGGTACAATTGGCACCAGATTCCATTCGACAACGATTACCCGCATTATTTTCCGGCCAAGACGAACTTCACGCAGGGCGTCCGCGATTTGCAGGCCTCGAGCGTGTTTGTGATGCCCTACATCAATGGGCGGCTGTGGGATTCCCATGACCAGGGCGCGAAGGACTTTGAGTTCACGTCCGTGGCCTTGCCGGCCGCGACCAAGAAGGACGATGGAACTCCGTATCTGGAAGCCTATGGCAGCAAGGAAACAAATGGTCAACCGGTCCGCCTGGCGGCGATGTGCCCGTCCACCCCGCTCTGGCAGGAGCGCGTGAATGACATCGTCGCGCGATTGCTCAACGAAGCGGGGACGAGAGGCGTTTACGTGGATCAGGTAGCGGCGGCGGCTCCCACCCTTTGCTTCGACGCCACCCATGGGCATCCCGTGGGTGGCGGTCATTGGTGGAACGAGGGCTACTGGAAGATGCTCGAACGGATGCGCCAGGCCCGTCCCCACGACGCGATGCTCACGACCGAATGCAATGGCGAGCCGTTCGTCCGTTGGTTCGATGGCTACCTGACCTGGCATTGGCAATACGACGGCCAGGTGCCGGCGTTTCCCGCGGTTTATGGCGGCGCCATTCAGATGTTTGGTCGGGCCTATCGAGGCGGGGCGACGAAAGACCTGGCCTTGCGCATGAAAGCCGGACAGCAGCTTGTTTATGGGGAACAGCTCGGTTGGCTCGATCCCGGCCTGGTCAAGGAAAAGGACAACGCCGCATTCTTTCGGCAAGCCGTGCAAATGCGCTGGAAGTTTCGGCGTTATTTCTACGCCGGAGAAATGGCCCGGCCACCGAAACTGATCGGGGACGTGCCGCGGGTGCGGGCTGATTGGCAATGGTCGGGCGAGTGGTGGGTCACGACCGACGCCGTGCTGACCGGCGCCTGGCACCTGCCGGGAGAGAAACGATTGGTGCTGCTGTTCGCCAATGTCAGCGATCAGGCCGTCTCGGCGAACCTTCCGTTTGATGCGAAATCCTATGGGATCCGGGCCAAGAAGCTCCGCGCCGTGGTGACCAAGGGCGATGGGACCGTGTCCGAGACGCGCACTCTGCCCGAACGCATGACAGAGCCGGTCATTTTTCCGCCGCGCCAGGTCCAGGCGTGGGAGCTGAGTTGGTAATTGCGGTGCGCGAAGCGGCTTGCCACCCGGTCGGGCAGGCGGGTAAATGGCACGCATGATCCTGAATTCAACGGTGGACCAGCGGAAGCTTTCGGCAGTTTCTTTCTCAGTCGGAACGACGCGGCGACTATTCTTCGTGGCGGGGCCCGCATTCCGTCGGGCTGCGCTGATCGCGGTTTCGGCTTTCCTATGGACGGCGGCGCAGGGGCAGAATCCCGAGTGGGTGGCGGAGATCGCATCGTCGGTTCCAGGACAACAACTGGTGCGCGCCTCGGTGGCGTTGCCGCGAGGCTTGGTCAAGGAAGGAGACACCCTCGTGGCTTCGGAGGGAAGCCAGAGCATCACGACCGCTCTCCGGATCTTGAGTTGGCATCCGGCGGTGGAGGGCGAATCGAAATCGGCGCGACGGGCCCTGGTCACTTTCCCCTATAAGTTCCCGAGCACGGAAAAGATTCCGTTTCGCTTCAAGAGCGCGGTCCAGCCGTCGGGAGAGACGAATCGATTTCCCGCCGAGATTCGCGTGACCGAGGAGGAGATCACGATCGTGTATCGGGATGGTTCGAGTTTCCGAGCGCATCTGCTGGCTCCAGCTCGCGCCAGTCAGGCCGCGCCCCGAACAGAGAGGGTCGAATCCAATGCCTTCTTCCGCTGGGAGCGATTTCATTTTCCGGACGACGCATGGCCGCGGATGGTGGAGGTTCGAGCCGACATCCTCGGCCGGGTGACGGTCGTGGCCCATGTGCAACGTCGGTTGCCCGGGGACGGGCGTGCGCCCGACCTGGGATGGGAGATCGATGCCCCGGTATCGCCGAATCGTCTCGTGCGCACCAACGCGGTGAACGCGATCGGTTCGAAGCCCGTGACGCATTCGTTCAAGGAGGGGCAGACCTGCGCGGTGTGGATGAATGGAGATCGCTCTCGCTTGGATCACCCGACGGCGGCCCTGAAGAGGCGCGGACGGGTCGAGGCTGAGATGGGAACGGATGATCGGCTGCATTATCGGTATTGGCGATGCACGGCCGAGGAGCGCGTGCCGATGCAGGCGATGGCTTGGCAGCGAGCCGAGTTCGTCCTGGCTCCGGCCGAATTGGCTCCAGTGTCAGCAAGCCTCCAGAGCACCAGCCGAATCGGGGCGCTCCACCGCGCCGGGCCGCAACGCGACGCAATCGAGGATATTCGCGACGGGCGGGATCAGCCCGAGTTGGCCGCGATCTTGGATTATCACCACGACGCGATCGTGCGCAGTATGGCGGTGGGCGATGACTGGGGGAATGTGACGGGTTACTCGGACGGCGGCGCGACCGGTTCTGTTTTCGGCATGAACCGGCTCAATCATGGACCGCCGATTTTTGAGGAGGGGTGGCGTCGAGAGGATCGTCGCTTGACCGAGGTGGCGGTGCTTTGGTGCGACAACATGTTCGATCAATCGATTTGGTGGGGGTCGGACCAAACCGGAGGGACGCGCTATAACAACATCATTGCTCAGAACCGTCCGCCTCCGGAGGATGATCGCACTTACATGTGGCGCTCCAACGGCTCGGTGAACTTCTGCACCAAGGGGTATGACGCGTTCTTTCTGGCTTACGAGGAAACCGGCGACCCGCGGATGATCGAGGCGCTGGAGGCGCAGATTCAGTATGCGGCGCAGAATCTTCATGTGGACCGCGGCGAGTGCCGAAACATCGGGGATGTTCGCGACTTCGTCCGACTCTACGAATTCACGGGCCGGACGAATTACCTGGCCGAGGCGCTCCGGTTGTTTCGCGAACTGCGAACGAAGTTGTCCCCGGGAGACCTTTTCAGTCAGGGCGGACAACCGATCGTGCCCGATCCACCCTTCATCGATGATGACGCGACCGGGACCCGGCATCCCTTCGCCAAGCCTTATATCATCGGCTATGCCCTGGCGGGCCTGCCGGAATTGGCCCGGTGGGCGCCTCGGGAACCCAAGCTGCGCGAGGTGATCCAAGCGGTGGCGGATTTCCTCGCCCAAAGCCAGGACCCGGTCGGCGGCTGGCGTTATCCGCATCCCCACTCAAGCTACGTCATCATGAGCCAGGCGATAGAGCACGCCTGGCAACTCGTCCAGGCGGACCGATTCCTGGGACCGCAAGAGGCGCACTTGGACGCGATCGAGCGAGCCTTGCGTCAGCGCGTGCTGGGCTGGATGAGGACCGGGCGGATCTTCAGCGGATTGGGCGCGTGGGAAATGGCGGCGGGCCGCGTGCAACAGCGCGCCGAGATTGGACGGCTTTACGCGAAGGCGGCAGATCGCGATCGGGAGCGCGACTACTCGGAGGGCCTGCCCGAGTTCGGCTCGAGTGCGCCGGAAGGCTTGGTTTACTTCCCGGAAGTGCTGGCGTTTTACCTGAAGCATCGGCCGGCGTCCCGGTTGCTGACGCTGCCACGCTCCAACGAGCCGCTCGGGCAGGTGCTGGCGCGGGTGAAGGAGGAACCGCCCGAGAGCGCGCGCCGTCGCGTGGCGGAGCGAAGCGCCTTTCAAACGAGCGGAGTTCAAAATCATCTGCCCGCGTTCCGCGAGGCGGCGGCGGAGCGACTGACCTTTCCGATGTCTTGGTTATCGGGAAACCATCGCGACTTCGCCCAGTGGCGCGAGGCGGCGCGCGCCCAAGTGCGCGAATGCCTCCTGAGTCCGCCGCCCGCGGCGCCGTTCGATCCGGTCATCCTCGCCGAGCAAGACCGGGGCGCCTATGTGGCGAGGAAGGTGGTCTTCAACCTGACCCGGGACAGCCGCGTGCTCGGCTCCATGTTGGTTCCGAAAGGTGCCGGGCCATTTCCGGCGGTCCTGCTCTTGCACGATCACGGCGCGCGGTTTGACATTGGGAAAGAGAAAGTGATCGAGCCCTGGGAGGATCGTCCGGAGCGTCTCAAATCGGCGCGCGAATGGGTGGATCGATATTACGGCGGGCGGTTTATCGGCGATGAATTGGCCCGCCGCGGATTCGTCTGCCTGGCCACGGACGCGCTCAATTGGTCCGATCGTGGGGGAGGAGGGTATGAAGGACAGCAGGCCTTGGCCGGGAATCTTCTGCACTTGGGCATGTCGTTCGCCGGCGTGATCGCCTGGGAGGACTTGCGGGCGGCGGAGTTCCTGGCCACCCGCCCGGAGGTCGATGGCGGCCGGGTCGCGGCCATGGGGCTTTCGATGGGCTCGTTTCGCGCCTGGCAGGTGGCGGCTCTTTCCGATCATATCGCGGCGGGGGTGGCCGTTTGCTGGCTGGCCACGGCGAAGGGATTGATGGTTCCCGGCAACAATCAGACTCGCGGACAGTCGGCGTTCACCATGACGCATCCCGGCCTCTCCCGGTACCTCGATTATGCCGACGTGGCGAGTCTGGCCTGCCCGAAACCGATGTTGTTCTACAATGGCGAACAGGACGCGCTCTTTCCCGTGTTCGCAGTCCGCGAGGCCTACGCCAAATTGCGCGGAGTTTGGGAATCGCAGGCGGCCGGCGACCG
>CAYHFE010000526.1:0-5805 GCA_964355375.1 uncultured Verrucomicrobiota bacterium
GAGCTTTTTTCCCAGCGGTTCTCATTTTGACTCAGGACACTGTCCGTTCCCCGCAGGTAGTCCCGGCTTCAGCCGGTTTTCACGTGGCGACCGGCTGAAGCCGGGACTACATGCTTGTCAAAATGAGAACGGCTGCTTTTTTCCACAAGACACTTGTTTTTGGCCGGTGTGGTGAGTAAACAACGGGGAAATTCCTATGAGCATCGTAAATCAATTTCAGAAGCTGTTCCTCTTGGCCTTGCTCCCGAGTCTCGCTTGGGCCGACCAGAACACCGCCCCCGCAGCCCCCTTGATTAAGGACAAAAATCTGGAGGCGGCCGTCCGGAAATTCGTGCTCGAGAAACGGGATGGGGACAAGCCGTTGACGGAGGCGGATCTGGTCAATCTCTCGACGATTCAGGGCAATGGCAAAGGCATCAGCGACCTTTCCGGGCTGGAGAAATGTTTGAATCTCGCCTCCCTCGATCTGGCGGATAACGCGGTGTCCGACCTGAAGCCGTTGAAGGGTTTGGCCCGGCTGCAGTATCTTAATCTGGCCAATAACGAGGTGAAGGACATCGCTCCCTTGGCTGAGGTCAAGGCGCTGCAATACATCGAACTCTCGCATAATCGGGTGAAGAATTTGAAGCCCCTGGCCAGTTTGACGAACCTGGCCTCGCTCTACCTCTTCCACAATCGCATCACCGAAATGGCGCCGCTCCTGAAGCTGCGCAAACTCTCCTCGCTTTATCTGGATAACAATCGAATCAAAGAGATCGAGGGCATTGGCGCACTCGCCGGCTTGTCCACGTTATCCCTGAAAAACAACGTGATAACCGACATCGCGCCCTTGGACGGACTGAATGGTTTGTCCTATCTCTTTCTCGAAAACAACGACATTCGCGACCTCGGCTCGCTCGTCAAGATGGCGCAGAAAGACGCGGATGGGGAAAAGCGCTTTGCGCCTTTTCTCAAGGTTTATCTCGAGGGAAATCCCATCAACCCCGCCGTCAAGCCCAGCCAGATCTCCGCTTTGCAGCAGTGCGGCGTGAAGGTCTTTTAACGGGCGGATTTTGGGGCGAAGGCGATCGAGGTTTCCATCCACGATCCGCAACTGCAACCGCCCCCGGCTTCCGGCGAGAGGAGCATTCCATCGGCCGGGATGGTGCTCAACCAGCAGTCCGGCCGCAGACGATCCCAGGCCGTGGTGCTTCCTTTGTTCAGGTCCCACATCGTGACGTTGCTGTTGCGGAAGATGAGCGCATTGTCGATGGCCGCGTAGGTGCCGCAGCCGCCGCCGGGCACGGTCTGATCCATAATATTTCCGGTGTGCAGATCGAACACGTTCGGCCGGACGTAAAGTTTGCTGCTGACGATGGCCGGGCGCGCCATGTGCCCGCCATGATTGTCGCTGGGCCAGGGAAACTGCGTTTGCCAAAGGGATTGTCCGTCCGATCCGTCAAACGCATACACGAAATAATTCCCCTCACCAGACGTCACCAACACCAGCTTCCCGCCGCCGTGCGTGAGATAGACGACGACCTTGCCCTCGGCGGGATGAACCGCCTGTTCCCAGATCAGGGTGCCTCGATCCAGGTCCAGCGCGACCAGAAAAAGATCGTCCCACAGCTCCGCCAGGCCCATCCGATGGGCCTCGGAAGCCCGGACTTTGGCGTGGCGCGATTCGAGGAAGTAAAGGCGGCCGTCGCTGATGGTGATGGTGGAGTTGATGATCGCGTTCCCCCTTCGGCTCCACAGGCGCTGCCCGGATCTCTCATCCAAGGCAAAGAGATTCTCACTGCATACCTTGAAGGTCGCGGGTCCCGATTTCGCGTCGTACCACCCGGCCTCGGCTCCGCCCCAGAATTCGGAGTAGGCCGTGCCCTTCTTGACGGTGCTGCCGATCAAGCGATTCCCTTGGATGGAGACGTAGCCCCAATCATACTGCCAGTCGGTCCGCGCCCCCGGCATGACCGGATGGAGCTGGGCCAGGTCGCCCGAGGCCGCATCCATCTGCCAGCATTGGTCATCGATCGCCAGGTAAAGATGATGGCGATCCGCGCACCAATTGCTGCTGTCCCGGGGCAGATTGAATCGCTGCAAGGCCGGGATCTCGCGGCTCCAGAGAATCGTTCCGTTGAATGCGTCCAGGGCAATGATGCGGTGCAGTCCCTGGACAAAGAGCCGGCCGTTCGTGGCCAGAGGAGAAGGCTTGCGCCCGTTCCGATCGGCCTGGGCGCGCGGCCCGGGCCGGCCCAGCCATTTCACCTCCAGATCGTTGATGCCGCTGGCTCCCTGCAGATGTTCACCGGCGTAGGCGGTGTTGGCGGCCGTCCCGTATTCGTGGGACCATTGGCCGGCGCCGGGTCGAGAGCCGCGATCGATGCGAGCCCACGCCCCACGAACCTGCCCCGTGAATTCACGCATCCCCTCGAGGCTGGCCAGCCACGTTTTGATCTGACCCGGATCATGCCGGACGGGAGCGTGCGCCGGTCGTCCCATGAGGGCAATCCCGCCGGCTGGCCGGAGATACTTCGCCAACGTTTCCGCCGGAGCGGGAAAACCGCCTTCGCTCAGCGCGCGCTCCGAGACAATCAAGTTCGCGATCGAGTCGGTGAAGGGAAGCTCGGAGAGCGACGCGACGTGGTGAAGGGCGATGCGGGTGCCGTAAACTCCGGTCGGCTTCAAAGCCTGCCGGGCGGCGTTGACTTTCTGCGGGTCCGTGTCCACGCCGATGACCCGCATCTGGCTTCGCTTGGCCAGTTCGTAAGCGAGCCGTCCCTCGCCGCATCCCACGACCAGGCAGATTCCCTGGGTCAGACCGGATTCAGCCAGGATCTCCCGCGCGGCCTCGGCCGAGATCGAATCGGGTTTACTGTCAGCAAACGGCGCGGGTTCGTCCGGAATCGGAGGCACGGAGTAGTTGAAAAACGTCTCGCACTCGAACGGCTCGGTCGCGGCCCGTTGTCCGTCGATCAAGCTTTGAAGGGTGTAATGATAGGTGCGGTCACGCCTCAGCCCGGTCAAGGTGGCGGTGTGAATGGTCTTGGGGGTCCGCTCTTCGAATTGCCTCGGAAGCTCACCGGGCAGTCCCCATTCGATGAGGGTAGCGGAGGGCAGGGCGGTTCGCCACCGGACGATCGCGCGATCGCCGGCGACGAATTCGAGGCTGGGCCCGGCGGACAGGTGCAGCCGTTCCGAGTTCGGAGACGGCGCGGACGGCGGAGTCGCCAGCGCGCTGGGCGGCTTCACGTCGGAGGAGCGAAAGCAATAAATCCCGCCCTCGTCGGTGCTGACGAATAACGCGCCGTCCGCCACGGCCAATCCGAAGGCCCGGCCAGCCACGGCGGTTTCCCAGACGCGCCGCCCGTCGCTCGTGCGGAACGCCGCGATTTTGTCCGTGCCTCCGGCGTATAGAATGTCACCCGCGAGAATGAGCGCGTTGGGGCAATCGCAGGCCTGGTGCCAGATCTCCTTCCGGCTCGTGCGATCCATGGCCATGAGCCCGGTGTCGGTCAACAGATACGAGATGTTGCCTTGAACGACCAGGGCGTTGCCGCCGTTGAAGGTGGCGATTTTGGAGCGGTCGGTCTCGCGGCTTTCCTGGATCCATCCGGTTTTGTTGCCGGGCCCGTGGAGGACACGGGCATCGTCGGTCAAGAGCACGAAGCAGCCGCCGCCGCCCTCCAGACCACCGAGCGGTTTGCCGTCATTGCGACTGAAGAGCAGGGGCGCGACGCGGCCCTGGGGCGCGATCAGTTTCTGGCTCGAGGCCAGGAGCGCTCCTTCGAGGGTTACCGCATCCAACTTCCGGACATAGCGGCCGGGGCCTTGGGCTTGCCCCGTCAAGGCATCCACCGCGCAGAGGTACGACTCTTTCCACGGCAGCAGGCCCATGGCGAAATAGGCGGTGTCGTTGTCCACCAGCACACCCGTGCGGCAGGGCCAGAGAGGGATGAACCGGCCGTCATTCAATATGAGGGGTTCGCGGGGCGCGGGACGGAACTTCCAGATCAAGCGGCCGGTGCGCGCTTCCAGACAATAGGCGTGGCCATCATCCGATCCGAAAAATAGTCTGCCATCCCAATGCGCGGGAGCGATGCGCACCGCCCCGTCCGTGGTGTAACTCCACTTCTCCCGGCCACTCCTCGTGTCCAGACAATGGACCGCGTCGTCCACGGAAGAACCGAAGAAAAGCGAGGAGCCCACCACCACCAGATGGAAGACCGGATCATAATTCCGCATCGACTTCAGCCCGCGAATTCCCGCGTAGGCGTCCCATTTGGCCGGCCCGTCCCAGGCCGGTTTGGGCGGTTGAGGGGACCGATAGACCCACTGCTCGCCAAGTTGAGAGGCGGCCAAGGTCTCGGGAGAATGAGCGCTGCGATGATTGTCGTGTTGATAAACGGGCCAATCGGCGGCGCGCGCGGCCCCGAGCCAGCCCAGGAAAGCGAGGAGAACGGGTGTCTTTTTCATCTGAGGTTTTTCTTCTTGGCGGCGGCCCGGACAATCCAGAGCCCGGCCGAAATGATGAGGCCAGCGAGACCGGCCAGGAGAATCAGCGACGGTTTGAGAACCGGAGCACTCACTCCAAGGACGAAGTCGGCCGGAGGCGTTCCGCCTCTTGGAGCCGCGCTCTGCACGCGGTTCGTGTCATTTTCGTTTGTCGCGTCCGCCCGGTTGGAATCCGGGCCGGTCTCCAACGGGATCTCCTGATATCCAACGCTCGCAGCCGTGCCGCCGGCCGCGGAACCGCGCCTTCCGAGGATCCGGCTCGCCTCGATTTTCACCATCGGATTTTCCGGATCAAACTCCAAGGACTTGGCCACCTGAGCGTGTAGTTTTGGATCCCATCGCACCGGCAGCCTGGTCCCTTGCGTCCACGAAATGTCGAGACCGCATTCACAGTCCGCGCCGATGATCGAGAGCACGCCGGTCAGATTGCGCGCGGTGATTTCGGCCCCCTTCATCACTGGCCCGATCCAGCGAGCTTTTCCGTAAAGCACGGCCGCGCGCGGCTGGCTCATTTTCGCCGTGTTCTGACGCAGGCTCCAGAGCAAGATTTCCTCGCGCTCGAGCGAGGCCGCGTCGAGCACCAGGAGCACGGGAGGCCGGGCGATGGTCTTGGGCATCCATTTCATCTGGGCGCGGATTTGGTCGATGGCCTCCGCGATCACCTGGCGGGCGCGGCTGTTTTCCGGGGCGCTCTCGCCTTCGATCAAGAGCACGGAGGCGAAGGTCTGGCTGACCGCCCGGAGAATTTCCTCGCGCTGGGGCGAAGAGACCACGGCCTGCATGGCCGAAGACAAAGTCTGGGGAAACGGTTCCCCGGGCTGGGAGATCGTGAGCGGAAGCGACTGTCCATCGGGCGAAACCAGGACCGCCGTCGGGAGCGAGCGCGACGCGTGCGCCGGCCAGTATTTCAAGGCGGGGTGTGGCTTCTGCTCGTCCGCAGTCACGAGCTCGACGAGGACATTGCTGTCGCGGAGAGCCGCCGCCGTGAGTTCTTTGAATTGAGCGACCGTTTCAGCCGGGAGGTCTGGGTGGACGAAACCGTAGAGATGGTAGGGTTCGGTCTCCAGATCGACAAAGCCGACGTCGCGGACGTTGTAGCGGCAGGCGTGGGCCGGCCCGGGTTGAAGGCAGGTCCACAGGCTAAGAACCACGGTCCATCGGATGAGTTTCACCGGCGCAGATTATCCCGATGGGAGAAAAGGGAAACCAAGAAAAGCCCGCCGTTCTCATCGCAAAGGCAGCAATTCTCATTCGGGCAGGTATGTAGTCCCGGCTTCAGCCGGTCGCCACGTGAAAACCGGCTGAAGCCGG
>CAYHFE010000527.1:0-5802 GCA_964355375.1 uncultured Verrucomicrobiota bacterium
CTCGAACATCGATGCGCCCGGTTAACAAACGGTTCATGGAAAGCCGCCTTTCGCTACGCGCACCCCTTGGGATCGTGAACCACGGGTCCAACCTTGGGTCGCGGATGCCACAAAAGGTTGCAGCGCGGTCGGACGGTTCCTGGGAACGGAACACTCGGAAGGCATCTGTGGGCCGGCCCCTTTTCAGGGAGACACGAGTCCCAAGACTTGGTTGGCGGTGCTGATAGCCGCTTTTCCAATTGCTGGCGCGAAGTCGCTTGTTAGATTGAGCGCCTTGAAACGCGACCGGTCATCCTCTGGAGAAAAGCCGTCGAGAACGTCGCCGGAGCTGGCTCGGCCTAGCGCCGTGTCTCGGCCGGGCGCCGAGGCGGCCGCGATTCCCCAGGTCAAGAAATGGCTGTTTCGTCTCGGGGCGATCTTCCTGATCCCGGTCCTGCTGCTGCTCGGCGGGGAGCTGATTCTGCGCCTGGCCGGTTACGGTTACCCGACCGATTTTTTTCTTTGGCAACGAATCGGGGAGCGCGCGACCTTCGTGGAAAACGGCCGTTTTGCCTGGCGCTTCTTTCCGGCTCGTCTGGCCCGGCGCCCAGGTCCGACGGTGATGGAGGCCCCTAAACGCGACGGCGTTTTCCGGGTGTTTGTCTTTGGCGAATCAGCGGCCATGGGCGATCCCAATCCGAGTTTCTCGGTCAGCCGCATTCTGCAGGTGCTCCTGCGCGAACGGTTCCCGAGAACCTCCTTCGAAGTTGTCAACGTCGCCTTCACCGCGATCAATTCCCACGTCCTCCTCCCCATCGCCCGGGAATGCGCCCGTCATCAGGGTGATTTGTGGATCATCTACATGGGCCACAACGAGGTCGCGGGGCCTTTTGGTCCGGCCACCATCGCCGGAGATCCTTCGCTGAATCTGAATTTGATTCGAGCGAGTGTCGCTCTCAAGCGATTCAAGGTGGGCCAGCTCTTGGAGCAGGCGAAGACCGGGCTCAGGCCGGGCGCGGCCGGGCCCAGCTCCTGGGCCGGCTTGCGGATGTTTGTCGAGAACCAGATTCGTCAGGAGGATCCCAGGCTCTCGCGGGTCTATGCCAATTTTGAAGGGAACTTGCAGGCCATGTTGCGCGCGGGCGAATCGGCCGGGGCAAGAATTCTGGTCAGCACCGTCGCCTCCAACTTGAAGGATTGTCCTCCCTTCTCCTCCGCCCACGCACCGGGACTGAGCGAAAGCCGGAAGGCCTCTTGGGACCAGGCCTTTCAAGAGGGCCGGAAGCTCGAGTCCGCCGGCCAGTTCGAGGAGGCCATCCGCAGCTACACCCGGGCGGCCGAGATCGACGCCAGTTTTGCCGAACTGCAATTTCGGCTGGGCCGCTGTCACCTCGCGCAGAATCGTCCCGAGCCGGCGCGACCCTGCTTCGAGCAAGCGCGAGACCTCGACACACTCCGTTTCCGCGCGGATTCCCGCTTGAACGCGATCCTGACGCGAGCGGCGCTCGGGCAGGAAGCCCGCGGCATTCATGGGGTCGATGGCCCGGAGACGCTGGCTCGGGCTTGCCTGGATGGCCTGCCGGGCGATGAGTTCTTTTTGGATCACGTTCATTTGAGTTTCGAGGGGAACTACGCGCTGGCGGCCGCGTTTGCCGAGCAGGCGGCCAAAGCGATGCCCTCGGCGATCACGGCCCAGGACGCCGGCCATTGGGCGTCGGCGGAACTTTGCGGCGAACGCCTGGCCTTGACCGGTTGGGATCGATACCAGATGTATGAGCTGATGGAGCGGCGCCTCCAGGAACCGCCTTTCGCCCAGCAATCCAACCAGGCCGCGCGCCTGCAACGATTCCGCGAGACGCTGGCTGGGCTGAAGGGAATGCTGCAGCCGGGGGGATTGGAGCAAGCCGCCGCTCTCTATCGTGCGGCCCTCGAGCTGGCTCCGAACGATTTCCAACTGCATGAAGGTTTCGCCCGGCTTCTCCATTCTCGCGGCGATGTGGAGGGCGTCATGGCTCATACGCGGAAATTCGCGGAACTGGCGCCGCATTGTCCGACGCCCTACTACAATCTGGGGCTCCTCTCCGACGCTCAAGGCCGAGCGACGGAGGCGCTGGATTATTTCGCGCAAGCGCTGCGACGCCGGCCGGACTACCCGGAAGCCTTCAATGGCATGGGCCAGGTTCAGGCCAAACGTGGTTTGGCGGACGAGGCTCTCGCCGCCTACCGGAGCGCATTGCGGTTGCGGCCCGATTATGTGGAAGCCTTGCTCAATGTGGGGGAACTGCGCGAGCAGGCCGGCGATTTCGCCTCAGCCCGGGAATCCTACTTCAAGGCTTTGCAAATTCAGTCCAACTCGTTCGCCGTCCGACTCCATGTCGGAGATATTTTGGTCCGGACCGGAGATCTGTTTGAAGCGACGAAACACCATGCGGAAGCGGTCCGACTCCAACCGGCGAAGGCCTTGAGCCATTTTGCGGGTTTGATCGAGACTCAATCCGCGGACCCGATGTCCCATTTCCTGTATGCCAACGCCTTGGCCGCGGACGGCCGAGCGGCGGCGGCCTGGCCACAACTCCAGGAGGCGGTGCGGTTGCAGCCGGAATTCTGGGAGGCCCGTTATCTCCTGGGTGTGGAACTGGCTTTGCAGAACAAGCTGAGCGAGGCGGAAACGCAATTCCGAGAGGTGATCCGGCTCAAGGCCCATTTCGCTCCGGCCCGAGTCAATCTGGGCGTGGCGCTGGCCAAGGCGATGAAACTGAGCGACGCTCGAACGCAATTCGAGGCGGCGTTGCAGTTCGATCCCACCAACAAGCTGGCCCGGCAGTACCTGCAGACTTTGCAATCGATGGGGCGTTGAAGGGCCTGGGCCAAAATGAGAAGTGCGGGGCTCCTCGTGTCCGCCCTTGCAGGCCTCACCGGAACAGCCTAGGATGATGGGCAATCCGGGTTCGAACTAACTGAAATCGTCGTGGCACACGGCGGCAAACACTCCAATCACTCCACGGTATGAAGCGAAGATCTTTTATCAAAGTCATGGGCGGCGTCGCGGGCGGCGTCGCGGTCGGTGTTCCTCCGGAGATCGGCCATGCGGAGCCGGTCGTTGAGGTTGCGCCCAGCGGCATGCCCTTGCGGGCGTTGGGCCGGACGGGATTGAAGGTTTCCATTGTCGGATATTCCGGTTTGGCCCTGAGGGAGAGCCAGGAGCGATGCACGGCTTCGATCCATGAAGCGTTCCGGCGCGGGGTCAATTACTTTGACGTGGCTCCCGCTTACGCCAACGGCGAATGCGAACAGAAGATGGGCATCGCTCTGCAGGGTCTGGATCGGGCTCAGTATCATTTGGCCTGCAAAACCAAGATGCGCGACAAGGAGGGCTGTCGCCAAGAACTGGAGCGTTCGCTGGAGCGGCTGAAGACCGATCATTTCGACGTCTATCAATTGCATCATTTGGTCCAACCGGCGGATGTGAAAAAGATTTTCGGACCGGGCGGCGCCATGGAAACGATCCTGAAGGCCAAGGAGCAGGGCAAGATTCGGTTCATTGGATTCTCCGCTCATACGACCAAGGCGGCCGTCGAAGCGCTGCGACAGTTTCCCTTCGACACGGTGATGTTCCCGATCAATTACGTGGAGTATTTCAATCGGGGCTTTGGCCGCGAAGTCCTCGAGGCCGCGAAGGCCCATGGCGCCGCGGTCCTGGCCATTAAAGCGATGAATGCGGGCGCACCGAAGCCGGGCGAACAACTCAAGCACAAGTGGTGGTACCGGACTCTGGAAGAACAGGACGAGATCAACATGGCCTGGCGCTTCTCCTTGTCGCTACCGGGAGTTGTCGCCGGCTTCTCGCCCGGCTGGCTCGATTTGGCGGAGCGCGCCATCACGGCCGGCTACGCCTACCGTCCAATCACTGAATCCGAATCGAAGAAGCTGCTGGAGATGGCCGCCGGGCAAGGTTCAATCTTCCAACGCGAGGAAGACTCGGTGGTGTTGGGGCGGCCCTATCAATCGCCCTACCCGCATCACCCTCACGAGTGCGACAGCGGGATGTGGGGTTAGCCCGATGTCGCAAATATGATTCTCTGGGAAGAGGTCGCGTCCGCCAATATCCCCACCCAGGTTGCGCCTCCATCGACGCTGTTTTGCGTCCGCAAGAAACTGGTTCACGCCGGATTGCGCCGGATCGTGCTCGCCGACGACGGAGGGGCCGGAGGGCCGGCGGGTCGGCCGTCCGGCCGGGGAATGGCCAAGACCCTCGCCCTCATTGAACTGATCATCGGCGAACGGGAGAAGGGCCCGTCGAAGAATCCGCCCAAGAATCGCCATGAACTCCTCGATCTGGCCATCATGGAGGAGTATCTCGAATGGGTGCGGAGCGAGGCATCCCCGGGGCGGCCCGAGGAGAGGGACTATGCCGCCGCCCTCTGGCTGCGGCTGGAGGCAATCCTGGCGACCGCCCTGGCGTCCAACCTGATTCCGAAACGCCCAGCGCTGTTCGCTCGTGAAGTCTTGCCGGCGTTGAGCGACGGGTTGGAAAAGGCGAAGAGATTGATTTGCGAAAGCCTCTTCCTCCCGCCGCGCTTGGAGGCCCTCATCGGAAAGGAAAAGACCGAGCTCGAGCAAACGATTCAGAACCTCAGGGACCGCGAAGCCAAAATCCTTGAGGAAAGCCAATGGCTGGAGAATGAAAGACAGAAGTGTCTTCCCACCGGGGATCCCGCCCAGGATGCGGAACGCGCGACGCGGTCGGCGGAGCTGGAGCAGAAATGGAAGGGGCTGTGCGAAAAGGCGGCCGAGCTCAATGCCGAGGAAGCGCGTTGCGAAACCCAGATCAAGCTTCTGGAAAGGAAGTATCCGACGACTTCGAATATCAGCGCGTTCGACGCCCGTCGCAAATCGGTGTTCAGCGCGTTTGATCCGATGCAGATCTCATCCGAGGAAGTCGCGGAGCGGGCGCGATTCGTCAAAGCTTGGTCGCAATCTCTGGATCAAAAACTGGCCGAGCTCGAAGGGAAATTGCCACCCGCGTGTCGCGACTCGGAGGGCGAGACGGTCAATCTGCGGTTCTGGTGTTTCGCCTGGATCGCCGCCCAGCGGGAGAGGGCTTGGCCCTACGGCATTCTGGGAGACCGGGAGCTCTATTTCTTGGTCTATGGCGGCGGCACTCTTTATCGGGAAATGAAGACCGAACTCGATGAGGTCGTGACCCATCTGGAAGGGCTGGGCGCGGAGTTCCAGATGCACTTGAAGATCGTCAATGAAATCAAGGATCTGGTTCGTCAGGGCAACGTCTTCGCCGCGGAAAAGAGGTTCAAAGGCCTGGTTCCGAAGTTCAAAGATATCCGTTATCAGAATGTCCAGTCGGTGATCGAAGAATCGCTCCGGATCCATCGCGAAGCGCAGCGCTTGGTCGCGGACGTGGCCGAATATCAGTCCAAGAATCAGGGTTTCTTCGCCAAAATGTTTCGCGATAAAGCCAGGCAAAATGAGCTCGAGCAGCGCCTGATCGCCCTCCAGGGAAAAGAGGCGTCGCTCCCCAAATCCGAGCTCAAATCGACGGTCGGAGGCCTCCTGCAAGAGGCGGAGTCGAAGTGGCGAGGGTGACACCGGGCTCCAGCTTATTCCTCACTTCCTACCACCCCGTCGATCTCAATTCCCGAGCCGATGGCCCATCGCTCAATTAAATCGCGGAAACGCTTTCCTCCGAACCCTTGGCCTTGAATTTCACTTCTTGGATGAACGGATCGATGTCTTCTCGCATTTCAAAATCTCTGCCCATGAACCGCGGGGTTTTGCATGGGGAGCGCGGCCGTCCCGGCTGCACCG
>CAYHFE010000528.1:0-5790 GCA_964355375.1 uncultured Verrucomicrobiota bacterium
ATTCACGTCCAATTTTTGGAGGTGTCCGCTACCCATGAACCTGCGGTGGGGCGAGACGCCGTCGAGCCCGGACTTTTCTGCCTGCCAAGAGTCCAGGGCTCGACAGCGTCTCACCCCACCGTGCCCTGGTTCAAGGTCCGAAGTCATGCGCTGAGCGAAAGGCGGCTCTTCCCTATTTGAATTGCCTGGTTGCGGCTCAGTCTGTGACCGAATCATTGGCCGGACCTCAAGGCTTCGCGAAGATCCTGGAGCAGGCGGGGAACATAGCTGGAATACCGCGCGTCAGGTGCCGGCCCTCGGCCGGGCAAGGCCGCGATCGTGTCCCGCAGCGGCATCGCTTTCGGGCCGAGCGTCTCCAAAGCGTTGAGCGCGGCCAGAACCGTGAAGACGTCGTTCTGGCTCCAGTCGGCGCGCCTTCCGAGCAACGGCAGGATCCGCCGCAAATCGGCCTCATCGCCATAGCGGCCCAAGGCTTCCGCCGCCGCCATCTGCACATCGACCGAGCGATCCTCGAGGGCATTGACCAATGCGTCGTGCGCCAGTTTCACCGCCTCCGCGCCGCGCATGAGAAATCCGAGCACGGCCCAGTAGCGGACGGCGCTGTCCGAGTCTTTCAACGCTTGCCGCAATGCGGGCGCCGCCTCGGGCTTCAAGCTGGAGGCCCATTCCGCGGTTTCAAAAATGCGCGCGAACGGATACTTCGCGTCGTCGTGGCCGAGGTCGTAGGGCGTGGAACCCGCGCTCCGCCGGTGGACTTCGCCTTCCGGCAGAAAGCCCACGTCCCGAATGCGCGCCGTGTGTTCCCGCAAGGCCGCGCGCAGTTTGTTCACGACGTCGGCATGGGCCGGCGAGGTGGCCAGATTGCGCACTTCATCGGGGTCGGACTGCAAATCGTAGAGTTCCTCGGGCGCCTTGGTTTTCCAGAAGGCGTCCTGGGCCGGCGTCAGTTTTCCTTCGTCATGGAGCCGTTTCCAAACTTGGGTCGTCGGCGTCTGAAACATGTAGTCCACGTGCTGACCGTAGATTTTGTCCGGCCGATAATTGCGGATAAAAACGTAGCGGCCATCCGTGATCGTGCGGACCAAGTCGTAGCGCTCATCCATGCGCCCGCGAAAGCCATAGATGAACGGCTGGGGCGGCTCTTGGTCCGGTCCGAGGAAGGCGTGACCCTGGAGCCAGTCGGGCGGTTTGAGGCCGGCGAGGCTGAGCATGGTGGGCGGGAAATCCACGAAACTGACCAGCCGGTCGGACTTCCCACCGGCCCGGTATTCCGGAGGCCGGAGCGCTTGGAACTTTTCCGGAATGTAGATGACCAGCGGCACGTGCAATCCGGAATTGTAAGGCCAGCGCTTGCTCCGCGGCATGCCCGCACCGTGGTCGCCGTAATAGAAGACAATCGTTTCTTCGGTCAAGCCGGCCTCGGCCAGCTCGCGCAGCCGTTGGCCGGCGTCGGCGTCCGCTTCGCTGACGACGTCGTAGTACTGCGCCCAATCCAGCCGCACCTCCCGGGTGTCCGGATGATAAGCGGGGACGCGCACTTGGGCGGGATCATGGATGGGGGTGTGGGGGCGAGAGCGGACTTTGCTCTCGTGGCTTTTCTCCGAATTGAAGACGGCGAAGAATGGCTGGCCGGGTTGGCGATGTTTCCAGTGACCGTTCTTCGAGGAATCATCCCAAACGCGGCCGGGCTTGGCCAGGTTGTAGTCTTCCTTGGCGTTGTTCGAGCAGTAGTAACCGGCTTCGCGCAGAAGCTGGGGATACATCTTCTTGCCCTGTGGAAATGAGAGCAAACTGCGCATGTGTTCGCTTCCAGTGCTGGGGGGAAAGAGACCGCTGATCAAGGTCGTGCGCGCCGGCGCGCAGACGGGAGCGCAGGACCAGGCGCGGGTGAAGATGATGCCTTTGGCCGCCAGTTGATCGACGTTGGGCGTGCTGGCGAAGGTATCGCCATAACAGCCCATCTGCGGCCCGTGATCTTCGCTGGTGAGCCAAAGAATGTTGGGGCGAGGCGCGGCCTCGACGGGGGGGTTGAATAGACCGATCGCGATCCAACCGAGTAGAGTCAGTTGTTTCATCCGGAATGCGGCTCTTGAGAGACATGCGAACCGCCGATGGACGCAGATCGACGCGGATAGAACAGGGAAAGCCGCGCTCACGCAGGAGGCGCATCCTGGCCGGTCTGCAACGGGTTCGCATCTGCGTCCATCTGCGTTAATCTGCGGTTGAATTGCTCTTTTTGAGTTCATAAAATCATTCACCGTCGGTTTGCGTTAATCGGGAGAAGTGCGGAACAACGGGTTTGGTCGGACGCAGGGTCATGGCTTCGTCGGGCGTCGAATCATGACGGGCGTCGTGTTGGTTTGCGGCGCGCCCGGCGTGCTTCGACCGTCCGCCACGTATCTTTCCAGCAACCGGGTCAGGCGCGAGACTACTTCTGGCTCCTCGGCCTGCCGATTCTTGGCTTCAGCCACGTCGGCGGAGAGGTCAAAGAGCTGCACCGCCGGCAGGTTCTCCGTCTCCTTGGCTCCGGGACGCGGCGCGCTCCAACCGCCGGAGTCGCGGCACAGCGCCAGTTTCCAACGGCCTTGCCGAATGGCGAATGAACCATTGATCGAATGATGCACGATGGCTTCGCGCAGCGGGGCGGTGGCTCGGCCTTCCAGCGCCGGCAGGATGCTGACGCTGTCTTCGCCGGCATTGGCGGGAAGGGCCACGCCGAGAACGTCCGCGCACGTCGCCAAAAGATCGTTGAGGCAAATGATCTGCTCACTCCGGGTGCCCGGCCGGACATGGCCGGGCCAGCGCGCCAGAAACGGGATGTGATGACCGCCCTCGAAAATGTCCGCCTTGTTCCCGCGGAAATGAAAGTTCGGATTGTGGCCGCGTGCGAGCAGTTCGGGAAACCGGGCTTCGGGCGAACAGCCATTGTCGCTCGTCATGATCACGAGCGTATCCTTCACCAGTCCATGCGCCTCCAGCGATGCCAGGACGGCGCCGACGCTGGCGTCGGTCTGCATGACGAAGTCGGCGTAGGGATTCAGCCCGCTTTGGCTCTGCCAGTCCGCGGTCGGCGCAATCGGGGTGTGCGGCGTGGTCAAGGGCAAATACAGGAAAAAGGGATGACCCGCCTTGGCCTGGCGGGTTCGTTGGCCAATGTATTCCACCGCCCGGCGCGTGAGCGTCGGCAGGACCTCGGCCGCTTCGAACCCAGAAGCCGCCGGTCCTTTTCGGGTCAGGGCAGCCCGACCCACCATCATGGGAAACGCTTTGTCTTCAGTCGGAAGTTTCGTCACGCGGTCATTCTCGATGAAGGTGTAGGGGACCATGTCCAGAGAGGCCGCGATGCCAAAGTAATAATCAAATCCGATTTGGATCGGGCCGCGCGTGATTGGCTTGGTGAAATCGACTCGCCAGCCGTCTTCGCCTTTCTCGATGGTGTCTGTAAAACCCTTGGCGCCGGGCTGAAGCGTCCAAGCCAGGCCGAGGTGCCATTTGCCAATGGCGGCGGTGTGGTAACCGTGGGCTTTGAGCAGGGCGGGCACGGTCAGCCGGCCCGGCTCGATCAGCGGCGGGCTCATGCCGCCCAGAACGCCGCTCTTGAGACGCGACCGCCAATTGTAGCGTCCGGTCAGAATGCCGTAACGGGTCGGACTGCACACCGCCGAACTGGAGTGCGCGTCGGTGAAGATCATGCCTTCGCCCGCCAGCCGATCGATATGAGGCGTCGCGATCTTGCCTTCCGGATTCAAACATCGAACATCGCCATAGCCCAAGTCGTCGGCCAAAATGAAGACAATGTTGGGTTTGAACGGAGTCGCAGCGGTAATCGCAGCGGTCAGGGCGAATCCTAGAATGCCCAGACACGCCACGCATCGTAAAATCCTCCAGGCGCTTGGCCGGAACGATCCGAGCCCGGTGATCTCAACCGCGAACCGTGACAAGCGTCGCGATAGCGTCTTGGACTGCGCCAGTCCTCTGGCGCTTTGGGTTGCGGCACAGAAAGCGGCAGAGGACTGCCGCACTCCAAAACCTGGCGGTTCATAAAAGGACATAGCCTGATTGTCTCAAGGCCGGGAGCGGCCGTCGGCGCGGAGTTTCTGCAAGAGCCCCGCCATTTCATTGACGCGGTCGGGATGTGCCGCGGCGAGGTTGTGCTTCTCCCCGAGATCTTCCGCCAGATTGTAGAGTTGCGGTTGAGGATCCCGGCCCATTTCGGTGTTGGTGCCCTGGTTCACCTTGGGTCCGTTGCTCGGTTCAATGTACTTCCACGTTCCCCGGATCAGCGAGAGATGCCCCGCATGTTCCACCAGATGATCGCGTCCCGTCTTCGATTCGCCGAGCAGGGCGGGTAAAACATTGAAGCTATCCGGACCCTCCGCCGCGCCGAGCGCTTGGCCGGTCAGCGCCGCCAACGTGGCCATGAAATCGACTTGGGACACGAGCGCGTCGGACTGCCCCGGTTTGACGCGGGCCGGCCAGCGCACGAGGAACGGCACGCGCGTCCCGCCGTCGAA
Organism: uncultured Verrucomicrobiota bacterium; assembly: GCA_964355375.1. Taxonomy (GTDB): domain Bacteria; phylum Verrucomicrobiota; class Verrucomicrobiia; order Limisphaerales; family SIBE01; genus CAYHFE01. Next base: position 4,515 of record CAYHFE010000528.1, read on the forward strand.
GGCACTGTACTTGCCGCCCCGGAGCGGCCCGGCCGGCCGATGCCCGTTCAACTTCTCCACCGCCTCATCCTTGTATCCGTCATCCACGACCGGGCCATTGTCACTGGTCAGGATGACGAGCGTATTCTCCTCGAGCCGCAGTCGCTCGAGCGTCTGGAGAATCTCTCCGACCGACCCATCGAACTGGAGGATGACGTCGCCGCGCGGCCCGAGGCCGCTCCGGCCGGCGAACCGGGCGTGCGGCACCCGCGGCACGTGAATGTCGTGAGTGGCGAAATAAAGGAAGAACGGCTCGCTCCGATGCTGCTCCAAAAATGCCGTCGCCTGGCGGGTGATGACATCCGCCATGTCTTCATCGACCCAGCGAGCCGCCTGGCCTCCGCTCATGTAGCCGATGCGGCTGATGCCATTGACGATGGTCTGATCATGCCCGTGGCTGGGATGCATCTTGAGCAGGTCGGGCCGGTTCTTACCGGTCGGCTCCGTGCCGATCGGCTGGCCATAACTGACTTGGATGGGGTCTTTCGCATCCAATCCGACCACCCGATGATCCCGCACATACACGCAGGGCACGCGATCTCCGGTGGCCGGGATGAGAAAACAGGAATCGAAGCCGATCTCGAGCGGGCCCGGTTTGACCTCGCCATTCCAATCGAGATTCGCGCTCCCCAAACCGAGATGCCACTTGCCCACAACGCCGGTTCTGTAGCCAGCGTGTTTCAGGATCGAGGCCAGCGTCGTGCGGCCCGGTTCGATGATGAGTCGGGCGTCGCCCGGCAAAACTCCGGTGCCCTTGCGGCGCCAGGCATACTCCCCGGTCAGCATGGCGTAGCGCGACGGCGTGCAGGTGGCCGACGGCGAATGGGCGTTGGTGAAGCGTAATCCCTGGCTCGCCAGCCGATCGATGTTGGGAGTGCGGACCTGGGTGGCGCCATAGCAACTGACGTCGCCATAGCCGAGATCATCGGCGTAAATCAGGACGATGTTGGGTCGAGCGGCCGCCCCAACACGGTCGGCGGCGACCGGGGCGAGGAGCACCGCGCAAAGCCAGACGGCCCGCCGGAAAATCCACATCAGCGATTTCATGATTCCTTTGCCTGCAACCTGTTTGAACAATGGGCGGAACGGGCGACCAGCCCGTTCTCGGCGGCAACTGGCCGCCGAGAAGCGCGGTGGGATGATGCGCCCACCTCAACAGGCCAGCGGCCTGTTCCACCCAGAGCTGATTCCACTTTGCTTTCAAGTTGAGCGCAATTAGCCCTCACCCGTCCTTCGG
>CAYHFE010000529.1:0-4497 GCA_964355375.1 uncultured Verrucomicrobiota bacterium
TTGGATGGGTTCATGGCACCGATTCGCGTCCAATCTTTGGAGGTTGTCCCTTCCCCTGCACCGGACGGTAAGGCACAGAGTATTGGAGAACTCGGAGACTGGCCCTTTGCGTCCTCCGAACCTCGGTGCTCACCTCTTGGCGGCGGGCCAACGAACGGGTTCATGGGCTCATGGCGTTTCAAGAAGAAAAGGCTCTGCCTGAACCTCCGGGTAAGGGGACGACGTGAGGAAACACGACGCCCAGCGGCGCCTGGCTCGATCGATCTGGGAGGATCCTCTCAGAGCTTCAGCCGGCATTTCATGTTGCCGCAAAGGCAGTTCATTTCGTTCTGGTGAGGCGTCACTCCATAATCGACCGTCAGCTCGCTGCCCGGGTCGATGCTTCGGAGAGTATAGACCTCCACGGTCCTCTGGTTGACTCGAAGGTAGCAATTGGGCTCACAGCTATGATTGAGGTGCTTGAAGATGTTGCCCTCGGAACAGTCCAAGGCATAGCGGTGGCTCAACTCGACAAAGTAGATAACGGAAAGCCGTTCCACCTCTTTTCGGGCTTGCGGCAGTTTGACCAAGCGACCGCTGAGTTCACCGAGCTTCCGGCGTGGGGGAAGGTCGATCCGGGCAAACAGTCCACGCCCGTGGATGGGGCTGGCCCGCACTTCCAAGGCCTCCGAGCTCAGGCGGCGGCATCGACGTTTTAGCGGATTACGGGTCACGGCGCGAATCGTCTCACACTTTCAAATGAGAATTGTTGAAGGGAGTGGTGGAGATGGGGCGGCCCACTGAAGGGGTTGAGAAACATCCAAGAAAATGGCGCCCGTCCCGTGCGGGAGGGGCGCCTGGGCGAGGTGATCTCAGCCTAATTCTTGAGACGCAGGAAGCGGGTGGCGTCGCCGGTGATGGGCCACGTGACGGTCGATTGGCCACCGCTCGTCGTCGGCGGAGTCGCGACCGCGGTCCAATTCGCGTTCGAGCCGAGCGTGGTGGCGCTTTCCAGTCGGAAGCCCGAGGCGTCGGCCGGCCAGCTCAGGATGAGGTTGGCCCCGATGCGTTGGACCGTGAGTTTGGGCGCGGCGCTGGGGGGCACGGGCAAGTTGTCCGCGCCGGCCGCAAAGGACGCGGCCACCTGGGCCGGAGTCATCGCCCCCTGGTAAATGCGGAATTCATTGTACTTGCCGGCGAAGTAAGGATCGTTGTACTGCGACCGCCCCAGCCAGACGTTCAGGTCGCGGCCGGCCATGGCCGAGAGCGGTTTCGAGGCCGGGCCGGAGGCGACGAGCGCGCCGTTGGAGTAGAGGCGCGCGTTGTTGCCCGTGGAGCTGTAGCTGATGACGACGTGTTCCTCGACCCCCGGGATGCCTGAACCAGGATGATGCAGTGTGGTCGTGTCACCGCCATCCGGGAAGTTGGCAATGAACAAAGGCCAGCCGTCCCCGTTGCGGGGTGTGTAGAACAAGTAATCGATTCCGCCATTCTGGGCATCTTCGCCGTCGGTGCTGATTCCGAAGTCGAAGACACGCGACCAAACCGGTCCGCCATCCCACGTGAACCACATCTCGATGGTGGCATTATTGCCCAGCGCGGTGATGATCCCGTTGGGCAAGTCCACGTAGCCGTCGCCCCCACCATCCAGGGCGAGCCGGCCGTTTTGGAATTTGGTGGCGCCACCGAAGGCGGTGCCGTTCGCGCCGCTCACGGAGTCCTTGACCACGGTGCCCGAGGTTTCATTGAAGCTATAACGATGCTTCAGGACGACGGTGTCACTGATGACCGTGAGGGTGGCGGCATTGCTCGTGACCTTGACGGGTTGGCCGCCGACCGCGTTGGCAACTTCGACGGAGAATTTCGCGCCGTTATCCGCGGCGATCACGGCCTCGAGGGTGTAGGTCGGCCCGGTGGCGCCCGCGATGGGCGCGCCGTTGCGCAACCATTGGAAGGTGACCGGAGACGACCCGCGGGCATCGACGCGAAAGGTGGTCGGGAGCGTTTCGGGAACGGATTTGGTTTCCGGCTGACCGGCGATGGTGACCGCCGTGTCCTTGTCGTTTATGAGATCCGGGCCCGCGAGGAAGTTGCCGAAAGCCTGCCCGGGCGTGAGGGCGGTGTTGTAGAGGCGCACCTCGTCGAATTCGCCCTGGGTGTTTTGATCCGCCGTCCAGTTCGAACGACCGAGCCAGACATTGACGTCGTTGATGTCGCTCAACTTGGCGGATGTGCTCAGCCCGCCGATCTCCCGGCCGTTTTCGAAGAGGCTCACACGGCCGGTGGTTTCCTTCCAAGTGACGAGCAAGTGCGTATCTGTGTTGAACGCGGCCGTCGGCGTGTCCGCCGTGGCGACACCGCCGCCGCTGGGGTCTTCATTGCGCACCTCCAGACGGCGGGAATTCACATTGCCGTCAATCTGGGCGCTCAAACAGAGGTAATCGAGACCCGTGCCCCCGCCGCCCGGCCCGCTCACTTCACCGCCCGCACCATCGACCGTGGTGGAGCCGATATCCAGGACTCGCGACCACGCCCGCGACCCGGTGTGTTTGAACCAGGTTTCAAAGGAGAATTCGCCGGTGCCGCCCTTGGCGGCGCCATTGGACGAGAGCAAACCGTTGGGCAAGTCGCCATACGCCGCTTCCGCGGAAGCTCCCCCCGCGGTGAGCCGAAGGCGGCTGCCGGTCAACTCCGCGCCCGTGCCGAGCACAGTGCCGTCGGCAGTTCCCACGGAATCCTTGAACTTGACGCCCGTGGCATTGGCCTGGGCGGCATCGCTGAACGAGTAGCGGTGGATCGGCCCCTTGGCCAGTCGTTCGGGCGCGGGCGGAACAGGCGGCTGCGGATCGGTGAAGTCCGCCTTTTCCTTGCTGTAATTGTTGCTGACCTGCTCGGGGGTGAGCACGCCGTCGTGAATGCGCACCCGGGCCACGGTGCCGCTCAGTCGGAGCCCGGCGGTTGGGGTAATGCCATCGGGTTCAAGCTGGGTCGCGATGTTGATGGAAGTGCCCGCGTGGGTTTCGATTCGGCCCGGGCCGAGCGCCTCGAAGTTGGCTTGGGCGCCATCCGCATAAACGCGCGTGGTGGCGCCATCGAACGTGTAAGCGAGGTGGTGCCACTTGCCCGGAGTGGGCGAACCGCCCGCGTTGTTCCAACCCAGGTCAGGGTTATCCCAATGCCCGACCGCGCCCCAACGCCCGTCGGAGCCATAATTGAAGGAAATGTTCGATCCGTTGGGACCGCCGCCGCGATGGCCCCAGCTCACCAGGGTTTCCTCGCCGGCCACCTGCGGGTTCAAAGCCCAGACTTCGATCGACCGCGTTGGATCGATGCCCACGAGACCCTCGGGCACGTCCACCACCGGTCCACCGACCGCGCTGACCAACTGAAGAAAATCGGTGCCATCGAAGCGAATACCCTTGGTGCCCCCTTCGGTCGCGACGACCGGAACCGTGGTGGCATCGCCCGTCGCCGCGAAGACGCCGCCGAGCGTGCCGTTGTTTTTGACGCTTTTAAGGGGGCCCTCGGACAGTTTCGTCGCGTCCACATCGACAAAGAGCGTGCCCGCCGATTGAATCTGGCCGGAGGCCGCATTGGACAACAGGCCCGCCGCCACGAGCGCGACGGTGACCGCGGGCAGAACGCTGCCGCCGCGCTGCCTCTCATTTTTTGAGTAGTTCTTCATTATTGTTCCAGTGGTTATCAACTCAGCGCTGCTCCCCGGGAGAACAGCCTGCGGCTCCAAAACGCCGCACGCCAACGCGCGCGCGCAAGGAGTGCGCTTCCCTGGGGCTTGAGCTCAGAACCATAACGTCCACCCTCGATGAATCCAGGAGAAATTGCGCATTTGCTTTGATGTTTTTCTCGGAAGCCACCGGCCTGAGTTCGAGGTTGTGACCGGTTCCGCATCATCCTAGTGTGGCCCGCATGAACATTCGTAGCGTCCTCGTTCTGGGTGCCGGCAGCGCCGGGCTGATGGCGGCGCTCACGCTCAATCGCCGGCTTCCACACCGCGCGGTCATCGCCGGCTGGCCGCGCACCGACGAACCGATCAAGCCCAAGACGGTCGCGGAAACGATGGAGGCCGGGTGGTGCTGGCAGATTGAGCCCAAAAGCCGGGACGAACTATTTCATGCCCGATCAAATCGGCGCCGGCATTGCGGTGCTGGACTTCGACCGCGATGGCCGGCATTGACAATCCGCGCTGGGCGGTGCCGGCCAGCTTTCTCGATTTCGACCGCGATGGGCGACTCGATCTGGTGGTGGGAAATTATCTCGATTACGACCCGACGCAGGTTTGCCACGACCTGCATGGTCAGCGGGATTTCTGCGCCCCGCCCGCGTTCGCCGGGACGGTCACGAGGCTCTGGCGGAATGTGACGCCGACGCCCGGCGCCGCGCCGCGCTTCGAGGAGGTCACCGAGAGCGCCGGTCTCGCGAGCGCGCCCGGCCCGGCCCTGGGCCTCGTTTGCGCCGATTTCACCGGCGACGGCTGGCCGGATATTTTCTGCGCGGACG
>CAYHFE010000529.1:4597-5740 GCA_964355375.1 uncultured Verrucomicrobiota bacterium
CTCGTTTGCGCCGATTTCACCGGCGACGGCTGGCCGGATATTTTCTGCGCGGACGACGGGCGGCCCAACCGGCTTTTCGTCAATCAGCACCACGGGTTGTTCACCGAGGAAGCCATCCCGCCTTCTGCGGCGCGGCCCACATCGGACGCAGTCTCGCCGTGGCCGATCTGGATGGCGATGGCGCCCCGGACTTGATCGCCAGCGGCGTCGGCGGCCCGGCGCGGGTGTATCGGAACGTCGCGGCCCGGCGCGGACACTGGCTGAAGCTTCGCCTGCTAGATCCGGCTCGCGGCGGGCGCGACGCCATCGGCGCGGAAGTGGTGGTTCACGCCGGCGGTCGGAGTTGGTGGGCCGTGCTGCAACCGGCCACGAGCTTCCTCGCGAGCCACGAGCCGGCGCTGCATTTCGGCCTGGGCTCGGCGGCGGCGGTCGATTCGATTGAGGTGCTGTGGCCGGATGGCACGCGCGAAACATTTCCCGCCGAAACCATCGATCGATGGGTGGAGTTGAAGAAGGGAGCGAGGCGGTGAACGCGATCGCGCCTAATCATAAACCGTGTCCGAAGTCAGCGGTGGAACGAGTCTCGCGCGGCCCCAAGTTCATCGGGCTGGCGCGGTTCTGCCAGGCCCACTGGAAGGAAGCCGCGGCGGCCTTCGAGCGGGCGGTCGCGCTCAAGCCGGATTTCGCTCAGGCGCATCACAATCTTGGGTTGGCGCGGGCGCGCGCGGGAGATTCACCCGGGGCCATCGCAAGTCTGCGCGAGGCCATTCGCTGCACGCCCGGGGATCCGGGGCCTTGGGTGGCGTTGACCGAGGAGTTGCTGGGCGCGCAACGAGTGGCCGAAGCCCGAGCCAGCCTCGAGCACCTCGAACGTCTGCAACCCAACCATCCCGCCCTCGCCCCATTGCGCGACCGACTCCGGCCCGGGCGTTGACCGACCGGGCCGTCCGCCGCCAGGATTTGCTGAGCTCAGCGGCGGGAGGGGAGTGTACCGATGCGGAATTCCTCGCCCGACCGTCAACTCAAATTCCGCAAACGTCGGCAACGCCGCGCCGGCCCGCGACCCAGCAGTTCTCATTTTGACACGCATGTAGTCCCGGCTTCAGCCGGTCGCCACATGAAAACCGGCTGAAGCCGGGACTA
>CAYHFE010000530.1:0-5734 GCA_964355375.1 uncultured Verrucomicrobiota bacterium
CCGTTGGATGAAGGATTATTCCCCAAAAGAATCTGGGTTTATCTGTGTCTATCTGTGGTTTCCGTTCTTCTCCTCAAAGCCCTAGTGCGCCATTCAGGATGAAGGCTCTTTTAAGCGCGGTCCTGTCAATGTTCGTCCTCTCGCAGATCGCTTCAAAAGCGGCCGAGATCGCAGGAATTACCGAACCGTTCCACGACGTGACCATGAGCTCTCCGGTGAACGGCGTCGTCGCAGCCCGGTTGGTCGAGGAAGGGGCTTTCGTCAAGAAAGGCCAGAGTCTCGTCGAACTCGACAAAGGGCTTGAAGAACTCGACGTGTCGCGGAAGAAACTCGCCAAAGAAATGAGCCAAACCGAGTTGGACCGGCTCAAGACTCTCTCGGAGAAGAACGCGATTTCTGTCAGCCGCGAGGAGTTGGGCAAGAAGCAAACCGAATTCAATATTGCGAGCGTCGATCTCGATCTGGCCAAGGAGCAGTTGCGCAAGCGATCGATCGTTTCGCCCATCGACGGGTATGTGACCGAGATCTTTCTTGATGTAGGAGAGGGCTGCGAACCCAGGCAGCCGATCGTTCGCGTGGTGGAGACTCGGCGTTGCTTTTTTGTGACCAACCTCGATGCCAAACTGGGACATGCGCTCTCGCCCGGGGAGAAATTGCGGGTGAGCGTGGATGCCGGGAAGTCGGCCGTGGAGGTCGCAGGTGCGGTGAGTTTTGTTTCGCCCGTCATCGATCCCGCCAGCGGATTGATGAAGGTGAAGCTGATCTTCGACAATCCAGACGGCAAAGTGCGGCCTGGTGCGGCGGGTCGGCTGTGGATCGGTGAGTGACCTCAACCTCGGCGTTCCGAAGACCATGGTAAGCAACGCGTCCAAGCCTCCTCATTCCCTCGAACTTCCCTTGGCCGAGTTGGCGCGTCTGCGGCAATTTACCGGTTCGGCGGCTGAGTTTTGGAGGGCCTATCTTGCCGCCGCCGCAGGTCTGGTTGGGGCGAGCCGAGCCATTCTGATCGTCCGTGACTCCAAACAGCCGGAGCGCTTGAAGAAGTTGGGGGAATGGTCCGACAATGGACACGCTGACGGCGTCACGCCATCATTCCACCAGACTCTGGCAGAGCTCACCGAAAACTCGTGTCGGAGCGGAAAGTGGAAGCAAGCGCTCGAAAAGGAACGATCGGGCAGCCAGAGATCCTTTGCCTTGGGAATCAAGCTTCCATTGATGGCCAGTCAGGATTCCTGCGTGGCTGCTTTTCTTCTGACCGATGTGTCTGAAGATCAGGCGGACGAGGCCTTGGTTCGGCTGCGCCTGGCGTGCGATATTCCGCTCGCCTATCAGACTCAGCAGGCCGCCCTGCAAGCCAAGGTTGACGTCGAGAAGTTTGCGTCGGTCCTGGATTTGATGGCTTTGGTGAACTCCGAACGGCGCTTCCTCGCGGCGGTCATGGCCTTGTGCAATGGTCTGGCCACGCGGTTCCATTGCGATCGCGTGAGCTTGGGCTGGCTCGTGAACGGGTACGTCCGCTTAAAGACCATGAGCCGCACTGAGCGGTTCGATAAGAACATGGTTGCGGTCAAATCCATGGAAATGGTCATGGAGGAGTCCCTGGACCAGAATGCGGAGATCCTCTGGCCAACGCCGGACGGTTTTCGCTTTGTGGCCAAAGACCATGAAACATTTGTCCGCGACCAAGCCTCGGGGAATATCTGCTCGGTGCCTCTTCGGCAGGGCGACACACCGGTCGCGGTCTTGACTTGCGAACGGAGGAGCGCGCCGTTTTCGCAGGTCGATCTGGAGCAATTCCGCCTGGCTTGCGATCAAGCGATTCCCCGTTTGGCGGACTTGAACCGGCACGATCGGTGGTTTGGCGCTCGCTGGAAATCTTTGGCCAAGGAAACGCTTTCCCAGTCTCTGGGGCCCGAGCACACCTGGGCCAAGCTGGCGGCGATTTTGGGCTGTGTGGCCTTGGTGGTCGCCTCGGTGCCGATGTTTACCTACAAGGTTGAAGGCAACTTCATCCTGCGCAGCGATGAGGTATCGTTTCTGACCGCGCCTTTCGAGGGCTACATCCAGAGCGTCGATGTTCGTCCTGGAGATGCTGTCACCAACGGCACCGTCTTGCTCAGGCTCAACCCTGACGACTTGGTTCTCCAGGAAGCTGCCGCGATCGCCGATCAGGCCCGGTATCTGCGGGAAATGGAGAAGGCCCGGGCTGCGAACACGCTTGCCGAGATGCGGATTTCCCAGGCGCTGGCGGATCAGGCCAAAGCGCGTCTCGAGTTGATCCGGTACCGACTGGAGCAATCCTTCATCAAAACGACCCTGACAGGAGTGATCGTGGAAGGCGACCTGAGGCAACGGATTGGCGCGCCCGTCAAACCAGGGGACGCGCTTTTTAAAGTTGCCCGCACGGACACTCTCTACGTGGAGGTGGAGGTAAATGAACGGGACATCCAGGAGATTCTCAGAAAGAGCGAGGCTCAGATTGCGTTCGTGACTCAACCCAAACTCAAGTTCCCGGTTCGGATCACCCGGATCGAGGCGGCGGCGTTTCCGAAGGACAAGGAGAATGTATTTCTCGTCCGGTGCGCTTTGACCGGGCCCGCAGAGCCGTGGTGGCGTCCCGGGATGAGCGGCATTTGCAAACTCTCCGTGGAAAAGCGCACGCTTTTTTGGATTTTCACCCATCGGACGGTCGATTTCTTGCGAATGTTTTTCTGGTGGTAATATGGCGAATCATCCCGCCACCTTCAGCGAGTCTTGGTACCGAATCGCCAATCAACGAATCAGCCTTCGCCCCAGCATTCGGGTGCGCCGAGAGAATTTTCGCGGCCGACGCTGGCATGTTCTGGAGAACCCATTCAGCAACCAGTTCTTTCGGCTGCAACCCGCCGCCTACGAATTTGTCGCCCGCTTGCGCCCCGACCGAACGGTTGAAGAGGTCTGGAAGGAGTGTTTGGACAGGTTTCCTGACGATGCCCCCGGCCAGGAATCCGTGATTCAACTGCTGGGACAGCTTTATCGGGCAGGGCTGCTGCACTACGACTGCGCCGAGGACACCGCCCAGCTTTTCGAGCGTTTCGAAAAAACTCGGCAACGCGAACTCAGATCTCGATTCCTGAACATCATGTTCATGCGGTTTCCCCTGCTGGATCCGGATCAGTTCCTGGTGCGAACGCTTCCCCTGTTGGGCCGACTGATCAGCCCCCTCGGCGCGATGGTCTGGCTCGTGACCGTCATCGGGGCTCTCAAAATCGTCGCCGACCATTTTCCTGCCCTCCAGGAGCAGAGCCAGAGCGTCTTGGCGCCCGCCAATCTTTTTCTGCTATATGCCGGGACCGTGCTGATCAAGACGGCCCACGAGTTCGGCCACGCGTATTTCTGCCGCCGGTTCGGCGGTGAGGTCCATGTGCTGGGAATCATGCTGATGATTTTCACCCCCATTCCTTACATGGATGCGACCTCCAGTTGGGGTTTTCGAAATCGTTGGAAACGCATTTTGGTCGGGGCAGCGGGGATGATCGTAGAACTGTTCATCGCGGCGCTCGCGACTTTCGTCTGGGCAAACACCGGGCCGGGTACGTTGCACAGTCTGGCCTATAATATGATGCTGGTGGCCTCGGTTTCGACGCTGATCTTCAATCTGAATCCCCTCTTGCGTTTTGATGGCTACTACATCCTGTCCGATCTCCTGGAAATTCCGAATCTCCATCAGCGAGCTCTTCAGCAACTCAAGCACGGCATCGAACGATACGTTTTCGGCATCAAACAGAGCGAGAGTCCGGCGCGGACTCGAACTGAAGCCGGATGGCTCGCCACCTTTGGCGTCACCAGCGGCCTTTACCGGCTCGTTGTTTTTGGCTCGATCCTGTTGCTCGTGGCCGATCGCTATCTGCTCTTGGGAGTTCTCATGGCGGTTTCCTGTTTTGTTTCTTGGGTTCTGGTTCCGATGGGCAAACTCTTGAACTACCTCGCCAGCAGCCCACGCTTGGCGCGCACCCGATCACGGGCGGTGCTGGCAACCCTGGGAGCCGTCGCGTCCGTACTCGTCCTCCTCAACTGGGTCCCGGTGCCCCATCATTTTCGAGCGCCCGGCGTGCTGCAAGCGAAGGAATGGTCCGGAGTGATGAGCGAATCATCTGGAGTTCTCGAACGGCTCCTCGTCCGGCCGGGAAGCCGGGTGGTTGCAGGTCAGCCGCTAATCCAAATGACGAATCACGAGCTGGATCTCGAACTGACGGCCACACGCGCCAGGCTCGATGAGACTCAAGCCAGGCTTCGGCAGGCCCTGCAGGAGGCGACGCCCAATCTTAAACCATTGAACACCTTCCTGGAGTCGGTCACCGCCAAACTGCGGCGTTTGGAGGCGGACCAAGCGGCGCTGATCGTTCGGGCCCGCCACGGCGGAATTTGGGTGGCACCGCAGGTTGACGGTTGGGTGGGCCGTTGGCTCGCCCGCGGGACTGAATTGGGATTGCTGGTGAACGCCTCCTCTTTCGAGTTTCTGGCTCCGGTCGCTCAAGCGGATGGCGACGCGCTGTTTGGGCGCCGATTGCTCGGAGCCGAAGTGCGCCTCGTTGGTCAGGGCGGTGTGCGAGTTCCGATCGATCGATGGACGGTCATTCCCGCCGAACGGGAGCATTTGCCGTCCGCCGCCTTGGGCTGGGCCGCAGGTGGCGAAGTCCCAATCACGGGGTCCGATCCACAAGGGAAACAGACGCGCGAGCCGTTCTTCGAAGTGCGGGCCGAAGCCAAACCCAGCCCCGAGGTGGCGTTCTTGCACGGCCGTTCCGGTAAGATTCGCTTTGACCTGATTCCCGAGCCGCTGCTGCCGCGATGGATCCGGCGAGTTCGACAGCTTCTTCAGCAGCGCTATCACTCATGATTACGCCGACCGCCGAGTACTTCAGAACCTTCCACCGCGGACCAGAGCGGCTGCTCAAGGGACTGGATGCCAAGGTGCATGGTGTGATTGGCTCGTACCGCCGTCGTCCGGGTGTCCTGCAAACCCTGCGCCGCGATGCCGAGCGGATTGATGCGCAGGCCAAGGATTTTGCGGATTTGTCCGATCATGTCCTCCGGGAACGACTTCGCGAGTTCCGCGAAAGAATTCGTCGGGGCGGAAGGAATCAAGAATCGCTGATCCCGCCGGCCTTGGCCGCGATTCGAGAGGCGGCAGATCGCCGAATTGGGTTGCGACCGTTTACGGTTCAATTGATGGGCGCCCTGGCGCTGCAGCGCGGTTTTCTTGCGGAAATGGCCACGGGCGAAGGTAAAACTCTCACGGCAGGCCTCGCCGCCGTGTTGGCCGGATGGACCCGCAAACCGTGTCATGTCATCACGGTCAATGATTACCTGGTTAAGAGAGACCCGGAGTGGCTCAAAGCGCTCTATGAGTTCTGCGGTATCAAAGTCGGTTTCGTCACCGGCCTGATGCCTCCCGAAGATCGAAAGAACGGGTATGACTGCGACGTCACCTATTCGACCAGCAAAGAGGTGGTCGCCGATTATTTGCGCGATGGACTCCAGAATAACCCGTCGCGCCATCCGTCAGGTCGCTTGATTCAAAGAATGCTCTCGGGGAACCAGGGCGCACCGAACGGCGTCGTCATGCGCGGCCTGCATACGGCCATCGTCGATGAAGCGGACAGCGTTCTCATTGACGAGGCGGTCGTTCCTTTGATCATTGCGACTCTGCGAAAAAACGAGGGGTTGCGGGAAGTCATTCAAATCGCCAGCG
>CAYHFE010000531.1:0-5727 GCA_964355375.1 uncultured Verrucomicrobiota bacterium
AGATGGTGCGCGATAGTGGTTTCGAACCACTGACCCCTACCGTGTCAAGGTAGTGCTCTACCACTGAGCTAACCGCGCACAAACGACCGATGCTTCACCCGATCGCACAGAATCCGCACCGTCACCATCATCTGGCGGATATTACGCGTTGATCAAAAAGGGGGGCAAGCAATTTCGTCGGCCCGTCAAGACCAAGGACAGGAAGTTAGCGGAGCGCCGACTGAAGGAGATCAAGGAGAAGACTGGCGGTCTGACAGCAGGTGAGGATGCCAAGTTGACGTTTGAGGAAGTGGCGACGAAGTGCTGGTTGGAAAGCATCAAACACACCCTGGCCGGATCGACGATCATCCAACGGGAGATTCGGATCAAGAACCTCGCCCCATTCTTCGCCGGCAAGCCGATTCGGAATGTCACGCCCGCCGATTGCGAGAAGTGGGTGGTCAAGAGGGGGGCGGAACTGGCTCCCCAAACGTTTGTCCATGAATTGGAAACCATGAAGGCGGTTTTCGAGTATGGGCAGCGCCATGGACTGCTGCTTTCCAATCCAGCCGCCGACATCAAGCGGCCCAAGATCACGTTTGCGAAGATCGTGGTGCCGTCTCGGGAGCAGTTTAGAAACCTCGTGGCGGCGATTCGACAGTCCGACGGGAGACTCGACAGCCAGGCGAAGAGCAAGGCGGGGGCGGATCTGGTCGAGCTTCTGGCTTACTCCGGGGCTCGGATTGGGGAAGCGCGCGTATCGCGGTGGAGCGATGTGAAGTTTGAGACGAATCAGATTTGGATCCACGGCACCAAGTCGGAAACAAGCGACCGATTGGTTCCGATGACGACCGCTTTGCGCAGTTTTCTGGAAAGACTTAAAGCGGAGGAACAACCAAAGGCCGGCGATTCGATCGTGCCGATCCTGAGCGCGAAGAAAGCGCTGCAGACGGCTTGCCGAAAGCTCCGGTAGGACAGTCCGCAGCGCGTCGGATGGAATGGTGGCGTCGGTGAAATTCAAAGGACCCTGGCCAGGCGTAAGCGCTGCGGCTTGAGGCAAGCCGCGGTCCGGAACCAGCCGGGTTGCGGATGGTCCGCACTTCGGCTGGCCCAGCACTCCAAAGCCAACAGGAATGTTGGCGCTCTGCTCTGGCCAATCCCAAGGAGCAGGAAGACGTGAGTTGCACCCGCCCACCGTCAGGTTTGACTTTCCCGACGGAAGCTTGTTTGCTGGCTGACATGCGGTTCGTCAGACTTACGTTCGACCGTCCTTCGTTCAATTCCTCCGGGCTGTTTGGCGGATTGCCTTGCCTCCGGCGCCTTCTCCTCGCTGGGTGGTGCTTGATGTTTGCTGCGGGACAAACCGCCCCGGCCCGAGCAGAGGCCCGCTGGTCCGATCAGGCCGCGTTGGAATTGGACTGGCGAAAACAGGATGGCATCGGCACGGCCCGCGCTCCGGTCAGTTTCACCGCCGCGATTCGGGAGACGCTGGCGCGCGGCGACTCGTTGATCCGCGATTTGCGGGCCAACGGAGCGGCCCTGGGCGAGAAGGCCGCGCAGTGGAAAGGGCTGCGGCGCGAATGGCAGAAGCTGTCCAACGCCGGGTCCGACGATGAATCGGCCTGGAGGGACTTGTGGCAGCGCGTGCATGGATTGCGCCGCGAAATCGTGTTCGCCAATCCGCTGGCCGACACCGGTCCGTTGCTCTTCGTCAAACAAGTGCCCAGCATGTTCAGCCATCAACTGACGCAGTACTACGGAAGCTGCGCTCGTCCGGGTGGTGGAGTTTTTGTGCTGGATCAGCCCGGTCGATCGCTGGAGGCGCGTCCGCTGGCCGTCGGTGCATTGCCCTTGGGCAGTTATCAACATCCCGAAATCTCTTTCGATGGCACGCGGGTGCTCTTCGCCTACTGCCACGCCGAAACCACCCCGGAGAATCGGGAGAGTCATTTGGATCGCTTCTATCATCTGTATGAAATGGCGGCGGATGGAACCGGCCTGCGCCAATTGACGGAAGGCTCGTTCGATGACTTTGCCCCGCGTTACCTGCCCAACGGCGAGATCCTATTCGTCTCGACGCGGCGAGGCGGGTATCACCGATGTGGACGCGGCCCTTGCCCCACCTACACCCTGGCGACTTGCCGGGCCGATGGCTCGGAGCCGCGGCCAATTTCGTACCACGAAACGCACGAATGGGACCCGGTCGTTCTGTCCGACGGTAATATTCTTTATACGCGCTGGGATTACGTCGATCGGCACGCCGTCTTTTACGAGCAATTGTGGACCGTGCGGCCGGATGGCAGTGGCGTCGCCATTTTTTACGGGAATAACACCTTCAATCCGGTGGGAGTGTGGGAGGCGCGGCCCGTGCCGGGTTCGACTCGCGTGATGGCCACGGCCGGGGCGCACCACGCCATGACCGCGGGGTCGATCATTCTTCTGGATATTAATCGAGGTCGCGACGGCCTCGCGCCGCTCACCCGTCTCACTCCCGACGCGCTCTTTCCGGAGAGCGAAGTGCCGGTGGCCAATCGGAGCAACCCGGCGGCCTGGAACGCGCGGCTGGAGGCCCAACCGACGTCGTTGCCTTCGGAAGCGGTGCGTTGGCCGGGCCATTGTTATCGCACGCCGCTTCCGCTGTCCGAGAAATATTTTCTGGCCGCCTACAGCTTCGACCCGTTGATCGGCGAACCCGACCCGAATCCAGCCAATATGTTCGGGATCTACATCGTGGATTCCTTCGGCAATAAGGAGCTTCTTTGTCGCGACCCGGAAATTTCCTGCCTTTGGCCGGTGCCCTTGCGGGCTCGCCCCCGTCCTCCGATCGTGCCTTCGGTGTTGGCGGCGCCGGCGGATCGGGACGGGCGTGACGAAGGCACTTTCGTGGTGCAGAACGTTTATCAGAGCTGGCCGGCCTTGCCCGCCACACCGGTGAAGCGATTGCGCATTGTCCAAGTGCTGCCGAAGACAACTTGGCATGCCAACGAGCCGGCGGTGGGCTTGGCCAATGCGTCACCCGGCAAACAAGTGCTCGGCACCGTTCCGGTGGAGTCCGATGGTTCCGCCTATTTTCGCGCGCCGGCCCGAGTGCCGCTTTCCTTTCAGGCTTTGGACGAGCTCGGCCAAGCCATCCAGGTCATGCGCAGCGACACTTATCTGCAACCTGGAGAAACCATGTCCTGCATGGGATGCCACGAACCCAGCCACACTGCGCCGACGCCCCGCGGCGCGGTCAGGGCGTTAGCGCGGGCTCCTTCGACCATCGACCGGGCTCCGGAAGGCTCGTCGCCACTCAGCTTTCCCATCCTCGTGCAGCCGGTGCTCGATCAACATTGCGTCCGTTGTCACAATCCCGCTCAGCCCGATGGTGGGGTCGTGTTGACGGGAGCGCCTCAAGGACGCTACACGGTGTCCTACCTCGCGCTGGCTTCGCGCGTGGCCTATTCGGCGTGGGGCGGCCGGCCGGGTGATTTCCGCGTCGTGAACAGTGAGCCCGCCACCGAGCCCGGCTTCTTTGGCGCGCGCCATTCCAGTCTGATGCGCCTGCTCCTCGACGGCCATGCCAAGGTCAAGCTGCCGCCGGCCGACCTCGAGCGTTTGGTGACGTGGATGGATGCCAACGCCCTCTTCTACGGCACGTTTGATCCGGGAGACCAGGCGCTTCAGTTGCGCGGCGAACGGATCGCCGGGCCGAAGTTGCAGTGAAACCGGGGGAGGTTGCGATCCGGTCGGTCCGCGTTTCCCGGTTGTGAATTTGTTCAATCGCGCCGGCTGACCGGCTTCGTCCTTGCGCCGTGACATCTGGCACGATGTCACCTGGCCATAGTCGGGCGATTGCGAAAAGAAGTTCAACCGCAACTTCGAAGCCGGGGAGCACACGCGCCCTCGCGTGTTCCGACCGGCGCCCCCGCCGGTCGTCGGAGAGCGTCATACAGTCACGGAAGAGAGGTCCGCCACAACGCCTGACTGTGGTCGGCGAGGGCGCCAACCACCGCACGCGAGGGCGCGCGCGCTCCCCTCATCAATGTTGCGCCGGCCGAAGAGCCGCCGCGTCCAGATCGAGACGGTAGAGAATCTGGTTGTAGTCGTAGCGCGGCGTCGGCGCCGGTTTATTGGCGAACTGCATCGTGTAAGTGCCTTCGAAAAGCAGAATGGAGGAATCGCCGGGCGTGAACTCGGGATGCAGTCGGGGATTGTAGAAGGTGTAGTTTTCGTGGCTCAGGACTTTCACGGCGGGCCCCCATGGACCCGTTGGAGCGGCGGCTTCCGCGTACCAGAGTTCACCGAAAGCGGACGGTTTCCCGAATGCTTCCATGAAGAGGGCGATCCAGCGTTGGCGCCACACATTCCAAGCCATGGAACCGCTATGCGGCTTGACGCGTTGATCCCGGCCCGCGGCCGTGAGGAATTCCTGAGGTTTCAGCACTTCCCACGTGGAGGAATCCTGCCAGGCTTCGAATGTGGCCGGGCAGCGCAAGGCCGGAAACGGATTGCCGAAGAGCAGCCAGTCCCGGCCGCTCGCATCGGTCCAGGGCACCGGATGTCCCTCGGGAATCGCCGGCGGCTTGGGCGAAGCGTCGGATTTGGTCCAGAGGACGCGCAGGCGCTCGAAATTGGCGGACGCGTCGTTCCACACGCAGAGCCCCCACTCGTAGGCTTCCATCGGCGGCTTGATTTTGACATAGGAGCCGATCAGTCGAGGTGCACCGGTGCGGTCGCGGAGGCTGGCGTAGCCGGTCACCCAGGTCGGCCCGCTTCCAGCCATCCGGGCAATGCCGCGCGGTCTCCCGCGGTCATCGGTGAAGTAATCGAGCTTGAGACGCAAAGGCGGCTCGAACGAAGTCAGCGGTTGAATCGGCGTGGTGGCGCTGGTGCCATCGAAAATTCCGAGCGGATAATGGGCCAGGGTGGTGTCGCCCCACAGCCAAAAGAGGCGGCCGCGATGCACGGCATTCTGCACGCTGTCGCAGCCCAGAACGCCCGACTCGGGCCAGTCCAGGTCTCGACCAATTCTCTGACTTTCGGCAAAGAGTCCGCCGCCCGTAATTCGGCCGAGCCGCCGAGCGATGATGGTGCGATTGACCTCAACCTTCAGCGTCCGTCCGGCTTCCAACTTCAGGCGCACGCCGCGATAGCCGAATCCATCCTTGGGTCGTTCGTAACCCTGTCCGATGATGTCAAACCAAGTTTCCTGACCCATCAACTCCGGCAAGTCACAGGCGATGACCCCGGCGTTGTCGGTCACGAAACGCACTTGATGAGTGGTGCGCAACTCCACCAGCGGCACCGGCCAGCCGCTCTCCTTCTCCACGACTTCGATGCGGCACGGCTCGGCGCTCCAGAGCGTGGCCGACGCGCAGACACCGAGCCCAAAAGCCGCAATGTGAGGGAGCGAGAAGATCGATGAGTGCTTCATGCGAGCGAGCATAACATGCCCGGGAAGGACATCCAAAAGAGTTTGGCCTCGGGACTTCTGCTTGCCTGCAACTGGACGGCGGATGCTGCGGCCGAGGGCGGCCACACTCCGCGAAACCGATACTCGGAGAGGCAGCAACGGGAATACGCGACGGTGCGCGCCCTCCCCGTGAACCAGTAGCACAGACATCTTGTCTGCTGATTCGCGAGGGAAATTCAGCCGTCCCTGCGGGACTTATGCCATCGCCGATTCGAACCCGGCAGTGAACTGCCGGGCTCTGGACTTTGGCGAAAAACTGATCGGGAAGCCATGCGGGTAGATTTCTCCTGGGG
>CAYHFE010000532.1:0-5699 GCA_964355375.1 uncultured Verrucomicrobiota bacterium
GCAGATTCGCCTGCTTCAAATAACCGCGAATGTCACGCTCCTTGATGCCGTCGAACACCGGAGTTGCAAACCGCAGTCCAAGAAACTTCGCCGCCCAGCCCAAATGTGTCTCCAAAACCTGTCCCACATTCATACGCGAAGGCACGCCAAGCGGATTCAAGACGATGTCGACGGCGGTTCCGTCGGAAAGAAAGGGCATGTCCTCTTCTGCCACAATCTTGGCCACGACTCCTTTGTTGCCATGCCGACCCGCCATCTTATCACCCACCGACAGTTTGCGCTTCGAGGCAATGTAAACCTTCACCGACTTGATGATGCCCGGATCCACTTCATCTCCAGCCTCGACCCGCTCCATCTCTTCGTCATGCTGCATTTGCAGGTCATCGAACCTTTTCTTAAAAGTGCCAATGATCTCGTTGATCTTGTTTCGGATGGGCGAAGGGTCGATCTCAATGCGATCGTAAACGCTCGCGAGCTTGCGCAGCAAAGTTTTGGTGATCTTACGGTTGGCCGGGATGATGATTTCACCCGTTTCCGAATTGACCACGTCGAGCGGAATCTTCTCGCCGAGCAGGATGTTGCTTAGCGCTTCCGTGAGCTGCTCCCGCAGTTCATCCATCTTGGTCTTATATTCCTCCTCGACCTGTTTGGCGTGCTTCTTCGCTTCCGAGGGAGAGACGCGATTTCCACGGTCAACCTCCTTCTTCGACGAGACTTTGACGTCCATGACGATCCCGTAGGTGCCCGAAGGGACTTTCAAAGAAGTGTCCTTCACGTCCGCCGCCTTCTCTCCGAATATGGCTCGCAGCAAACGCTCTTCCGGGGCGAGTTCCGTCTCGCTTTTCGGAGTGATCTTACCAACCAAGATGTCCCCAGGCTTGACCTCCGCGCCAATTCGAATGACCCCGTCCGAACCAAGATTTTTCAGCGCCTCCTCTCCCAGGTTTGGAATATCGCGGGTGATCTCCTCGGGTCCAAGTTTCGTGTCGCGCGCGCCGACCTCGAACTCATCAATGTGAATTGAGGTAAAGACATCGTCCTTCACAATGCGCTCGCTGATCAGAATTGCGTCCTCGAAATTGTACCCGTTCCACGGCATGAACGCGCATAGGACATTTCTTCCCAACGCCAATTCGCCCCCAGAAGTACAAGGCCCATCCGCAATGACCTGCGCTTTTTTTACGGAATCACCTTTGGCGACGAGAATTTTCTGATTAATGCAGGTAGCCGCGTTCGAGCGCATAAACTTGCGAACGCTGTAAACGTAAACACCTTCACCGGGATCGCGTTTAATCTTCTTCTTGCCTTCCGGTAATTTTCCGTCGGCCGTAATAACAATTTGACTCCCCGTGACGGACGCCACTTTGCCGGCCTCGTCGGAGACAATGACCGCCCTTGAATCCCGCGCCACCCGTTCCTCCAGTCCCGTTGCCACCAAGGGCGCCTCTGTCACCAAAAGCGGGACCGCCTGACGTTGCATGTTCGAACCCATCAAGGCGCGGTTGGCGTCGTCATGCTCCAAAAACGGGATCAAACCAGCCGCGACTGAAACCAACTGTTTTGGCGATACGTCCATGTAATCCACCCGGGCCGGCTCCACGTCAATAAAATCGCCCTTGCAGCGACACATCACCTTGTCTGACTGGAAGTGGCCCTTCTCATCAATCGGCGCATTGGCCTGCGCGACGATGTAGGCTTCCTCACGATCTGCCGTGAGGTAGTCGATATGGGTTGTGACACGCCCCTTCTCCACTTTTCGATAGGGCGTCTCAATGAATCCGAAAGGATTGACCCGCGCGAAAGTCGCCAGAGAGGCGATCAGTCCAATATTGGGGCCTTCCGGAGTTTCCACCGGACAGATCCGACCATAGTGAGACGGATGAACATCGCGCACTTCGAAGCCCGCGCGATCGCGTGACAAACCGCCAGGCCCGAGCGCGGACAAACGGCGCTTGTGAGTCAGTTCGGCCAGCGGATTGATCTGGTCCATGAATTGGGAAAGCTGGCTTCGGCCAAAGAAATCCCGAACCACCGCCGATAACGCCTTGGGATTGATCAGCTTCTGGGGTGTCATGGAATCCATCCCTTGATCAAACAAAGTCATTCGCTCTTTCACCAAACGCTCGGTCCGGGCTAGCCCAACCCGGCATTGATTCGCCAAGAGTTCCCCTACGGTTCGGATTCGGCGACTGCCGAGATGATCGATGTCATCCAATGTGCCCTCGCCCTTTTTCAATCGTAGCAGGTACTTGGTAGCGGCAACGAGATCCTCCTTGGTCAGAATGCGGCAGTCTTCATTCCCCTTGAGACCGAGTTTCTGCATGATCTTGTACCGGCCGACCCGCCCTAAATCGTACCGCTTGGGATCAAAAAACAAACGCTTGACCAACGCCCTGGCGTTGGCGGCCGTGGGCGGATCCCCCGGACTCAACCGCCGGTAGATATCCTTCAAGGCTTCCTCTTCGTTCTTCGTCGGATCCTTTTTCAAGCACTTGATGATGATTCCGTCATCGACGCTGGTATCGACGACTCGAATTTTAGTGACCCCCAGCTCTCCAATTTGCTTCACGACAGCTTTCGAAAGTGGCTCGAAGGCGCGGGCCACCACAACGCCTTTGTCAGAATCAACCGCATCCTCAATGAGCACCTTATTCTGGATGTTATCCAATCCTTCCGCTTCCTTGAAGCTGAGCTCCTCAATATCGTAGAAAAGCTTAAGTATTTCACCATCGGAGCCATAGCCTAGAGCCCGAAAGAAGGTCGTCGTCAGGAACTTTCGGCGACGCTTCTTTCGATCCAAATAGACATAGAGCAAATCGCTGGTATCAAACTGCGCCTCGTACCAGGAACCCCGGTCTGGAATGATGCGAAACGAATGAAGGGTCTTACCGTTCGGATGTTGGGTGGCTTCAAAGGCAAGTCCCGGAGACCGGTGCAACTGACTGACAATGACTCGTTCCGCGCCATTGATAACAAAGGTACCCTGGGGGGTCATCAAAGGGAGTTCCCCCATGAAGACCTTCTCCTCCTTGGTTCCTTTCTCCTCCTTCAACAAAAACGTTACGTGAAGCGGGGCTCCGAAGGTGATACCTTCCCGAAGGCACTCCAGCCAATCTTGTTTCGGATCACCGATCTCGTAGCTGTGGTAATCAAGAACGGATTTCCCGTCGTAACTCTCGATTGGAAACACTTCCGTAAAGACGGCCTGAAGTCCAAGATTCTTTCGTTTGGTGATGGGCGTGTCAGCCTGCAAGAACTCATGGTAGGAGTTAACCTGAATTTCGATCAAATTCGGAGGAACAATGATTTCTTTGATCTTACCGAAGTTTATTCGTTCAGACGCTCGCAATGGCATTTTGACCTCTAATGAATTGCTGGTGATACCACCAGTCTATTTTGCCGATAAACACACGAAGCCGGCTTCCTGGCATTCGCCAGGAACGCGCGGTTGGACCCTGTCGTTTCTATCGGGTGAACGGTGTTTCTTTCTGCTCGACGTTCCGCTCGTTTCTGGAAAAATGGGCGACGGAACCAGTCCGCCGCCCAACAACAATCGGACACTACTTGACTTCCACTTTGGCTCCGGCATCTTCCAACTTCTTCTTCGCCGCATCAGAGTCCGCCTTATTCGCGCCCTCCAAGACAGCCTTCGGCGCTTCTTCAACCAATTTCTTGGCCTCCGCCAATCCCAAACCAGCCTTTACCTCCCGCACCGCCTTGATCGCCGCGATCTTCTTTTCCGCGGGCACGGATACTAAAATGACGTCAAAGGCTGTCTGCGCCTCCGCCGCCGGCGCCGCCGCCGCTCCGCCTGCCGCCCCCGACGCGGCCGCAGCAACCGGAGCTGCCGCCGTCACGCCCCAAGCGCTCTCCAGTTGTTTGACCAAATCCGCTGTTTCAATGACCGTTAACTTGCTCAACTGTTCAACTATTCCTGCTATGTCTGCCATGGTTACCTTTCAGTCTCGTCGTCACCCTCGGCTGAGGATGGTTTAAGCTCACAGCCAGTAAGCCGACGATTTACTTTTTTGTTGCTTTGTTCAACGCCACTTGCCGAGTGGTGTAAGGACTTCCGAATCCAAATGATTTTTGAAGAGAATCACGCTCGGACGGTGTCTTGATTCTTCCGCCTTTGCTCACTGAGCTTTCTCGATCCTGGCCTGAAGAACTCGTGCTAACTGAGTCGCGGGAGTATTGAGCAGCCGGACCAATTGGGACGCCGGAGCTTGCAAAACGCCCAACAGTTTCCCGCGCAGAACTTCCAACGGCGGCAGATCGGCCAACGCCATCAATTCGGAAGATTCAAGGCGCTGATTGCTGAGAAAGCCGAATTTCAGCTTTGGCTTGGCGAACTCCGCCTGAAAACTCTTGACGACTTTGGCCACAGTCGAGATGTCTCGTTGTCCTGTGACCACCGCGATCTGGCCGGCGAGCGCTCCCCCAATGTCGCCAATCCCAGCCTCTTTGGCCGCAATCCTAAAGATGGAATTCTTGACGACGTGAACCTCACCCCCAGCCTTTCGCAGGCGCTTCCGGAATTCCGAGAAATGACCAACATTTAGCCCTCTGTAATCCACCACGATGAAGAACGGCGAAGCGTTCAACCGAGCGACATATTCAGAGCTGATAGATTGTTTTTCTGCGCGCATGCTTTTTTCTCCGGATAGATGTCAGGTTAAACCGTCGCCACGAATTCCCGAATATCAAGGCGTACTGGCGGACTCATCGTCGCGGCCAACGTACAACTCAGTACGAACGTCCCTTTGACGCTCGAAGGCCGCGCTTTGACCACCGCCTCGATTACCGAACGCGCATTCTCCACGATCTGATCGGGTGTGAACGAAATCTTGCCAACGGGAACGTGAACGTTTCCCCCCTTGTCCACCTTAAACTCAACCCGACCGGCCTTCACCTCTTTCACAGCCCTAGCCGTGTCATCGGTGACTGTCCCGGTTTTGGGGTTCGGCATTAACCCACGGGGACCTAGGACCTTGCCAAGCTTCCTAACTTCAGCCATGGCCTCGGGTGTTGCGATCGCGACGTCAAAATCAATCCACCCTTCACTGCACTTCTTGATAAGATCGTCATAACCGACATGTTCCGCGCCCGCCGCTCTGGCGGCATCGGCGGCAACCCCGTTCTTCGCGAAAACCAGAACTTTCACGGTCTTGCCGCTTCCATGAGGCAGGGGCACGGTTCCACGAACCATTTGGTCGGACTGCTTGGGATCAACGCCCAAGTGAAAGGCCACTTCCACGGTTTCGTTAAATTTTGCTTTAGGGAATTTTCCCAACACTTCGACCGCCGACTTGAGTGGGTAAGATTTCTTCTCATCCACCAACTCGAGGGCTTTTTTGAATCGTTTGCTTGCCATGTTGTGCGGTGCGGTTCGAACGAGCGTCAAGCTCTCCCGCGATTCTGGTTTGTTTCAGTCTGTGACTTCAATTCCCATGCTTCGAGCCGTCCCGGCAACGACCCTGAATCCTGCTTCGTCGCTCACCGAGTTCAAATCTTTCGCTTTCAAGCGCACGATCTCCATAACCTGTTTTCGTGTGACTTTTCCAACTTTTTCCTTGTTCGGTGTCTTCGATCCCGAGGCAATTCCAGCAGCCTTTTTCAGCAAAATCGACGCGGGTGGCGACTTCGTGATGAACGTAAACGACTTGTCCTGGTAAACCGTGATGACCACCGGGATGACC
>CAYHFE010000533.1:0-5692 GCA_964355375.1 uncultured Verrucomicrobiota bacterium
CCGGTTGTTCCAAACCTGCGCCTCCGGCCCCGCCAGGCGCAACCACGCTTCGTGCACCAAGGCCGTCGCTTGAAGCGTCTGTCCTCCCGGCTCGTTGGCCATCCGAAGGGCGGCCAGCTTTCTCAATTCCTCATAGACCAGCGGCAGCAATTCCTCAGCAGCCTTCGGATCGCCCTGCTGGACGCGGTCAAGAATGCGCGTCACGTCGCTCACGGCTGATTCGTAGCACCGGGCGGGCAAACGTTCAAACCGCGAATCGTCGCCAGCGCGTGATTTCAAGATCGAACCTACAGCTACCGAGCGGCGAAAATGACGGAGGATAAGCGGTTTGGCAGCGACAAACTGCCGTGAGCTTTTGGACTGCGGCGACGGTTTCCGCGGAGTCGCCGCTTTGAGCTCTTGGCCAAAATCTTCCCCAATGAATCCGGAGCTTGAGGTTCTGCTCCAAGCCTTAGTTCACCCGTGCCCGCGCTCGTCCCCATTGCGATCAACAAGGCTGGAGTGGGTAGCAGGATGTGCTTCACGACCTGATCCGGCGCATAATCGAGGCGGCCGAGGCAGGCTTGACCCGACCCGCAGTCAACTCCTTCCGCGCTTGTTTCACCGTGGCGATCAGCTCAGCTCGGCGGCGCTCGGCCAAGCGACGCTGCATTACCTCCAAAAGGCTTTCCTGCTCGTCGTGCGGAAGCGATTCGACGGCTTCCAAAGTGGCCGCGTATGCGTTCATGGATGCAACGATAGCGTATGTGCCTGGGAGTGCCAACTTCTAAAGCCCGCTGAAAAAGTCCCATTTCGCCCGAGCGGCGGTTGGCGGGGTCGTACCGCTTTCGTTGATTTCATCCACGGCAATTCGCTCAGCGCGAAGGTCCAGCTCCAGGCCGGCCGGCGAGTGGAATGCTGACTTCTGATGGATTGAGACGTTCGGCGAGCCGAAGCCAAAGCGGTGACTTGGCTGCGCTTGTCACCGCAGTCCAAGACGCGGGCGCGCTCCACCGGGGCACGGGAAATCTCCGCCAGGTTTTGGAGGGCGGCGGCCCTCCGCCGCTTTGGCCTCGCGGCGACATGTTCGAGCGACCAACGCGGGCGGTTCGAACTCGGCATCCGACGCAACCTCGACGTGATACCCGAAAAGCGCCAGAGGGCTGGCGCACTCCAAGACGCTGGCGCGTTGTTGATGCGCGTCTCGAAGTCATTCGAATCATCACCGCGTTTTCGCGTCGGGAGTGCGTGCTTCCGCGCGTGGCCGGACGTCCCATAGCTTCACCGTCCGATCCTCGCCTCCGGACGCCAGCCATTGCCCGTCCGGGCTAAACGCGACGCTCCAGACCGGAACGAGGGGCGCTCGCCGGCCACTTTCAGTTAACCTCGTCGTGAGTGCCGCCGTTGAGCAGATGAATCTCCATTTCGGCGCCTTTTCTCTCGCGGAGAAATTCAAAGACGATGCGGAGGTCATAACCAGCCGAGCACGCCCAGCATCCCTCGAAATCGCCGGATAGTTTATGCGTTCGCAAGCCGGGGTGGTAAGGCTCGCTTTCCAACTGCCTGAGGGCCGCCTCCATCGCGTCGAGCCTTTCCGGTTTGCCCCGCGCGAGCCTCTTCGCGGCCCGAGCAAACTTAGGCGGCCAGACGAGCTTCATTTGGCTCGAAGCTCGCGCATCAGGTCGGTTGCGAAACCGCGCTTGACGTTGCCGCGCCGATAATCCGCGCGGGCCTCGGCGATGGCAGCCGCTTGATGGAAGTGCCGGTCCGCCACCACAAAACCCGCCGGTTGCTGCGCACCATCGTGGTCCGAGAAATCTGGGGTCAGGTGCATCGTCCAGGCTGGCGTTCGGAGCCGTTGCGCTTATGGACCAGCCTGCTCGACCCCACCGTCGCTCCGGCGCGCGAACTCCTCGAACTCTACGGTCAACGGTGGGAGCAGGAACTCTATTTCCGACAATTGAAGCTCCAACTGCGGCGGACGGCATTGCTGCAGAGCCACACGGTAGTTGCGGCCGCACAAGAGATCGCGATCTTCATCCTGGCCGGTGCTTTGGTGGCCCAGGAGCGAGTGCATGCGGCCAAGCGTGTGGCTCCGGTCTTGCGCGTGGGCTTCGCCAAGGTGTTAGAGTTATTGCGACCGCTCTGGCTGCTTCTGGCCATCGCCGGGAATTTGCTCACCGAGCAGCAGCAGCGCAAGATTGGACGTGAATCGGGGCCATGAACCTGAAGGTGCGATGGGGAGCGCGGGCGTCTCGCCTGCCGGGTTCGGCGTCCCGCCGAACCCTCGTGGACGCGCACCGCGCTGGTTCCGGTCGGCGAGACGCCGACCGGTGCAGCCGGGACGGCTGCGCTCCCCATGCAAAACCCCGCGGTTCAAGGAAAGGGGAAAGGGCTTGTCGGATGGACCGTGCTGGCTCGACTCTTTTCCACGGCGGCGGGAGGAGTCGTGAGCTTACCGGACTGCTGCCATCGGATCGATGCGACGGATCAACGTGTCGGGGACTTTGAGGATGGTTCCGTGGCGTGCTCCTCGGGGGAAATGCACTTGGTCCGAGATATCCCGCCATTGCTTGAGGTCCGCCGACTTCACGGCGCCATAGTACTGCGGCTTGGCGTAATGATCGAAATAGATGAAGTAATCGTCGCCGAACTGGACCGCCGATGGGCCCTCGACCCAATCGATGGTGAGAGGGGCGCCGGCTGGGCCGTAGGGGCCCTCGGGGCGTTCGCTCACGGCGATGCGCAAGTGCTTCTTGACCGGGTTCCGGGTTTCATCCTTCACGATCAGGTGGTACTGTCCGCGCACGTCGAGCAGGGTGGCATCGATGACGTTGAAGCCGTCATTGTAAAAGAGCCGGGTTGGAGAAAAGGATTGGAAATCCGGGGTCGTGGTGACGTAGATGCGATGATTATAGCCGGTGTCGCCGGCCTTCTCGGTTTCCGGAAATCGGCCGGGAATGGTGCTCGCCCAGAAGATCAGCCAATGGTTCCGGGTCGCGTCGAAAAACAGTTCCGGCGCCCACGCATTGCGGGTCGTCGGTTCATGCGCCATGACGGGAATCGCCCTTTGCTCCGACCATTCCACCAAGTCGCGTGAATGGGCGTAACCGATCACCGGTGGGTTGCCCCAACCCGTGGTCCAAACCATGCGAAAGGTTCCGTCGGGGCCCAGGGCCAGGGACGGATCGCGCATCAGCTTTCCACCGACGGTCGGGGCGAGGAACGATTTGCCGGCAGACTTGAGCTCGGTCCACGTCAACCCGTCGGCGCTCGAGGCGAGGTAAAGGCCGTCCTCGCCATTGCCGCGAAAGAAGGAAAAGAGCAGGACGGTGTTGGTGGCCGCGGGCGCGGCGGCGCGTCCGGACGGTGCCCAAACTCCGCAGAACAGCACGCTGGCGAGGATGAGCCAGCCGGAAATCGAATGTAGCTTTGAACGTGAAGGCTGGGTCTTGCTCAACCCGAACGTCGAAGTGGGATCGGCATCGGTGG
Source organism: uncultured Verrucomicrobiota bacterium (assembly GCA_964355375.1). GTDB lineage: Bacteria > Verrucomicrobiota > Verrucomicrobiia > Limisphaerales > SIBE01 > CAYHFE01. Next base: position 3,472 of record CAYHFE010000533.1, read on the forward strand.
CTCGGCCCGTTTCCGCTTTCGAGTTGGGCCGCGGGCATGCCGTCGGAATCGGGGAGCACACGCGCCCTCGCGTGTCCCGACCGGCGCCCCGCCGGTCGGGACCGAGGCCCAGTTCAATCGCCAGGCAGTGACTCATTCGAACGCGCCAGAGTGGTCGGCGAGGGCGCCGACCACCGCACGCGAGGGCGCGTGCGCTCCCCCTCTCAATCGGATAGTCACGGCTTGGGCAAGTATTGAATTTCATAGGGAAGAGATGTCGTCCGCTCAACCCGAAGCCGTCCGCAGGATTCACTTCTGTCCGTAGGTGGCGCCGGGGCCGTGTTTGCGGAGAAAGTGTTTGGCGAGCAGTTCCGGCGCGATCGGTTTCGCCTGGGGATTGATCTTCAAGGTTTCCGAAGCCAAGCGCGCGACGAATTCAAGGATGACGGAGTTGTGGACGGCGGTGTGGACGTCCTGGCCCCAAGTAAACGGACCATGGCTGGCCACCAGGACGGCGGGGTGTTGCGTTGGATCGAGGTTCTTCAACCTCTCGACGATGACTCTCCCGGTGTGACCTTCGTAATCGTGGCGGATTTCTTTCACGGTCAGGCGGCGGGTGCAGGGAACATCGCCATACCAGTAATCCGCCTGGGTCGTGCCATAGGAAGGCAGATCTTGGTTGGCCTGAGCCCAGGCGGTGGCGAACAGGCTGTGTGTATGCACCACTCCGCCGATGGTCGGAAGCGCCCGGTAGAGCACGAGGTGGGTCGGAGTGTCGGAGCTCGGGATGAGATCACCCTCGATGACCTGACCCGTGGCCAGGGAAACGACCACCATTTGACCGGGCTTCATCCGATCGTAGGGAACGCCCGAGGGTTTGATGACCACCAAGCCGCGCTCGCGGTCGATGCCGCTGGCGTTCCCCCAAGTGTGGATGACCAGTCCCTCCTTGACCAAGTCAAGATTCGCCTGGCAGACGTGTGCTTTGAGCCGTTTTAACATGCTTCTCTTTAACCACAATCCGGGGCCAATGAAACGCCAAATCTCACCGCCGAAAGAACTTCGCGTTCGGTTGAGATCCCAACTTTCAATCGTTCTCTTGGTCCGGATCCTCAGGCTCGTCCAGTTCGTCGCCTTTTTTCAGCTCCGCCTCGACGGCGCTCGGCCGGCCTGATTTGAGAAAGAGCCCTTGTTCGGTCAGTTTCTTCTTCAGCTTGGGGTCCAACTGCAGTTTGGGCCATTCGAGGAGGGTCTCGCTCAGTGCCACGCATTCCGCGCCGAGGAACCGCTTCACCCGCAACGCGGTCTCCCGGTCGCCCGCATCGATCAGGATCGAGTAGCGCATCCGGAGTGAGCGGCCCGCGGCAAACCACGTCCGTATTTCCTCCGCCACATTGGCGGGCACCGGCTTGCGCGAGTGCTTCTCAAGCGCATCCAACACTTCCGCCGCCGTGGCGCCGCGCGACGCCGCGAGAATGATCTGGCGGCGCGTCAGGCGAAAGAGTGTTCCGACGATTTTGCCGCAGCGCTCGGCGAAGGGCGCCAGGTCAATTTCGGCATTGAGATTGGGGGTTAGAAACACGATCTCGAAATTCGGCTGCACCACGAGGCCGGTCTCCGTGGCCGGCTCTCCGTAGGCCAGGTCCGGATTCAATCCGAAAAGGAATCGGCCCGCGGGCGACAGACGGAACCGGATCTCGTTGTTCCCGTTCGCGCCGGTCTCCACACAGCCCAGCGGCACCAGGCGCTCCCAGAAGAACTGTTCCAAGACTTCACGGCAAAACTCTTCGATGTTCTCCTCGCGAAGCGCAAAACGAGCGGCACCGAAGCGACAGGCCCAATGCGGACGGAACGGCTCGGGCACGATCGGATTGACGAGTGGATGGCTGACACGCGCGTGATAATCGAGAAAGACGTTGAGCGCCACGGCTCCTTCGTCGGCGGCCTGCCGCCAGATTGATTCCATCCAGGGTTGATGGTCAAAATCGTCCGGCTCCTTCACGGCGAACCGGCAATCGCTCGGGGTGTAACTCGCCGTATCGCCGTAGGCTCGAAGGTGCCCAGACCGGACTCGTTTGACCTCGAATAGAAGTTGCCGGAGTCGATCAGCCGGCGATTTGACCAATTCCGCGAACCGGGCCAACGCATCGCGCGCCTCGGCATAAAGTGGATTGTCCACCTCGACCAGACCATGGTCGCTGAATACCCCGACAAGCTCATTCGCGAATCCATCAACAACGCG
>CAYHFE010000534.1:0-5661 GCA_964355375.1 uncultured Verrucomicrobiota bacterium
TCACAAATTTCCCCACACGCCGCACCTGCGCTGGCTCGGGCAAGGTGAACCGCGGTTGATCCCCAAACCGAGTTTTGACACGACGAGACCAGTACTCCACTTTTCAACCATGCTGACGGCCGAGCCAATTGCCCACATTTTCCGCGATACCACTGGAGTCGCGTGGATCGACCGCACCCGCGTCAAGGTGCTTGAGGTTGCATTGGATCATGTCGCGTATGGCTGGAGTGCGGAGGAGATTCATCGTCAGCATTCGCATTTGTCACTGGCACAGATTCACGCCGCCCTGGGCTACTACTACGACCATCAGGCTGCTATTGACCAACAGATGATGGAAAGCTTGGCCGAAGCCGATCATTTGGCTGCGGCGATGACCGATTCCCCCTTGCGGCGTCGCTTGCGACTTCTCCGACCTCCTGTTTGAGCCTGCGGTTGTACATGGATGTTCACGTCCCTCAGGGCATCACCGATGCGTTGCGGGCTAGAAACGTGATGGTGATTACTGCTCAAGATGACGAGCATTCCGAGGCGGACGACTCCGTCTTGCTGGCGCGTGCCACTGCGCTGAACTCCGTGCTTTTCACCCGGGATCGGGATTTCCTGCAAATCTGCGCCGCCTGGCAGCGCGAAGCGAAATTCTTCGCCGGCGTGATCTACGCCCACCAGCTTCGCGTGACGATTGGCCGATGTGTACAGGACTTGACCTTGATTGCCGAGGCTGGAAAGCCAGAAGACTTGGCGAACCGGGTGGAGCACCTTCCGCTCTGAGCCTCGTCCGATTTAACCAATAACACTTCACCGAATGCTGTCCATCGAACGCCGCCGCGGTGGCCCGGGCCCTCGACCCATTAAAGCGTCGCGGCTCACGGAGTCAGGTCGTGGTCGCGGTCAAGGCCACGGCACGCGGCATCCGGCTGCTGGAGCAATTGCGCGATCCCCTCAATCCGAAGCAGCGCTTCAAACCGCCACTGCGGCCACGCGGGGCCGCCCGATCCCCCCGGTTCGTGCCCATCACGCCGGCCGGCTCGCGCGCGCCAATCGTGGACGCCTTGGTTTTCGCCCTGGAGCACCGCGAAGCCCTGCACGGGATGGTGGCGAAGGCGCGTTCGCGCCCGGCCGCGCGGCGCAGCCTGATCCGCGAATGTGGGCTGTCCGCCGCGCAAGCGAACGCCGTGCTCGACCTTCGCTGGTGGTAATCCACTCGTGCGGTGCAGCGCGAACTTGAAGTGGAACTGCGGGATTGGATCCGCCCAGTGTCCGGCACCGGCGGCCAGGTGGCCTCCGCTGAAGCTGCCGGTCGCGCTTTACCTACGAATGTAGATCCACAACTAGTCCAAACGCGGTCGCGACCGGAGCCTTGAATCGCGGGCGGGTCCATTCCCTGCGGGTCCATTCCCCGTGGCTTGCCACGTTCCATCCGGCGAGTGTTCACTTCGCCGGTTTTGGTCGACTTGTTCCGACCATGAAAGAATTCCAGGAGCTGACCAGAGTCGCGTGCGACGAACCGCGGTTGGCTGGTCGCTTTCGATCCAGGTGGCGCAGGCTCCGCCGGTTGACGATTGTCAACCGCGGCAGCCGGTGGGGCGTTGGGCGGCTCTGCTGAAGGCTGAAAAAATGCGGCAAAGTGCAGGTGATGTCCCGTATGTCCGCTGTGGAACTCAAGGTGATCATCGACCGCTTTCCGTCAAAAAAGCGTGCTTGGTGCATCACAATCGGTATTCCGGGCAGCCTAACCTGGAACTCCGCCGCGCCGAACTTATGCCCTCACGCGGCTTGCATCTGTTCACGATATATGCACCGTTCATGAAATTGTGAACAAGGCCAATATCGTGAACATGGATCGCCTCTCTCCCCGCGAAATGGAGCGGCTGCTCATGGCCAGGTTCCGAGACATTCTGGGGGAGGTGTTTCCTCAATCCGCGCTCGAAATCAGCGCCCCACCGGGCCGCAACCTCGGAATCGCCTTCGTCGCAGGCATCAAACTACCGGCCGGGCCGCACCTTGAATTCCTCGTCGAATGCAAGTCGCAGCCACGGCCGTCCCAAGTGCTGGAGGCACCCGGAGGCACCCGGGACACCGATGTGCCCTCTGTGGCCGTCGAACGCGAATTTGCGAAAAACCACACCCTGAAGCGCGTTCGCTCCTGGGTACTGGCGGCGCCATTTGTTTCCCCCCGCCTGGCCGAGGTCTGTTGGGATCGCGGCTGGGGTTGGTTCGATCTGGCCGGCAACTGTCGCCTTGCCCTGCCTGGGTTGCTCTACGTGGAGCGCAAGGGGAATCCACCCGTTCATCAGTCCGCGCGTGCGGAAGCCAATCTCGGGACACCGGAAGCGGCGCGCGTTTTGCGAGCGCTCCTCAATTCGGAACCTGCCGCGCTGTGCTGGAAGAGCCAACGTGATCTGCAGAAAGCAACGGAGCCGGCCGTCAGCCTGGGCCTGGTCAACAAGATCGTCTCACATTTGCGCAGCGAAGGGCATCTGTCCAACGACGGCGCCGACGGGCTGCGCGTAGTCGACCCCGTGAAACTCCTCCTGGCGTGGCGCGATGCCTATCGGCCCGACCGGCTGGTACGCGCTGAGTGGTTCACGTTGCTGAAAGCGCCGGAAATCGAGAAGGCCATGCGGGAACAGAATCGCGATGGCGAAACGCGCATCGCTTGGGCGGCGTTCTCGGCCGCGGAGCGGCAGGCACCGATGGTGCGGCAACCCAAATACTGGCTGATGGCCTCGGAGGCGCAGACCGAGTGGCTGCGCGCTACACTCAAGGCGACGCCGGTCGAAAGCGGCGCCAACCTCATTCTGCTGGTCGCTCCGGATCCCGGCTATCTTGCAGCCGCGAAAGAGGAAGATCGCGCCGGGCCATGTACGCATCCCCTCCAGACATTCTTGGACACCTGGCATGCCGGAGGACGCGGGCAGGAAGCCGCGCAGGCCGTGCTCGAGCGCCGGCTCAGGCCCTCGTGGGAAAAACTCACCGCACCATGACTTCCGAACCGAGATTCGAGGCCGACTACTCCGAACGCCAGACCACGGCCGCACACCGCGTGCTGGTCGACCTCGGGCAGGTGCTCGCGTCGTTCAAGGAGTGCGTGGTGGTGGTCGGCGGTTGGGTCCCGGACCTGCTCCTGTCCGACACCACCGAGCCGCATGTGAAGAGCATCGATGTCGATCTGGCGCTCGATGCCGCCAAACTCACCGACGGTCGGTACGCCGAATTGCTCGCACTGCTCCTCGACACCCGGCGGTACGAACGAAGCGAGAAATCGTTTCAACTCTTCACCCGCGTGGATCTGAATGACGGTCAACAGCCCGTGCGCGTCGAAGTCGATTTTCTGGCACCCACCGAATTCAAACTGCGTTCGCGCCGGCCCCGGAAGATCGAAGGATTCCGCGTGCAGCAAGCGGACGGATGTGGCGCCGCGTTTCGCGCTCCGCAGGTGATCACCGTGGAAGGGCGCATGGTGAACGGCGCGCTCAATTCCGTCGAACTCCGGGTCGCTTCACTCGCGGATTTTCTGGTGATGAAGTGCTTCGCCCTCCGCGGCCGGGACAAGCCGAAGGATGCATACGATCTCTGCTATTGCCTCGATCACGTGGCGGACGGCGGAGCGGAAATCGCCGCGGTCTGGCACTCGCGAGCGCAAGACAAAGACGTGGTCTCGGCGATGGAGATTCTCCGGACCAAATTTCGCAGCCCGGAGGACTTTGGTCCGCGGCAGGTTGTTGAATTTCACCAATCGGCTGACGCCACGGAACGTAGCATTCAGGCACAGCGCTCTTTCCAATTGGTCCGGCGCTTTTTGGATCTCGTCGGCCGCTGAATCAGTGGACTGGCAGTAACGTGATCGGCGCGACCTGGTTGTCGTTCGCCTTCTCCTGTCGATCAGTGATGTCCGTGGGCTCGTGACTTGGTTACGGCAGCGTTAACAACGGGAGTTCGTTTTCGACGATGACGACGCGCTGGACAGAGTCGAACAGTACTCAGCCGTTCAGACCACCGCATTCAAAACTGCCAGCAGACCGCCCAACATGCCAAAGAATCCTCTTCCCTCCCTGGATCGCTTTCCCTCTCCAATGATTCTCTCCTTGGTGGTCACCGAACATTATCTGACCGCCCGGTTCCAGGACGGACGGGTGGTAAGCAATCCCTTGGAGTGGTATCCGCGACTGCTCAAGGCCAGCGCCGCGGACCGGCAGGCCTTTGTGTTCATCGGCGAGGGCCACGGGGTGCATTGGGAAGCGCTCGACGAAGATCTCAGCGCCAAAGGCATCGCGATCGGCACCCCGGCGGTGGAATGCCGATCGGTAGTACCGTCTTCCCGCCGAGATTGAACGGACGGCAGTTGACGACGGAGCGTGAGCGAACCCTTTCACAAATTTCCCCACACGCCGCACCTGCGCTGGCTCGGGCAAGGTGAACCGCGGGAGGACAAGATCCTGACCTCTTCCGAGGCGCGCGAGTTTCTCACGGGCCCCGTCGTCGTTGAGGAGAAGGTCGATGGCGCCAATTGCGGACTTTCCGTTGGCCCGGACGGGCGCGTACGCGCGCAGAGCCGGGGCAATTTCCTCGCCCCGGGGAGATGTCACGACCAATGGGACCCGCTTTGGCCATGGCTCGCCGAGCGAGGGGGGCGCCTCGCGGCGGCTCTGGGGCGTGAACGCATGCTGTATGGTGAGTGGTGCTTCGCAAAGCACACGCTTCCTTACGAAGCGCTGCCCGACTGGTTTCTTGCTTTCGACGTCTTCGAACCGGCCACTGGACTCTTCTGGAGCTGCGACCGGCGCAACGAGTTCCTGGCCTCCGTCGGGATTTTACCCGTCCCGGAGCTTTTCCGCGGGCGCCTCCCCGCCAATCGAATTGAGGAACTGATCGGTCAATCCCGTCTCGGCGCCAGCCACATGGAGGGAATCTACCTTCGCCGGGAAGACTCGGATGCGCTGGTCAGTCGGGCCAAGGTGGTCGGGGCGGAGTTCAAACAACAGATCGAGGAACACTGGCCCCGCCGGGCTTTGGTTGCCAATCGAGTGCGCGTCTGAGCCGCCCGGCCACACCGACATCAAGGCGCGCCTCGATCCTTCGACGGGGTCCATCCGCCAATCCACTCGCGCGACCGTTCGTGCTGGATTGCTTGCACCGGTCCGATTTTCGGACTCATTTTGCGACACCATGAAAACAATGACGGTGACAGAAGCGAAAGGAGTGCTCGGCCAGCTGGTCGACCGGGCGTTGAAGTCGAAGCCGGTGTTCATCCGTCGGGGCGACCGCGTGGTACAGCTTGTCCCCGCGGCGATGCCGGACCCAATTCCGGTTTATCCACCGGGCGCGCTGGAAATGACCGAGGAGCGTTTGGCGTTCATCAACTCGATGCCGGACGAGCCTGAGCCCCTGAAACGATGAGCCTGGAGCTACGGCAATGGGATGTGGTGAAAGTCCGCATCAATCCCAACGACCGGGACGAGCATCCCGCGATTATCCTCTCTGCGGACGAGATTGCGGGAGGCAGGGCGGACCGCGTGAACATTCTCTACGGTTCGACGAAGCGGCCGGCGACTCCTCTGTTGCCTGGCCAAATCCTGCTGGACGAGGCCGACGGTTGCGACCATCTGACCGTCTTCGACTGTGCGTTTTTCCCGGTGGTGAGGAAGTCGGCCATCACGGCCA
>CAYHFE010000535.1:0-5650 GCA_964355375.1 uncultured Verrucomicrobiota bacterium
TTCTGGCAGGCCCGATTCCAGGGTTTGACGGAGTCTCGCCCCGCCGCCGTTCAGGTCGAGTGGAAAGACCTCTTTCTTTGTGTCCGCTGCGTTCTCGGAGGTTGAACTGCTCTTATTCGGGTCACCGATTCGTGAATGAATTGCCCTCCGTTCCGACGAGCGGGGCACCGATCGAGACACGCGATGGCGCGGGTGCTCCCCAATTCTGACTGCGCGGTCCCGGCTACCGATTTCCCCATCCAAAACGATGCGTGAACGGCCAGTAAACGAACCAGCACTTCCCGATCACATTTTCGCACGGCAGGTCACCCCAAGCCCGCGAATCGTGGCTGTTGAGCGTGTTATCACCCATGGCCAGGAAGCGCCCCGGGCCGACGACGAACTCGTTGGTGGCGGTCAAAAAGTTTTCGGCCAGATAGGCGCGGCCGAAGCGATTGGCGACGGTTTGATTGACGTGCCCAAAATACTCGCCGGGCCGGGGCGGAGAGGAGAACGTGTAAACATTTTCGAAATGCGGAGTTGCGGCATCCAGTCGTTTGCCGTCGATCACCAGATGTTGATCGTCGCCAATGCGAACGTGCTCATTGCTCAGGGCCACCAAGCGTTTGATGTAAAGTTGATCCTGGTGCGCCAGGCCGATGATTCCGCGCGTTTTGAAGACGAAAATCTCGCCCCGAGCCGGTCGCCGAAAATTGTAGGTGATGCGATCGACGAGCAGATGATCGCCGGTGATCACTCGCAGTTTCAGGATATCTTCGCCGCGATGGATGAACTTGCCTTCGACCAGCCCGGCTCGTTCTTCCAGCCGCTCCGGGGGGAACCAGACGGTGTGAGCGACCTCCCCGACAAACAAGCGTTGTCGCTTGATGAAGGGCAAGAACTGGCGGGGCGGTTCGATCCGAAGCTCGCCATCCCCGGTGGCGGTCTCATGGATGTAGGAGATTCCCTCAGTCCAGTATTTCCAAAACCGAATCAGCCGGCTGGGAATCTCTTCAGTGGGATGCCCCCTTAGATCTTCGTGAGTAATTCCGTAAAGCGTGGGCTGCATCGAGCCCGTCGGGATCTTGGTCAACTGCACGAAAAAGGTGGTGATGGCCAGAATGACGGTGGCGGCGACAAAGAACTCCTTGATGTTTTCGCGGAGGCCGGCGTGCGGAAAAGGAAGAAGTCGCTGCTCCGCCACCCCAAGCAGTTCGTCCACGCTGGCCTGAACGGTCGCCCCATCCGCCGCCGCCGCAAGGGCGATTTTCAGATTCCGGCTCGCCGACCGAATGGCTTCATTGGCCTGTGAGCTCAGCAAATCACTCTGTTCCGCGGCCAATCGGTCGAAGTGTCGCCGCAACTCCATCGCGCGGCGAACCATCGGGGATAGAAACCATCGGATTAGAGTCATGCCATGAAATCTCACCGAAAGCCCCAGCCAAACCGGCGGTTGATCGGCCAAAAGACAAAGGCGCATTTGCCGATCACTTTCTCGCGCGGAAAATCCCCCCAATATCGTGAGTCAAAGCTGTTCATGGTGTTGTCGCCCATGACGAGATAATGGTTGGGCCGAATGGCCAAAGCGAACGACTCGTCCGAGAATTTGGCTGGAATCTGCAGCGCCTGGAAGGCCTCTCGACCAATATGCACGTGACCGGAATAGCGGCTCTCCGCCGGCGCTCCGTCAAGGCTGTAAATATTCTCGAAGCCCGGAGTGTTCGCGTCCAAGCGGTTCCCATTGATGCGCACGTGACGATCCTTTCCGATTTGGACCCGCTCGCCCCCGAGCCCGATCAGGCGTTTGATGTAGTGGGTATCTTGCTGGAGCAGGTTGATGCCCTCGGTCATGAAGATGACGATCTCGCCCCGCTCCGGCCGTCGGAAATTGTAGGTGACACGATCGACGAAGAGCCGGTCTCCGCTCATCACTTTCAGTTTGAGGATGTCTTGGCCTTTCCGGAAGGACTGGCCGCGGGCTAATCCGCTGCGTTCCTCGAATTTATCGGGAGGGAACCACACGTCGTAGCCGCGGGTGCCGACGACAAAACGTTGGCGACGGACCAACGGAAAGATCGTTTGCACGGGTTCGAAGCCTTGAAAGGCCCCGTCTTCCACGGCGGTCACCTGGTAGTAGCTGATCCCACGAATCGCCGAGTCAAACCACCGGACCAGACGATTCGGAATCTCGCTCCCCGGTTTCGCACGCCAGTCTTCGTGGGTGATTCCGTAAAGGGTCGGCTGCATCGAACCGGTCGGGATGGCCATCGGTTGCCAGAAGAACGTGCGAAAGCCCAGCGCCACGACCAAGGCCACGAGCACGACGTCGATATTCTCCCGCAGGGCGGCGAAAGGATAGGGTCGAAGCCACTTGTTCGCCACCGTTTCCAGATGGCGCATCCGGGCCGCGATGGCCGGGGTGCCGTCGCCGTTGGCGATCGCGGCTCGCACCTCGCCGGTCGCGTCGGCGATCGCCGCCATCCCTGGTGGAGCCAGCAGATCGCGTTGGGCGGCGACGTGTTTGCCAACCCGGCGACAGAGATCCACCGCCTCGCGGACGATGCTAGAGCAGAACCATCGGGCAACCATACGAGTGAAGATTCATGACTTGGGAGGCGGCAAAAGAGGGAGGGCTGGGGACTAGGCCTTGAGCACTTCGATGAAGGCTTCCTGGGGGATTTGGACCGAGCCAAAGGATTTCATCCGCTTTTTGCCTTCCTTCTGTTTCTCGAGGAGCTTGCGTTTGCGGGAGATGTCGCCCCCGTAACATTTCGCGGTCACGTCCTTGCGCAGAGCGCCGACCGTCTCCCGCGCGACCACCTTGCCCCCGATCGCGGCCTGAATGGCGACGACGTATTGCTGCCGGGGAATCACTTCCTTGAGTTTGGCTGCCAAAGCGCGGCCGCGGCCCTCGGCCTTGTCCCGATGAACGATGCAGGAAAACGCATCCACCGATTCGCTATTCACCAGCATGTCGAGCTTGACCATGTCCGAAACCGCGTAGTCGTCGTGCTCGTAATCCATCGAGCCGTAGCCCCGGGTCATGCTCTTGATGCGATCATGGAAATCGATCAGGATTTCATTGAGAGGCAGGCGCCCGGTCAGCATGACGCGCCGCGAATCGAGGGTTTCGGTGTGGTCCACAGTCCCGCGTTTCTCGGCGATCAAGGCCATCATGTCGCCGATGTTTTCGTTCGGACAGATGACGAAGGATCGGACCATCGGCTCCTCAATCGTCTCAATATAATTCGGCTCGGGAAGGAAGGCGGGGTTATCCACTTCCTTGAGCTCGCCGCTGGTCAAGGTGACGCGATAGACGACGCTCGGATAGGTGGCGATGATGTCCATGCCGTACTCGCGACGCAATCGTTCCTGCACGATTTCCAGGTGGAGCAGACCGAGGAATCCGCAGCGGAATCCGAAGCCCAACGCGACCGAGCTTTCCGATTGATAGACGAAGGCCGAGTCATTCAATTGCAGTTTGGCCAAGTTCGCCTTGAGGTGCTCATAGTCCGAGGTGTTGATCGGGTAGATCCCGCTGAAGACCATGGGATGAATCTCCTTGAAACCGGGCAAGGTTCCACTGGGCAAGCGGGCGTCGGTCAGGGTATCGCCCATTTTCACATCTTTCGGGCTCTTGATATTCGCCGTGATGTAGCCGGTTTCCCCGACCTCGAGCTTGTCGCGGGGGTAGGGCTTGGGATTGAAACTGCCCACTTCCTTGACTTCGACGTTCTTGCCGGAGTGGAGGAGCTTGACGTTCATCCCCGCCCGCAGTTCGCCGTTGAACAACCGCACGTGAATGACGACGCCCTTGTAGGTATCGAAGTAGGAGTCGAACACCAGAGCCTGAAGCGAGCGCTCTTGGGTCGGTTTCGGTGGCGGAATGCGGGCCACGATGGCTTCGAGTATCTCATCGATCCCGATGCCTTCCTTGGCACTGGCGAGCAAGGCCGTATCCGCCGAAATGGCCAAGATGTCCTCCAACTGGGTCTTGGCCAACGCCACGTTCGCGTGGGGCAGGTCAATCTTGTTGATGATCGGGATGATCTCGAGGTGCTGTTTGAGGGCCAAGTGGACGTTGGCGACGGTCTGGGCCTCGACACCCTGAGCGGCATCAATGATGAGCAGAGCGCCTTCACACGCGCTCAAACTGCGCGAAACTTCATAGGAAAAATCGACGTGTCCCGGAGTGTCGATCAGATTGAGCTCGTAGGTTTCGCCATTCTGCGCCCGGTAAAGCATGGTGACGGGATGGGCTTTGATCGTAATGCCCCGCTCCCGCTCCAGATCCATCGAATCGAGCAGTTGTTCCTGCATATCGCGGGTCAAGATCGTGCCGGTGCGATGGAGCAATCGGTCAGAAAGAGTGGTCTTCCCGTGATCGATATGGGCAATAATGCTAAAATTGCGTATGTGCGCTACGTCCATGATTCACCAACGTCCGAATCTTAAAGCCTTTTCTCAGCCAAATCCGCAAGAGACGGAGAAGATACTGCCGCGGGGCGCGAAGAAAAGGCGAAATTTCGCGCGAGTCAAGCGGATGGCCCAGACCGGTCCAAGAGGAGCGGGAGAGACGGTTCAGGGCGAGCCCCTTTCGCTTGGCGCATGCCTCGGGACCATGAACTCGTTCCCGGGGTGGGGCGAGACTCCGTCGAGCCCTGGAATCGTGATTGGCAGAACAGTCAGGGCTCGACGGAGTCTCGCCCCACCGCAGGTTCATGGACAGGGACGGCGTCTCGAAGACTGCATCGTCACGGCTCAGCCGCCTCTCGCCGCTCGCGCGGAAACGATCGACCTCATCTTCTTGACCGCCGCCTTCATGTTGTGCTGGCGGAACAGACTTGTGCCGGCGACAAACGTATCGGCTCCGCAGCGGGCACATTCCTCGGCGGTGGCGTTGTTCACGCCTCCGTCCACTTCCAAGCGAAAGTTCAGGCAACCCTCGCGCCGCCACGCGTCCACCTGCTGCATTTTGGGGAGCATTTCTTCGATGAACGCCTGTCCGCCAAAGCCTGGATTCACGGTCATGACCAAGATCAGGTCAATTTTCTGGAGGTAGGGTTTGACGGCGGCGATCGGCGTGGGTGGATTGATCGCCAAACCGGCCTTTTTCCCGAGCGACTTGATCTTCCACAACAGAGGCGTGACCTGATCTCCGAGTTCCACGTGCACGGTGATCAAGTTCGCTCCGGCCTTGGCAAAAGGCTTGAGCAGAATCTCGGGCTTCGAACACATGAGATGCACGTCAAAAAAGAGCTTGGTCGCAGGGCGCAAGGTTTCGACAATCGCCGGACCAAAGGAGAGGTTGGGCACGAAATGGCCGTCCATGATATCCAGGTGCAGCCAGTCCGCCCCAGAACGCTCGGCTCGCGATGCTTCCTGGGCCAACCGACCGCAATCCGCCGCCAAAAGCGAAGGCGCAATAATCATCGGGGAAGGCTAAAGAAATGACCTGAAGAGTCAACTTCCAGCGACTCCGCGGAGCCGGGGAGGTTCGAATGGACTGAGCAGCCTGTCTGAGAAGCAGGAGACGACGTGAGGAAACTCTCTCTTCTTCGGGTCCTGGCGGCGGATTTCATCGAAGATCAAAGTCTCGTGACCTTCCAAGATACCAAACGTGTTGGAATGTCGTAAATTGTTGGAATCGTGTATCTTCCCTTCACCCAGC
>CAYHFE010000536.1:0-5638 GCA_964355375.1 uncultured Verrucomicrobiota bacterium
CTTCCTGTGGCGTGACGTCCAGCCGCGTTCGGCTGCGGGCCAGTTCGATGCAGGTGGCACGAACCTCGTCACGAACAGAGCGGGTGGAAGCGAGCGCCTCCTTCAAGGTTTCCTCTTGGTCGAGCGCCTTCTTCAGCTTGCGCTCGCGGGAAGCGCCGATGGCGGAGGAGCGTTCGTTGGAGGCGAGGTTGATGAAGGTAAGCGAGGATTGCTTCAAGGATGATGGTCACAGGGTCTTCTTTCTTGTCACCTTGTCGTTTGCGGCGCGGCTTTCGATGAGTTTCCGCCGGATTTCCTGCTCGGAGGCGCGGGCGTCGGAGTCGGAGTTGGCCATGATGAAGCCGGCTCTGCCCTTGGCCTTGAGCGCATAGTGGAAGAGTTGAATCCAGACGTTGGCATTTCTTTCAGGTCTTCGGCCGCCTGGGCTACAATCCCCAGACCCCGCCGGACCCAACCCTGCTTCGAGGTGAACACCCAGTCCCACCGGCGACGCACTGGTCGGAACAGGCGGCCCGTGCTCTCCCCAAACCGGATTTCACTCTGCCGGCCATGACTGCCGCCGGAGACGCGCCGCGGAATCAGTCCCCGGCGATCATGGTCCACATTCCCTTGGGCGCGTTGGTCGTTCCGGTGCCGATCGTGTCGGTGATCTTGTGGATGCCGACATGGCCGTCGAAGAAGAGGTAATTGAAGCGCTTTCCATGAAGGCCGTAGGCCATTTCTCCCCATTTTTGCCTTCCTCCAACGGCAATTTGGTAGGGTGTCTGGTCTCCATTCGAAGGCCCCGTTGGTCCCTGAGAAAACGAAGGCCAGTCATTGCCGGCGATGTTTCCACCTTCGGGCTGCTCGACCAGCAGCAGGGTGCCGGACGGATCGCCGATCACGCTGGTCTTGAAGCCGCGAGGTTCCCAGTCCGGCAGCGATCCCGGAGCGCTCCCGCGTAGGTTGTAGTAGATCCCGACGCCGTGGGAGCCGTTTGGCAAGGTGGCACCCGCGGTAGTCAACTGGAAATTCGGGCCCGCGTAGTTCATGGCGTAGGTTCTTCTCTGGCCGAAGGTGGCCCAAGTGATGCTGATCGCGATCTTGTCCGCAGGACACTTCAGGATGCCGGGAATGGTGCTGCGATCGGCAATGCCGCCGGAGATGCCCACGATCAAGTCGGCCTCCGGCGCGTTGCCACCGATGTAGCGGTGGATATAATCGTCCCACGCCAATTGGTATTGATAGTCGCCCGACGAATAGGCGGTGGGCGGATACATATCGTTGTGATCGAGGGTGAAGAGATTAAAGCCAATACCGAGCTGCTTCATTTGCGAGGTGCATTTGATTCTCTGCGCCCGTGCCTTCGCCCCGGAAAGAGCGGGCAGGAGCAGGCTCGCGAGAATGGCGATGATCGCGATCACCACCAGCAGCTCGATCAACGTAAACGCCCGATTGAAGGAGGTTGGCCGATAGAGGTGGAGATTTGATTTCATGCTGGGCTTGTCCTCACGCTCGCTACTTCACGACCACCCGGAGGTTCTTCGGGTCAATCGCGAAGGCTTTTCCCGGAGGCGGTTGCGGCACCTTCTGGATATAACCGGCGGTCACCAACTCATTCAGGGAAGCCGGAACGCGACGTTGCTCGACGCCGAACTTGCGTAGGGCTTGCGTCAATTCCTCCAAAACAGTCGCCAGAGTCGCCGCGGAAACGGCAGCGGAGCTTCCTGCGTTCGTTGCTCCGGAAGCCGCCGCTGATTTCGAGGAGGTTTTGCCACAGCCGAGGCACGACAGAAGAACCAAGCAGGTCATCAGCAGGAGCAGTGGCATGGCCGTAATCTGCCTCAAGGGACGCTCCAGTTTCAAGTCGCGTCTTTTCGGAAGCCGGCTTGGGGAATTCGGCGCTCAGAGTCTGGGCTGAACCAAACCCACTCCCAAGCAGTTCCTCCATCTTCCAAAAGGGGTCATGGAGAGACTCTCATCCTCCGCAATCGCGACGATCCCGGAATCCAATGCGCGGAGCAGGAACTGACGAGCATGGGCATCCCGGTCGAAGCGCGGAATAGCCCAAGCACCGAACGTCGTTCGCCCGTGGTCCGAGTTCTGGATCAGGAGGGTTTGCGCTTTGACCTCGTCCGCAGATTTCGTCTGATCGTTTGGGATGATACGGGTCGGGATGGCGAGGGCATCACCACCAACGACGCAGCCTTACTGCGGCAGGCCTGGCGCGCCGGAATTCCAGGGGAGAGGGTGCGGGTCAGGGGTACGTTCCATTGTTTTGAGGCGGCGACGCCATCTTTTTTGTGAGCTTTGCGCTCTTGGCGGCCAGTCAACTGCCATTTTCAGGTTCAACCGTGAGGTTGCGGAAGGAGATTTCCGCTTGGCAGTTGCCGTGAATCTGGAGGGCGATCCGGCCGTCCTGCGGGATCGCTGGGTCGGTTTCCGTGTAGTCCACGGTCTTTTCGCCATTGAGGAAGATTTGGACACGCGGCCCGGCGCAGCGCACTTCATAACGATTCCAATCGCCCGGTTTCTCCAACCGCTTGACTTGTCCTTCCGCGGGTTGCGCGAGGAACTTGTTGCGCCGCGATTCGTCGTAGAGGAACCCGGAATATCCGGCGCCGATATCCGCCTGGAATCCACTCATTTCGTGGGCCGGCTGGGGTGCGCGCACACTGCGGAACTGCACGCCGCCGTTGACAAAGCCCTCGGTGCCGACCAACCGGTACTCGAGGCGGAGGACGAAGTTGCCATATCGACCCACGGTGGCGAGGAACTCGTTGCGCGGATTGCCCTTCAGGGAACCGCCGACGATGACGCCGTCCCGCACTCGCCAGACATTCGTGTTGCCTTCCCAGCCTGCCAGCGACCGGCCATCGAAGAGCGGAGAGGGTGGCGCCGGGGCGGGGATGGTTGCGGCCAGCTTGGCGGCTCGACCGCGCAGGTCCGCGCTTTTCACCGTGGCCGCGATTTTGCCGAGAGCCGCGTGGAGCGCGGTGGGATCGGTTTGGCCGAGAGCGGGTGCGATCTGGACGACCGCGAGAGCCGCTTCGTTCTGCAGACCGGGATCATCGAGATACCGCGTCAACAAGCGGAGGCTCTCGGGGTGTCGCAAGCGGCCCAGGCCCGAGATGATCCAGCGCCGGTCTTCCACGGTCTGCGCCGTCGCTCCAGCTCGTTCGAACCATTGAACCAGCGTTCCCTCCGGGCGTTGATGTTCGTCCGCGGCCACGGTGGCCAACTGGATGGCGGAAGCGAGGGCGCGCCGGGTTCGAGCGGGATTCGCTTTGGCTTGAACCAGGCTCAAGAGGTCATCGATGGGCGTCGGATCTGGCCAACGGCCCAGTTGCTCGATCGTATTCTCGGCCACGGCGTCATTGGGGTCGTTCATCGTTCTGAGGATGGTTGGAAGAGCCGGAGCGTAGCCGAGCGAGGCCAGAATTCGGATCCAGGAATTCTTGAGGGCCGGATTGGTGGCCTGCTGCAATTCGGCGAGCACGGCGGCGCCGCCGGAGGCCGCGTCGCCCGCCTTGGCGGCGGCGCCCACGACGGCGTTCTCGGCCGCCTCGCGCACGGCGTCGTCCCGGCTTGATTTCGTGAGCGCGATCAACGCGGACAACTCGCCGGGGCCGGCGAAGGCCTTCAAGGCGCGCAACGCCGCCACGCCGACTCTGGCCTCGGGATCAGCGGCGTGCCGGAGAAGTTCTCCGACGGAGTTCGTCAGTCCGCGGGTTTCCACCAGCCGGATCAATTTGATGCGCGATCCCGGGTCGGCCGCCGCCGCCAGAGCTTGGACGATCGGCGCGTCAATCGCGGTTCCCGTCATTCGTCCGAGACCCTCGAGGGCCAGAGCCGACTCCTCCGCGCTCCGGTCGTCGGTCGCCGCTCGGAGCAGCACACCTATCTCCGCGGCCCCGCCGATCTTTCCCAAGGTGGCGAGGGCCGCCTTCCGTACTTCGGCGTGATCGCTGGCGGTCTTGGCCTGGAGAACTGGGAGAGACTGCGCGTTATGACAATCCACCAGCGCGGTGAGGAGTTGGATTTGCAGTCCGGACGAGGCGCGTTCGATTTCGGCGTTCAAGGCACTGGCCAGCGCGTCGCAGGGTATCTCGCGAATGGCGCCAAGCGCGGTGTTGCGGATAATTCCCTGGTTGGAGCGCAGTTGCTCGATGAGCAAAGGCACGCCGCTTTCTTTCCGGGCGACGATCGCACCGCGGGTGGCCGCCACCCGATAGAGCAGAGTGACGTTCGCGCGGCGCACCGTGTCGTAGAGCCGCACGGCGATGTCGCTGTGACCGTGGGCCGACTGTTTCTCGGCCGCGAGAAGACACGCGGCGGCCGCGGCGGCGCGGGTTGTCTCCGGTCCCTGGACCAGGGTTTGCTGGAGAATCTGGATGGATTCATCCGTCGAAATTCGCCCGAGGGCGAGCAACGCTTCCGGGGCCACGCCCGAGCCGGGATCGCCGGCCAGTTGGCGCAAGAGGCCGATCGCCTTTTCGTCTCGCAGCACGCCGAGCGAGTTGATGACTCCGGCGAGCTGGTTTCCCTGGAGCGTGGCGGTGGCGGCCCGGAGAGCTTCGGCGGCGCCGGGATCCGGGATTCCTTCCAGGCCGCTGCGCGCATAAGCGCCGAGGTGTTCGTCTGGGAGCAGCGCGGCCAGGGCCGCGACGGCTTCCCGGTTGCCGAATTCACCGAGTTGCTGGCAGGCACGGGCCTTGTCAAAGAACGAGGCGCCGGACTGGAGCACGGCGATCAAGTTCCGAGTCTTGTCGGCATGGTTGTCCGCGGCGTGCGCGTGGGCCAACACGAGGCCGGCGACTGTCAGAGCGAGGAGAGAAAATCGAGGGAGCATAAGCTTGAAATTTTGGATCCGTGGACGATGGCCGGGTGGTTCAAATATGGAAGTTCCAGGGCTCCCGGGTGGCCCGGCGGCGCATGCGGTTGGCTTCCTCGTCTCCGACGAATTCCTCCTTGATCGGATCGAGGACGATCTTTCGGCCCAATTGCCAGGAGAGCTGGGCGGCGAAGCAGGCGATATGCGAGCGGCGCATGATATTCTGATGGCACACCGGCAGAGCTCTGGACTTGACGCAATCGAAGAAATTGCGCCCGTGTCCGGCGGAACTGAGCCCGGTTCCGCCGAACTGCTTTTTCAGGGTCTTGGCCAGATTCTCCGAGAACACGAGCTGGCTGTTGTCTCCGGTTTCGACCCAACCTTCGTCGCCTTCAAAGCGCACCGGACAAGTGCCGGTCGAAGTGTGATATTGCGGGTCACGGTTCCCGAACGCGGTGGGGAGGAAGTCGCAGATCAGTTTGACGCCATTGGCATACCGGCCGACGATCGAGGTTGGGGTGGCTTCGTACTCGAGGGGTGCGGTGTGGTCAGACTGGTTGGCCCACTGGCACAAGTCCACCGTGTGCGCGCCCCAATCCAAGAAATTGCCGCCCGCTTCGAAGTCATGGTGGCCGCGCCAGCCGCCGCTGACATACCGGCTGTTGTAAGGTCGCCAAGGGGCCGGCCCGAGCCAGCGGTCCCAGTCGCACTGTTCCTTGGAGGGCTCGGGTTCCGCGGGCAGCCAGGCGTAGCTCTTGGTCGGAACATAGACGGAAGCGTGAAGGGTGTGGAGCCGCCCCAGCTTGCCGCTCTGGGCCAAGTGAA
>CAYHFE010000537.1:0-5616 GCA_964355375.1 uncultured Verrucomicrobiota bacterium
ACATCGATGCGCCCGGTTGACAAACGGTTCATGGAAAGGGAAAACCTCCAACGATCGGACGTGCCTCGTGGCCATGAACCCATCCACCGGTGGGGCGAGACTCCGTCGAGCTCTGGAATCTTGGCCGGCAATAATGTCAGGGCTCGACAGAGTCTCACCCCACCGCAGGCACAGGGAGAGTGCCGAGGCCAAATCTGGCGCGCATTGGGGTGAGGAATCGCCCCACCCAGGTTCCAGTCGCAGCCAATTCCTCCGTGACGATTTCGGCAGGGACCGCCAGTGTCTCACCCGTATGAAAACTGGCGCCCCAGCCGCCCCTCAAACCGACGATTCCACCAGCGCACCTTCCCCCATCGCCGGAAGCGGCTCATCCTCCTCGGCAGCCTCTTCTGCCTGCCCCTCGGCGCAACGCTCGGCGCCGCCGGCCCCGAAAGAACAAACGCCATCCTCCATCTCGATGCCGCCCATCAACCCAGGCTCCGCCATTCCGCCGGACTGCCGCCCGTGGCCAACGGCGTCCCCCTGGATCGTTGGCTGGATTCGAGTCCCAGCTCGCGTCTCGCCGTGCAGCCGCGAGCCAGCAGTTCTCATTTTGACTCAGGACACTGTCCGTTCCACGCAGGTAGTCCCGGCTTCAGCCGGTTTTCACGGGGCGACCGGCTGAAGCCGGGACTACATACTTGTCGAAATGAGAACTGCTACGTTCGGCCCGTTTCATCTTGAATATCCCCTTCCGTTCTACTAGCCTTGCCCTGCGCCCAACACCAAACGAAAATGGAAATACTCATCCGTTGTTCAGGCCGGCTTCGAGCGAGCTTTCCCGGACAGTCTCGCTTCCAAACACGCTCTCAAGTCCCCTCGCGGCCACCGTCAACTCCTCGCCCCATTGCCTGCCAAACTCTCGCCAGCCGATCCCTATGAAAGTATTCCTCGTTTACGTCAATGATGAGAATTTCTACCGGCTGCTGCCCGAAGAAATGGGCGGTTCGCAACCGGGCGATCAGCGAATCAAAGTGATGGGGTTTCCGCCGCTGGGCATCGAGACACTCGCGCCCGTGCTCCGCCAACAGGGACACCAGGTCCGGATGTTTGACACCTGTCACCCCCAGATGAAGGAGCCGGACATCGCGCAAGCGTTGCAGCAAGACGCGCCGGACGTCGTGGCCATCTCGTTTCTCTCCACGACCACTTATCCCGGCGCGAAAAGCATGGCCCGGTTGATCAAGTCCGCGAAGCCGCACGTTCCCATCATCATCGGCGGAGTCTTTGCCACGATGAACTCGGACCGGATTCTCCAGGATTGTCCGGACATCGACTGCGTGGGAGTGGGCGAGGGCGAGGAACTGCTGCCGGACTACCTGGCTCATCTCGATCATCCGGGCGCCGTGGCCGGTCTGGTCTGGCGGGATGGGGCCAAAGTCGTGCGCAATGTCTCCCGGCCCATTATCCGCAACCTCGATCAGTTCCCGTATCCGGACCGGAGCACGCTGCCGATCGATTACATCGAGTCGTTGCCCCTGGATGTGCCGGCCGTTCTCTCGCTGGAGAAATTCTGCACGATCCAGACTTCCCGGGGCTGTCCCTACACCTGCATTTATTGCGACATCCCGGCGTTGACGAATGGCAAATGGCGCTTCCGCTCGCCCGAGCATGTGCTCGGGGAAATGCAGCAGCTCAACGACCTGGGTTACCGATCCATCTATTTCACCGACGACCATTTCCTCATGAAACGGACCCGCATCAACGACATCTGCCAGGGCATGATCCAACGCGGACTGCAGTTCCAGTGGGGCTGTGAAGGCCGGGTGGATTCCGTCGCCGTCGATCAATTCCCCATCATGAGCCAGGCGAAATGCAACTTCCTGGCGTTCGGAGTGGAGTCGGGGACGCAGAAGGTTTTGGATCGGCTCGACAAACGGCAGACGCTGGACCAGATCGAGCACGCGGTCAGCGAGGCCAAACGCCACGGGATTGAGCGAGCTCATGGCTTCTTCCTGGTCGGCTCTCCCGACGAAACGGAAGAGGACATTCTCGAGAGCTTCAGCTTCTGCGCCCGGCTCAAGCTGGACACTTTCGGGTTTAATCGGTTGTGCGTTTACCGGGGCACTCCCCTATGGAACGAATATATCCAACGCGGCATTCTCGACGACGAACGCGACTGGGATAAATGGTTCAAATGCTCCGACATCGACCCGACGGTTCTGCCGAGCGAGACCGTCAACCGCGCGCGGCAGAAGGGCTATGCCCGGCTCTTTTTCCGCCGACTCTTCCTGCGCCCGATCCAGACGTTCAAGCTTCTCCGCACCCTGGCCCGGCACATGAAAGTCACGGACATCCTCAAGTTGCTGAGCAGCCCGTTTCGGAGACGCACGCTGCATCGAAAACCGGAATTGCCGGCCCGAATGACCGACCTGGGGCTGTCCGAGCCCATCCGGACGGGCGCGCCGATCGGCCACCCGGCTGTTCCTGCCTGACCTTCCCCTTTGACGGCGCGATGGATGCGCCGTCCGGCGCAACAGATGGAAAGCAGCGGCTCTGCGCTTCGTCACCCAGCAGATGACTCTGGGATTTACCCAGAAAATCTCGCACCGTGCCGGGATCCTCGCCGAGCATTTCCTGGAGCCGCCCCCAATTGATCGGGCTCTCGGACGGAGGCGCCGCGAAGTCACAGCGGTCGCCAAATTCCCGAAGAATTCGCGCCACGAGTTTTTGATTCAATTCATAATCATCGGCCAGAAGGATGCGCAGCGGCCGGCGCTCGGCCAGGCCCGGATCAAAGTTCGCTCCGACGGCCGAGCCTTCGCCTACGCCAGCGCCGGTCGGACGGACCGGCCGGTCCGTCCCGCCAGGTTCATGCTCCTGTCCCGCTTCGCCCGCCATCACCTCACCCTCGAAGGTGACGCCCAACACTCTTTCCAAGCATTCGCAGATATGTTCGAGGCGAAACGGTTTGGACACAAAATCGTCGAAGCCCACCTCCTCATAAAGATTCTGCTCGTGCTTGAGGACGGATGCGGAAATCGCCACCAGTTTGGCGCGCCCCGCGCCGGGCTTGGCCAACACCTGCTGCGCCACCTGAAATCCCGTCAGTCCGGGCATTTGTATATCCAGAAACGCGATGTCGTGTCGCCGAATGTTGAGTTCCCGCAAAGCCTGGTCGCCATCCTCCACCACCGTCACCTCCGCGCCCATTTCCCGCAAAAGCCGGCTCAAGAGGTCACAATTCGCCGCCACGTCATCCGCGACCAACGCCCGGACTCGAGTTCCGGCCTGGAATCGTTTGACTCGCTTCCGGACCGACTCCGGCGTCGCCGGCAACACCGCCGCCGCGGGCGGCAAAGGCAGCGTAAAGAAGAACCGCGAGCCCCGACCCGGTTCGGATTCCAACTTGAGTTCTTTTCTTCACCGGTCTTTGGGTTGAATCGCGAAAGATCGCCACTTTTGTTGGCGTCGCCATACCAGAGATAGCCCTGAGCGTCGCTGCTCAAAGCGTCCACGTTTCGCCGGTCCAACACCCCGACCAAGCGTCCGTTCTCGTGCTTGTACAGTCCTCCATACGCACCAAAAAGAAACGTGCCGTCCGCAGCGCGATGAATCTGACCGACATAGTCCTGGTCCATTATCCTGGGGTTTTCAGGCATCGATTCAAATCTCTGGCCATCACTCCGAAAAGCGCCCGCCCACTCCGTTCCGATCCAAAAGTTTCGACCCGAGTCCCGCTTCAACGCGAGAACGCTCGCCGTATTGCCAAATCTACTAATGAAGCCATCTCGCCGCTGAAACGCGCTGAATCCCTTCGGGTCAAATCGAGTGAGGCCCTCGGCGGCGCACCAAAGGACATCGTCCGAATCCACGAAGATCTGTCTGAGCACCGTCCCGTTAAGGCCGTCTGCCTGAGTGTAGTTGACAATCGTGGTTCCGCTGAATCTGGAAAGCCCCTTCCGAGTCCCCAGCCAGATGACGCCATCCGACGTCTCGGCAACATCCCAAACCCAATTATCCTGGATGCCTTCCGTAGTCCCGAGGTGCAGCAGACTCTTCCCGTCGTAGCGATAAGCGCCCGCCCATGCTGTGGCGAACCATATAGCCCCGTCCCTGGCTTGGTGAAGGCGTGAGCGTCCTCCGCCAAGCCCGCGGCTCCACTCCGGTTGAGAAAAGGTTCGTCCATCAAAGCACGCCAACCCCGCCCCGGTGACCATCCACAGAGTTTTGTCTTTCGCGTGGAGAAGAGCAAAGACTTCGTTGCCGGGTAGTCCGTCCTTGGTGGTGAACACACGAAACTCGCGGCCGTCATACTTGACCAATCCGGAGGCAGTGGCGAACCAAACCGCTCCGTCTGGTCCCACGCGGACGTCGTAGACCCGCGGGCGGAGGAGTTGGCTATTGATCGAAAACGAATAGCCATCCAGCCCGTGGCAGCGAAGCCGGTATTGGCCGGGCCTTAAATCCACAAATCGATAGTTGCCGTTCGTATCCGAGTGAACGGTTGCGGAGAAAGCCGGGATGGAAGGCGGGGATTGAATCGCATTCTCGTCTTGTAGGAGACGACGTGAGGGGTCTCTGACCGGGTCTCCAAGTTTCTCGCCCTGCAAAGTGAGCCTTCTCATGTCGGCTCCTACAATCGGGGAAGGCAGCGCCATGCCGTCAGAGTTTTCCGGAACACGGATGGCTTGAACTACGATGGCATTTTGCGGCGATCCATCCAGGGCCAGCACTCGACCGGAAATCGAAACCGCCTCTTTCACCTCCACCTTCAGTTTCCGGCGTTCGCCCGGCGCAAGCGAAACATCGTCCAACCAGGCGCCGCTTTCCCCGGCGGAGACATGCAGATCGTAGGCCCGGGCCACGGGATAGAAAACGACCTGAACCTTGCCCTCCGCATCGGTTGTCCCGAACCCCGCGACTCCGCCCCGGTCATAGAACTGAACGAGCGCGTCGGCCACATTTCGGCCTTGCCGGTCCGAGACCTGAACCTCGGCGATCGCCCGCCCGCCCGGCAGCGGTAAAAGACCCGACTTCCATCCGTCTAACTCGCACTTCAATTTGACCAAACAAGGGTTTCTTCCGGTGTTCAGGCTAACCGGCAAACCGGTGGGAATGTGAATGTAGCCCCCTTCCACCCTTTCCAACCCCTTTATTATCTTTCCATTGATCAAGAATAGAGACTCCCAGATCCAACCACCCAACAGATACGTGTCCGTCGTCCGGTCACTACCAAGCTCACAATAGGCGTAAGCCACGGACCACGTCTGGATGCCAAAGATCTGCTCTAAATCGACCTCGGTACGATCGGAGCGGAAACGCGTCCAGGTCAGGCGCGTTCCTTCTTTCGTGGTCACCGTGTCCCCTTCCTTTGGCCGAACATTGGCTTCACCGCCCGCTTCGGCCAGGAAATCGGTTTCCAAACCCTTTCCGGGAAAAGGACCGAGCACGAGCCATTCCCGGACAAACGAGCCATCCACGTGATGAATTGGCGCCGCGTTATCCGCCGCCTGCGCGGTGAGAGGCAGACCAGTCAAGAGGAACGCAATTGCCAACAGCCAAACCTTCACGCCCAAGAAAGGAAAGGGAACCACGAAACACTCCGCGCCGCGGCGGCCGCCGCAGGCAGAAGAA
>CAYHFE010000538.1:0-5565 GCA_964355375.1 uncultured Verrucomicrobiota bacterium
TTCATGGCCCCAACTCACGTCCGATTTTTGGAGGTGTCCGCTCTCCATGAACCTGTGGTGGAGCGAGACTCTGTCGAGCCCCGGCTCTCCCGCGGACCAAGATTCCAGGGCTCGACGGAGTCTCGCCCCACCGGAGAACGGGTGCATGGGTACAATGTGTGAGCGTCTTTCAAGACTTTTTCAACCTGCCCCCCTCCCCGTGGAGAGGGGTAGTATTACCGGCGTCTCAGATCCGCTCACGATCCATCGACCGTCGCCCCACGGGAACAAAAACGTTCAGCACCCGGGGGGGGGGAAGAGCTGGGTCGAGAAGCCGAAGCCGCGACCCGAGCTCAGACCAATCCCTGGTCCAGCATCGCGTCCGCAACTTTGACGAAGCCCGCGATATTCGCTCCCCGGACATAATCCACGTAGCTCCCCGTCTTGCCGTATCGGACGCAGGATTCATGAATGTTGACCATGATCTGGTGCAGCCGGTTATCGACTTCTTCGCGCGTCCAGGAAAGGCGCATGCTGTTCTGGCTCATCTCCAGTCCGGAGGTGGCGACTCCGCCGGCGTTGGCTGCTTTGCCGGGGGCGTAGAGGATTTTGGCGGTCTGGAAAACTTTGACCGCTTCCGGAGTCGAGGGCATGTTGGCCCCCTCGCCAATGGCGATACAGCCGTTCTTGACCAGGGCCCTCGCATCGTTGACGTCGATCTCATTCTGGGTCGCGGAGGGAAAGGCGGCGGCGCAATTCAAATTCCAGGGCTTCTTTCCGGCCAGGAACTTGCATTTGAATTTCGCGGCATACTCGCTCATGCGGCCGCGGCGAATGTTTTTCAGCTCCATCAACCACTGGAGCTTCTGCAGGCTGATCCCTTCTTCGTCGTAAACCGTGCCCTCCGAGTCGGAAGCCGAAACCGGTTTGGCGCCCAGTTCGAGAAGCTTCTCGATGGTGTACTGAGCGACGTTGCCCGATCCGGAAACCGTGCAGACCTTGCCCTTGAACGTTTCACCCCGGGTCTTGAGCATTTCTTCAACGAAATAGACGCAGCCGTAGCCCGTCGCTTCCGGTCGAATGAGCGAGCCGCCCCAACCAATGCTCTTGCCCGTAAGAACCCCAGTAAACTCGTTCCGCAATCTCTTGTATTGTCCATACATGAAGCCGATCTCGCGGCCCCCGACCCCAATGTCGCCGGCGGGGACATCCGTATCCGGTCCGATGTGCCGCTGGAGCTCAGTCATGAAACTCTGGCAGAACCGCATCACTTCCTGGTCCGATTTGCCCTTTGGATCAAAGTCCGAACCGCCTTTGCCCCCTCCCATGGCGAGGGTGGTGAGCGAGTTTTTGAACACTTGCTCGAACGCCAGGAACTTGAGAATGCCCAGATTGACGCTGGGATGAAATCGCAGGCCACCCTTGTACGGTCCAATCGCGCTGTTCATCTCGATCCGAAATCCCCGGTTCACCTGAACCTCGCCCTTGTCGTCCATCCACGGAACCCGGAACAAGATCACCCGCTCGGGCTCGACCATCCGATCGAGGATTTTCGCTTTGAGATACTTTGGATTCTCTTCGATGTACGGCATCACGGAATCGACGACCTCCCGGACCGCCTGATGAAACTCCGGTTCACCCGGGTTCCGTTTCATCACCTTCTCGATGAACTCCACTGCTCTTTTGTTTTCGACTGCACCCTTCCGGCCAACATTCTTGGTTTCCATGGAATAATGAATCTGTCGAAGGCCATCCCCCGGAACATGTCATCGACGATAAGGCCTTCTCTTTTCACGGCGCTGGAGAACCTAGGCTTCCGCATGACACGAGACAAGACAAAATCCCGTTCCGCACAAGTCCGCCGATCCGTCCGATCTGATTCTCCTCCCGAAATGAAGGCGTCGGATGGCCTTCAGTCTCGAAGGTCTCCGCCCCAGAGAAGCGGCCGCCCGCCGAGCTGGCTCTTTGAAACCGCCCATCCTCGTCAAGCAAGATGAATGTTTTCCAGCTCAGCGCAATCCAATGAAAGTATGGCAACTTCAAATCAAGACCTTTCCCGCGAAACCACTATGAATATGACACGCCGAAACTTTCTTGGACAAACCGCCACCGCCTTGGCCGGCAGCACGTGCCTGGCGCAACTGCAGGCCGCCCCGACCCTCAATTCAGCACGCGCGTCCATCCGCGTCGGTGCCTGTGTGGTCGGGCTCGAACAAGCCAAGCAGGCGGGCCTGGATGGAGTGGAGATTGAGGTCGGCGGCGCGGCCGACCGGTTGCGTGTGGCTGATCCAGAGGTCCGCACGCGCACCAAAGAACAGATGGCGCAGACTGGTTTGCCGGTTTGTTCGCTGATGATGGGTCTGCTCAACTCGAATCCGCTGGCCAGCGACCCACGCGCGCCAGCCTGGCTGGAACAGAGCATTGACACCGCCCATGACCTGGGAGCCCGGGTGATCCTGGTGGCTTTCTTTGGCAAAGGCGATTTGCTCGACACCGCGGAGAAGATCAAGAGCGAGGACGTCGATGTGCTCGTGCAACGCCTCAAAGCCGCCGCGCCGCGAGCCCAAGCCGCCGGGGTTATTCTGGGGATCGAGAACTACTTGAACGGCGAACAGAACGCGCGCATCCTCGACCGCATCAACCATGAGGCGGTCCAGATCTACTTTGATGTCTATAACACCGGCACCACCAAACGTCACCACGTGCCGTCCGACATTCATCTCCTCAAAGGTCGCATCGCCCAGTTTCATTTCAAAAACGGAGGCAAATATCTCGACGACGAAAAAGCCAAATTTGAACCCATCGCCCAGGCCGTCCAGGACATCGGTTACCGGGGCTGGATCGTCCTGGAAACCTCCAGCCCCTCGAAAAATGCCGTGGCCGACGTCAAGCGCAATGCCGAGTATGTCCGAAAGCTCTTTGCTTAAGCCGTCTGAAATGCTGAAACCGAGCCGTTTGGGCTTCATTTCGCGCAGGCATCGGAATCCTGAACCAAACCTCCACTATTGGAACCCTGCAGGTTCTTCCCAAGGCTGACCTGACGACTGGGTAGGCCTCCCTATTTTGTAAAACGAACAGTTTCAGGGTCAAACACAGTGCTCCTGTGCAATCGTTGGCGCAGGATGCCGACGACGGTTATCTTACCGACTCCGAAAGCACCATTGATAATTACGACCATGGCGTGCTTCTGTCGCCCTATCAACGATCAAGCTGAGCGACCGCCGCCCGGACAATGACGTGA
Source organism: uncultured Verrucomicrobiota bacterium (assembly GCA_964355375.1). Taxonomy (GTDB): domain Bacteria; phylum Verrucomicrobiota; class Verrucomicrobiia; order Limisphaerales; family SIBE01; genus CAYHFE01. Next base: position 3,221 of record CAYHFE010000538.1, read on the forward strand.
TAACGCCGCCAGGCGGCAAACAAATCAACGCTCAGGCCAAAGCCGAGAGCGGGGCGCCGGTTCGTGTGGAGCGTTTTGCTAGGCGGCCAATGTGTCATGCGCTCTCCAGTATGTCCTCCAGCTCTCCTGGCGGACAATCCCAGTAGCTGGAATTTGAAATAGAACCAAGCCTGCTGGCAGCAGATCCGCGCCAGCCAAAAAAGCGTGGAATATAGAAACAAACGCGACCCAGCCAGATGAGACTTGTGTAACAGCCGACACAAGAAGCGGAACTATGCTGATGATGAGCAGAGGCATGAGCAGGATGGCGAGAAAACGATTACGGCTCAACTCGCCGTCATAGTGGGCGTAGAAAAAACCACCCGCCGGCCAAAAGCCCAGAATGGAGTGCGCCGAACGCCCCGTCATCGGATGGACCAGCGCATGGATAAGCTCGTGGACGACGACGATACACGGAAACGAAAGTAAATAAGCCCGCCAAGACATCGCGGGCGTAACGTCTCGCAACGGCGTGAGGAGAAACCAAAGCACTGCCACTATTGCCGCCGCGGCTACACTGACTGGCAGCGCGACAAGTTTTTCGGGCCAAGGGGACGGCTCGCGCAGTGACCTCCACGAAGCGTCAGGCACGAAGTCTTGCGAACTAGGTATGGCTCCAAGATGAAAGCGCATGTGCGGTGAGCGTCGTTTGGCCGCCTAACGCCAGAACTGACCGACGCGGGCGGCCAGTGGCGTCCGAACTGGAAACTGACGCGGCCCGCCCGCGTTCGGTCCAGTGACCTTGTTCGGCGGTTTGCTCATTGAAATCATTCCCAAAGAGGCCGTAATGGCCCGGAGAGTTCTTTCTCTGCGGTAAGCCAATGTTTCAGGTCTTGGCCAGAGGGGCGACCCTCCTCACACCACAGCAAAAATGCTCGCTCCGCGATGTATCGCTTGGTTGCCTCATAGAGATATTTGGTGAAAAACCGGAAGGTATGGTTCTCTTCACACTGAAGCACCGCCTCTTCGGAGCGACGAATCGTCCACGAGTCGTTAAAGTAGCCTGAACACGCCGTTCCGTCATCGTAATGTCCGACATTGGACACATGGCATTTGCAGAGAAACAGACGGCCACCGTCAAGAAGCCATATTTCGTAGTCATCACTTACGGTCCATCTGCCTGTCTCGCCAGTGGGAACTTTGTGCGATAGCTTGGCCCTCTCGCGTGAGTAGATGCCTGACCCAACAGAACGTTCATGGACATCTTAACTCCACTCGCAGTCGCCGGTTCGTTCGTCGGCGGATTTCGACATCAGAATCTGCCGTTCGCTAGCCAAACGAGCGGTCAACTCGACATCGATCCACGATGGGAGAATGCCTGTGTCTCCCACGTGCATTTTGGAAACAGCGGCAACGAATTGTTTCATTTCGCCTTCCGAAGGCGCGGAACTGGTGCCGGGGCAAACAGGAGTCCCTAGCCTGTTGATTCCAATATCCTCCTCAAGCACGTCAAGGAAACGGGCGGCGTGCTCCAGACTGTGAATGGTGGAACTATTCATGCAGGATTCCTTCATGTTTACTCTGTTTCGTTGGAAGATGGAGTCGCGCCACTGGTCTCCGACGGCAACGCCATGCTGCCAACGTCAAAGGTGACCGACGTGCGGTAGCACGTTCGGTCCAGTGCCTTGTTCGCACTTTTCATTTTCGTCTCGCTCGCGCAAAGCGCGCACCATAGCTCGCACGTCAAAGTCATACTTTTGCGCTAACGCGACCTTGGCGCGGCGGACTTCCCTGATCACAGGGTCGGCCTTAATCGAAGTGGTTTCAATTGTCTTCATCGTATTGTATCAGCTCCTCCGGACTACACATCACCGGAAGCCGGAATCCTGCTTCCTCCGCCGCTTTGCGGAGGCCGTCGCGAATATACGGATTGGCGATGTGCTTGAAATTCCATGTCACAAGATAGTCCATTCTATGGATGGATGCCACGGCAATATGGATCGCGTCCGATGCCGCCTTGGTGGGGATCAAACCCTTCTTGATCAATGCTTCAGCAACGGCGCCGACATCATCGGTAAAATCAAGCCGCGCTACACTACGAAGTAAATCCAATCTCTGTCGGGCCATGTCAGGATCGCCCTCCTGAGCCTCTTCAAGAACCTCACGCGAGGTGAAAAGATCGAATCCAGAGCAGCCGCCGTCCCACCATGCTCGAGTGCTCGCCTGACGCGATGCCTGAATCACGTTCATGGAGGGTCGGGCAACGTAGTAGCTCGGGATCGTCGTCTCGATGTATGCGCTGGGCATGGCAGATCATTCTAATTGCGAAAGGTGAGTTGAGGTGCAACGGCTGGAAGGGAATGTGA
>CAYHFE010000539.1:0-5547 GCA_964355375.1 uncultured Verrucomicrobiota bacterium
CGAGGGCGCCTGCCTGTTCGGCAGACAGGCCGACCGCGGCACGCGAGAGAGCGCGCGCTCCCCATCTCAACTAAATCGATCCGGCTCAGGATCGAGCTCGCCGACATTCTCAAGACGTGCTATCACGTCAACAAGAAGACCCCGCTGCCCGGCGATCCGGTTCAGCGCGTGATATTGGCCAACAAAACAACAAGGCGATTCCATGATCAAGAAGACGAGAGCCTCTCGGCAAAGCACGTTGGCCTTGGCGTTGGGGTTGGCGGCGGCGGGATTGGTGGCAACCGCCTGCGCCGCCGCTTTGGATTTCAGCGATCCGGTCCAGGCCGTGGCGGCGCCCGCCCACGCCAGCGGTTACCCGAGTCGTGACGCAAATCTGAACGCGCTGCCGGGCTTCCAAAATCCGCCGCCGGGCTACGGCGAGGTGCCCTTCTGGTGGTGGACCGGAGATCCGCTCGATGAAGAGCGGCTGATTGGGCAGATCGAGCAATTGCACGAGAAAGGCATCAGCGGCGTCCAGGTCAATTACGCCCACGAAGACTCACCCGGCTGGCCCACCTATGCGGCCGAGCCGCCCCTCTTCAGCGAGCCGTGGTGGCGCATCTGGGGCCGGATTGCGGACGAGTGCCGCCAACGCGGGATGGGCATTGGCTTGAGCACTTACACACTCGATTGGCCCGGGACGAACAATTTGTTCCGACAACTCTTCTATACTAAGCCTGAGCTCAATGCGTTTAAGCTCGAACCGCTGCCGCGCCGGCGCCTCCAGGCCGGCCAATCCGCCGACCTCGCTGTGCCGGCCGACCTGATCGCGGCCCGCGCTTATCACGTGGAGGGCAGCCAACTCCAGAGCGGGGGCATCAATTTGATGCCGCTCATTCGCAACGGCCGACTCGCCTGGACGGCGCCCGCCGGCGAATGGGAACTGTGGCTGGTCCGCGCGGAGCGTCAGGCCAACACGCTTAATCCCCTGTTGGCCGGCATCGGCGACGTTGTCATTCGCGACTTCTATCAACGCTTCCAAGAGGCCACGCCGAACCGGTCCTCCGAAGGCTTGAACTACTTCTTCAACGACGAGCTGCAGGTTGGGGCGGGCGCTCATGTCTGGAACGCCGATTTCGCGGCCGAGTTCCAGAAGCGCAAGGGCTACGATCTGTTCGGAGTTCTGCCCGCGTTATGGAACGACTGCGGCGCCGTCACGCCCAAGGTGCGCATGGACTACGCCGACGTGCGGATGGCGTTGATGGAGGAACGGTATTTTCAACCGATCTACCGCTGGCACGCCGCACGCGGCCTGATCTTCGCCTGCGACTCGGGCGGCCGCGGCTTGCGGCCCGACGAGTTCGGCGACTATTTCCGCGCCACCCGCTGGTACACCGCGCCCGGCCACGACACACCCGGCGGCCAGGCCGACCTGATCAAGGGCAAAGTTTCCTCGTCGATCGCCAGTCTTTATCGTCGGCCGCGCGTTTGGTTGGAGGGCTACCACAGTCTCGGCTGGGGCGCGACGCCGGAGCGGTTGATGCTGGCGACGCGTGAGAATTATCTCTACGGCTGCACGCTGCTCAACTTGCACGGGCTCTACTACACGACCCATGGCTCGTTTTGGGAATGGGCGCCGCCCTGCTACCACTTCCGCATGCCTTACTGGGAACACATGGGCGCGTTCCTGAAGTACTTTGAACGGCTCTCGTATCTGCTCAGCCAAGGCACCTTCGTCTGCGACGTCGCCGTGCTCTATCCGGTGGCGCCATTCGAGGCCGGCCTCGACGGGCCCAAGGCGACCAAGACGGCCTTCGATACCGCCCGCGCCCTCATGGCCGCGGGCGTCAATTTCGAGTTTGTCGATGCCGACTCGCTCGCGCGTGCCCGGGTTCGTGAGGGCCGTTTGGAGGTTGCCGATTCCTCCTACCGCGCGCTCCTCTTTCCAGCCATGGAAGCCGTGCGCTGGTCCTCGCTGGAAATCGCGAGCCGCCTGGCCCAGGCTGGCGGTCTGGTGTGGAACATCGGCACCTTGCCCCTGGCCAGCGACCGCGCCGGGCGCGATGACTCCGAACTGGACGCGCTGCTCGCCGCCACGTTTCCGGCTCTCCGTCGCCTGGCCAAACCGACCGACGCCCCCGCCAGGATTCTCGGCGCGTTCACGCCCGACCTTCGCGCGGACAAACCCGTTCGCTCCCTGCATCGCAAAGTCGGACCCCGCGAGGTTTACATGGTCATGGATGCGCCCAAGAACTCGGCGGTCGAGTTTCGGGCCAAGGGTCAGGTCGAGTTGTGGGATCCGTGGACTGGTTTGACCCAGCCGATGCGCGTGCTGGGCGAGACCGCGACCGGGACGATGGTGGAGTTGCCGCTGGAAGAGTACGAAGCCCAGATCGTCGTCTTCACGCCGGGCCGGCCGCATCTCAATCCGCCACCGCGTCCCGAGCGGGCCACGCAGAAAATCACTCTGGATGGCGAGTGGGAGTTCGAACTCAAGCCAACGATGGACAATCGCCACGGCGATTTCCGCTTGCCCGCCACCGACAAAATCATCGGTCCCGAAGCCCGCATCTTCCGTCACGCCGTGGAAAGCGGTGCCGCCACCGCCTGGGCGAAGCCCGATTTTGATGACAGCAATTGGGAGCGGGCCACCTACGACTTCGGCCCACAATTCTGGCAACTGGGACCGCTCTCTCCCGACGCCGACTATGGCGCCCTCGACGCCGAGTTGGCCAAGCTCACGCGGGTCAATCCGCGGGCCGCCGTCAACGTCGCCGGCCAGTTGTTCTTCTGGCGACCCTATGCCTTCTCATGGCGCCAAGGGCTCGAAGGCGATCCCGGGCACCAAGGTTGGCATGGCTTGAAAGAAAACGTCACCGACCATTTCCTTTGTCTGGGCAAACGGGGCAATGCGCTCAACGAGTTCAAGTATGAGCCAGAGATACCGGGAGGCCGCTATTACCTCTGGACCAGCGCAACCCTCGATCACGAGACAACGGCCCGCATCGTGGCCAGCGCCCGCCAGGAGGGCGAGAAGCCGCACGCTTCCGAAGTGTTGACGCCGGCGGCCGTGTTCCTGAACGGCGCGCGACTCGAAAACCCGCGCCAACCCATTTCCCTGCGGGCCGGCCCCAATCCGATCCTAGTCCGCTACGACCAAGCGGGACGCGGCTATTTCGTGGTCAAACGCGACGGAACCGATTCCCCGCCGACAAAACGCACGCCGCTGGCCATGACCTGGTTTGACGATCCCTTGGTCATTCGTTGCGACGCGCAGGCCGGAGCCAAGCCGGCCGAATGGTTCCGTTTCACCGCGCCCCCCGGCCTGCGCGCGATGACTCTCACGATCAAGGGCACCGTCGAAGCGTGGGTTGACGGCCAGTCGATGCGCGCCGCAATCCCAGGTCGTTTCGAGGCGATCACTCCCCTGCCCCGCGCGACGGTGGTCGCCCTGCGCGTCGTGCCCGAGACTGGGGCCAGCGGCGCGGCCGTATTCCCCGATCCGGTGCGCTTGGAATGCGGTTCCGGAGTCGCCCCTTTGGGTGACTGGTCGAAGGCGGGCGCGCTGGAGTGCTACTCCGGCGGCGCGTGGTATCGCCAAACCGTGACGCTGACGCCGGGACAAGCCCGCGGCACCATCATGCTCGATCTTGGAAAAGTCGTCGCCACGGCCGAGGTCCGAGTGAACAACGAGCTGGCCGGCCTTCGCGTCGCGCCGCCCTGGCGCGTGGACATCTCCAAGCAGGTGAAGCCCGGCGAAAACCGGATCGAAGTGCTGGTCTTCAACACGCTGGCCAACCACTACATGACGATCCCCACCCGCTACCGGGGCGAACCAACTTCCGGTTTGCTCGGCCCGGTGACACTGGAGGTGGCGACAATGAACCACAACTGAAAGGAAGAACTGAAATGAACCGACTCTGCTACACTTTGCTTCTCCTCCTTGGCGGGGCGATGGCCCCGGAGATCACCGCCGCCCCGGCCGCCGCTCCAGCCGACGCCGAGGTCGCCCCAAGCCTGCGCCGAGATTTCACAGATCCACCCCAGCGCGCCTGGCCGCGGCCGCTCTGGTTCTGGAACAATACCCGGGTCACCATCGAGACGGTCAAAGACCAGATGCGCCAGGCCCGCGACCGCTCTCGCTATGGCGGGTTCGGCATCCTGCCGTTTGGCAAGAAGTTCTCACCGGCCTACCTCAGCGACGAGTATTTCGCGGTTTACGGCGCAGCCTTGGAGCAAGCCAAGGCCCTGGGGTTGACGCTCTCGCTCTACGACGAATACGGTTTTCCCAGCGGCTCCGCCGGGTCTCAGAATTCCAGCGACACGAGCCTCTTCGCCCAGCGCTGGCCGGAACTGACGATCAAGCGACTGGACAAGCACGAGTGGGAAATCACCGGCCCGGCGCCATTCCACACGAACCTTCCTCCCGGCCAGTTGGCCGCGCTCGTGGCGATGAACCCCACGACTTGGAAGCGCGTGGATCTGACCGACTCCGTGCGCGAGGGGAAGATCGATTGGCCGGCTCCCGCCGGCCCCTGGAAGGTCATGGCCTTCGTTTGCGTGAAGGATGGCGATCCCATCTGCGATTACCTCGATCCCGAGGCGGCGGACCGGTTCATTCAGCTCACGCACCAGGCTTACTACGACCGGTTTCCCGCTCATTTCGGCACGACGATCGACTCGACCTTTTTCGATGAGCCGACGCTTTACCGGGCGGGTGGTCGGACCTGGACGGACCAATTCAACCCGAAGTTCGAAGCCCGCTACGGCTTCAATCCGCGCCCCTACTATCCCGCGCTTTGGTATGACATGGGTCCCGAAACGGCCGCCGCCCGGAATTACCTCTTCGGATTCCGCGCGGAGTTGTATGCAACCGGCTTCACCAAGCGCATCCAAGACTGGAGCACCCGCCACGGCATCAAGGCCACCGGTCACCAGGACCAGGAGGAAGTGGTCAATCCCGTCTCGGTCTCGGGCGATCTGATGAAATGCTTCCAGCACCTCGATATTCCCGGGATCGACAAGATCGGGGGCGACCGCCCGGCCGAACGGTTTTACAAGGTCGTCAGCTCCGCCGCCTACAACTGGGACAAGTCCCTGGTCATGTCCGAGACTTACGGCGCGATGGGCGACTTGTCCTGGGACGCCCTCTACACCGTGGCCATGGAACAGTACACCAAAGGCATCAATCTCCTCATCCCCCATGCCGTGTGGTATGACAACACGAAGGTCACCTTCAAACCGGAGTTGTCGTGGCGCCATCCTCTTTATGCGGGGCGATTGCCCGAGTTCAATACCTACCTGGCCCGACTGAACGTGATGCTGCAAAATGACGACGCCCACATGGCCGACATCGCCGTTCTCTACCCCATCGCCACCCTGCAAGGCAGCCATCACCTCGACGGGCCGCTCGGTTTCTATCAAGGGGGTGTGGCCGTGCCGGAAGCGGATTATGTCGCCGTGGGCGAATGGCTCGCCGTGGACTTGGGCCGGGACTACACCTTCCTCCATCCGGAGGCGGTGGCCGAGGTGCCGGTGTGGCGCATGATCGCCGCGGACGCCGAGACG
>CAYHFE010000540.1:0-5544 GCA_964355375.1 uncultured Verrucomicrobiota bacterium
CCGGCCCTCCTCTCGAACATCGATGCGCCCGGTTAACAAACGGTTCATGGAAAGGTCACTCGTCCGATCCGGCCGGCTTCGGCTTCGGCAGCGGTTTCGGTGGGGCCTCGCTTGGATGGGCGGACGGCTACGCGAGAAACGCGCTCAAGTCTTCTTGAGTCCGCTGGATCTCGACCGGCAGATTGACCTGAAATCGATCGACCGTGGCCAACTGATTGAGGAACACCCACTCCGCCGAATGCTCCACCGGCGGGCTCAGCCAGCGGGTGGTGGCGGCGTGCGAGGTGGCGAAGTTGGCCAGGCGATCGGCCACGGCAATGCAGGCGGCCAGGAAGCCACCGTCGCTCGCTGGATCTTCGGTGTGGGCGAAATTCAAGGGGTCATGGTGATAGAGCACCGCCCGGAGGATATGCGGGTGAATTTCCAGACGGTCGCACAACGCCGCGCCCATTTGGGTGTGGTCCATCCCGAGGAGTTCTTTTTCGACCGTGGCGTGGCTGCAACAGCGCCTGACTGATTCGGCCCGCACGATCTCAAATTCTTTCGAGAAATAATGCTCCATCATCAGCTTGCCCACATCGTGGAGCAGGCCGGCCAGATATTCCATCCCGCTGGGTGGACGGAAACACGAAGCCACCCGGTCGGTCAGTCGCGCCACCAGAACATTGTGAAACCAAAACCGCCGCCAATCCATCTTCTCTTTGTACTGCTTGAAGGTGTCGATCGTGCCCACGGCGAAGGCGATGAGCCGGATTTGCTGCACCCCGATGAGCATGAGGGCTTGGTTGATGCTGTCGATGGTGCGGGCGGCGAAGGCGATGGAGCCGGCCACTTGAATCGAGCGGGCGGTCAGCGAGGGATCGAGCGAAATGACCCGGCCGAAATCTTCCATGGTGGCGTTCTCCTTCTGGGCGAGAATGAGAAGTTCGGCGGCGGCTTCAGAAAATGAAAGCTCCACCAGATCGGAGGTGAGCAGTTCATCGACGCGTTCTCGCACCCAACTCTTGGTCGGATCGCTTACTTCGAGGTATTTCTGGGTCTTAATCGGATCGTCCATGCTGGTTCGACTCTCTCGTTGCGGCGCGAGCACCTCGATTTGCGACCTGTCCGAGGGTTGCGGTCAGGAACAAGTCGTTCATCGCGAAGGGCACGGCCATTTGCTTCGGTTTCAGTATCCCGAACCGCCCGCGATTTGACAACAGAGTTTTTGCAGACCGGGGGGCGAGGGCACCGGATGGCGGTTCGCAGCGAAGGGCGGAGCTTGAGCAACGAACTGGCCAAGGTCGACTGAATGGTTACGGGGGGTTAGCCGGGCAATTCCCGGTTCGGCCGGCTGTAGGAACCCGGCAGGTAGGGAAATTTTTTCGCCAAACCGTCAGTCAACTCGACGCCGAAGCCGGGCTTATCCGGCAGATCCATATAGCCCTTCTTGACCATGAGCGGATCCTTAAAGACCTCTTCCTTGAACGGGTTAAAGGTCTGGTTCAACTCCAGCATCAATCGATTCGGAATCGCGGCGACCAACGCGGCGTTCGCCAGGGTGGTCAAACCGCCGTGCCAGTTGTGCGGGCAGCACAGCTTGCCTTGCGCGTGCGCCATGCGGGCGATCTGCCAGGCTTCGGTCAATCCGGTGGTGTTCGCATCCGGCTGGACAATGTCGTACGCGTCACGGTCAATCCACTGCTTGAAGTCGAATCGGGTCATCATGGTCTCGCCGCCGGACACCTGCACGGTCGGCAGCGCCTGGTTGATCTTGATATATCCTTCGATCCCTCCATCGCCGCGCCGATTGATCGGCTCCTCGAACCAAAGGAATTTCAGTTCTTCCAGGACCGGGCAGATTTCCAGGCATTGCTCCAACGTCCAGCGCATATTGGATTCCTGCATCAAGTCGAAGTCCGGGCCGACGGCTTTCCGCATCTTTTCCAAGTACGGTATGTACTTCCGGATCGTCATCTGGCTGTTCTTCCATTCCGTCCCGATGCGGAACTTGAAGGCGGTGTAACCGTTCTCTTTGTGCCGGACGGCCTCGTCGATCAGATCTTCCGGGCGCTTGTACCAGGCGTATTCGACGCCGCCGCTCGCATACATCCGAATGTGCGGGTTGGGCGGGTTGTCGGTCGCGAGCAACTTGAACACGGGCAGTCCCTTGACCTTGCCGAGGATGTCCCAAAGCGCGGCATCGACGCCGGCCCACGCCACTTGATAGCGGAACGAGGAATCGTTCCACGAGCTGGTCAACCGTTCCACGTCGAAGGGATTCTTGCCGATCAGCCGCGGCCGCACCTGTTCTTCAATGAATTTCTTGATTCCCTCCGGGCCGCCGTACGGGCTTGGTTCACCGATCCCGACGACACCCTTGTCGGTGAAGACTTCGACCAGAACCGCGTCGGTCTTCCAGACGACAAATGTCCCGGTGACCCATTGTTTGTCGGGCGGGAGCTCGTAGGAAAGCAGCGTGACTTTGATGTCGGTGATCTTGAGGTTCTCGCGCTCAATCTCCTCGATCGGATGGACGCGGGTGCCGAGCCTGACTTGCCCGGCGGCGCCAAGGGCTCCGAGTGCCGCGGTCGCGGCGAGGAATGAGCGGCGTGAGAGCCGCGACTGAGAGAGGGAAAGAGTCATAGGAATTGCCATTTGTCTGGATGTCTTTACGGCAGATAGCTTGTTGGAATGGCGCCCGACAATCCACAAAAAAGTGCTGTATCAAGCACGGCGCGGCGCAGGACGCGGCTGTTCCAGCTTCGTCTCATTAACACCCTGCTTGAGCGGGGTGAAAGCCGGCAGCGGAGGCGAAGAACCGTTGCAACGGTTTCCATGGCGGCTGGGGCACCAAGGCCCCCGGGAAACCGTTCCAAGGGTTTCCGCCGTCGTCACGATTCAACACCCCGCTCAAGCAGGGTGTCAATGAAAGCGGCGGCGGCGAGCGGAGAATGAAATCCAGCGCGCGCCAATCATAGCGCCCATTCAATCACGCCATCGGTCACCGCCACGCGAACCGAAGCAGAAGAGCCTTCCCTGGTGATTGCCGACATAAACAAACCCATCAGCAACGACGGGCGAGCACACGCCGTCTCCGCCGATCGGGTAGGACCAAATCACCTCATCGGATGAAATGGTTCCGTCGCCGTCGGGATCGACTTCCGGCAGCGCGATGAGCTTTCCCTCGATCGTACAGAAGAAGACTTTCCCGTCGGCAATAGTCGGGGAACTGAAAATGCCTCTCGGCTGGGTCCGGTATTTTGGCGAGGTTTTGAACACCCAAACTACTTTGCCGTCTTCTGCGTCCAGACAGGTGAACAGACCGCTGCAACTGCCAAAGTAAAGCCTGCCACCATGAATTGAAGGAGTGCCATAGACGTAATCCTTGGTGTCATACGCCCAGATGAGATCCGACCGCCCTCGATGGCTGTCCGCAATTCCGTCATCAACCCGATCCAGGTATCCAGCGACATCGAGACAATAGAGCCGGTAAACAGAATTCCCCCCAATCCAATCGCCGCTGTTGGCGATGAATACCCGTTTCCCGTCAATCACTGGCGACGAGAAGGTGATGTCGTCGATATCGAACTCCCACAGAATCCGGCCGTCGGCTTCCCCAAAGCAGTAGAGCCGGCCGGACCCCGATTGATTTCCCGTGGCGGCGAAGATCTTCCCATCAGCGACGGCCGGGGAACAAGCGAAAGCATGCTGTCCTCGGTAGGGAGTGAAGGTCCGCCAGAGAGGTTCTCCCCCTTGCGCGGCGTCGAAACAATAGAACACCTGGTCCACCGCGCCGAGAAACAGTCTTCCCTTCGTGACGGCTGGAGAACCGGTCACCACGTTATTCACGCCTCCCGTGCTTTTCCCGAACCGGAAACTCCAAATGACTTCGTCGCCAGATATCACGCCGTCATTGTTCGGATCATGGCAGGGCAGAGCATAGATCATTTCGTAACCGGCAATGAAGACCATGCCGTTCGCAATCGTGGCTGTGGAAAAGACGGGTTGCGACACTCTCGTAAAGAAGGTCCAAATCTGTTTGCCGGTGGTCGCATCAACACAATAAACATTGCCGTTGTTGTTGCCGATGTAGAGCCGGCCATCGGCGATCGAGGGTGATGACCAACATTTTCCGGCGCCGGGGATGGACTTTTCCCAGATCACGTTGGCCACGTCTGGAGCTTGGGACTGAGTGTATCCCGTGCGTTTAAGATCGTGTTTGAACGTTGGCCATTCCTCGGGCGGACCCGCGGCGCATGAGGGCACGGCGATGCCGAAAATCAGGCTCCACAAACTGGAAATCAGACTGACCGCAATTGGTTTCCTTGACGCCGCGCGCGCCACACGAGCTGGGTCCCCGATCCTGGTCATGTGCTGGAAGCTATTCTCTCGCTCACCTCCGTCAAGCTTGCATTCGGAAAGCGCCCAAACTCCTCTTGCCGGCTCAACAGAGGCTTGCGCGCAGGCTGCGAAGAAGTTCTACCATCGGGAAGACAAGATTGCCGCCACAAGGCAGAAGAGGATCAGGGCTGTTCCATCTTTTGCCCCGCTCTCCGTCCAAATCCTCGCGCGCCGCAAGGATTTCGGACCGCGACTTGTCCCAAGCGCGGCACGCTCGAACTTGCCGACGGTGGGGCAAAGTCTTGGGACGTCGGTGAAGTCCGACCCGCTGCGGCTGGGACAGCCGCGCTCGTTCTCGCTGCGGTTTCGCCGCGCGGTTCTCCTCGCTATCTTCGGTGTCACTCACCTTGGGCGTGGACGCAAATAATGAGGCTGGCGTGAACATCGCGCCGCGACAACTCCAATCACGGGTCCGTGCCCGTTCCAGTGTTCCAATACGGAAACTGAATCCGGCGGGAACTTGCCGATGCCGAAATGGCTTTGGGTCGTTTCGCCCGGAAAGCCGCTGCCAATCCGACGTTCCAGTGGGCCTGCCAGGGAATTGCCCGTCGAATGTCCCGGCGGTGATTGACCACCTGGAAGGTTTGGACATTTGTTCAGAAGACGGCAATCCGCTTGTCCGTAACCTGGACTTCAGGCGACGAACCCGGTAACGGCCGGGAAAGAACACAGCGCGGCGAAGCCGCAACCAAAACGGAGCGCGGCTGTCCCAGGAAGACAAGCCGATCACCATGAAAGTCCAGGTGAATGAAGCCAGCGCCATGGCGGTCGCGGCGGCCTTGCAGACCATCCGCGCCGAGGCTGCCGCCGGGCGGGGCGATCTGCCGGCCTTGGACTTTAATCATGACGGCCAGGCGGCGTCGGCCCACGTCGAAGAAGTCTTTTGGGCCGGAAACGATCCGGTCAAGGGCGGCACGGTGAACGGCCTGGACTGGACGAAGACCGAGGCGGTGCTCGGGCCGTGGCTCGAGCTGGGCGCCGAGAAGAAGCAGTTCGTCGGCAGAGGCGACTTGGTGGCCACGGCTAATCAGCTCGTGACGCGCCAGTACCGCCCACCGTTTCCCGTGCCGGAGAACGTGTGAGAGGTGCCTCGTTCCTGTTGGAATGCTCCGGGTAGTGCCGGCGGTTACCCGCCGGCACCCCCACAGACCCGTACGAGCC
>CAYHFE010000541.1:0-5542 GCA_964355375.1 uncultured Verrucomicrobiota bacterium
GTGCAGCCGGGACGGCCGCGCTCCCCATGCAAAACCCCGCGGTTCATGGGTAGGGCAAAGGGAGCGATGATGCGTGCGATGGTTGTTGGGCCGGCTGTCTCAGGATTCGTTGGCCACCGCTCTCCCAGGCCGGACCGCAATTCTCATTTTGGCCCAGGACACCGTCCGTTCGACGTTGGTCGTTCCGGTTTGAGCCGGTCTTCACCTGGCGATTGACGGGAGCCTGGACTCCCTGTGCGCCAAAATGAGAACGGCTGCAAGCTGGACGCCCCCCCGGTGGTCCGCGGGTTTGGACCTTACTTCGGTTCGGACGTGCGCGCCTTCAGCCAGTTGGCGTCGGTGTTGGGATTCCGCGAGGTGTTGACGGTGGTGACGCCTTTGATCGGGCCGCTGGAATTAACGACCGACTGCCAGCGATGCAGTTCGGCGTGTCCGTCCGCGAAGCCGATGCTGGTCGCGCCGCTGTGCAGGGCGGCGGCGGTGTTGCTGTTCGACCAACTATTGGTCGTGCTGGCGCCGAGATCGATGGCGATGGTGCCATCGTCGATCGTGTTCGGATCCTCGTGAATGAAAACAAACAGTCCCACCGGACTGGTCATTTGCGCTTCCTTTTCATAGAGCCGCGGCGTGGTCGTGCCGCGGTAATAGCCGTTCATCCAGTTGTTCATGGCGTAGCTGCGGGCGAGGGGCGCTTTGGCGCCGGGATAAATGAATTTGTCGGCGGGACAACGAAAGAGCATCGGAGTTTGCGCGTATTTGCCCAGTAATCCATGCATGAACAGATTGACGTTCGTTTCGCCTCCGTTGACATAACCGGTCGCACCGGGGCGTTCCCCGGCCACGCACCAGGAATAGTTGGTTTGGTTGACCGCGACCGCGCCGGGATTGAGCACGATGCGGCCGTCATTCTCCCCGTTATACAAAACCCAGGTCAGTTGAAGTTGTTTGGTGTTGTTGATGCAGAAGATCGCCGTCGCCTTCTTCTTGGCGTTGGCCAGAGCGGGCAGGAGCATCCCGGCCAATATGGCGATGATGGCGATCACGACGAGCAATTCGATGAGGGTGAAGCCGCGGAGCCAAGAAACGCGGCCGCCTTGTCCCTCGGGTGAGCTCCGGCGGATGGCGCTGGGGGAATGATCGCAGCGGGGAGAGGAAATCGGAGTGGGATGAGGCTTCATGCGGGCGAATGAAGAATGGTTAAGTAATTTCGTGCGACGACGAATTCCAGTGAACGTCGATGCCGATCCATTTCCATTGGCGGAGCGGCGTTGACGGGAGAATAGAACAAACCAAGCCCCGGGAACAAGGAGAAGCTCGATCGCTCCGGCCATTCTCATTTTGACTCAGGACACGGTTCGTTCCACGCAGGTATTCCCGGCTTCAGCCGGTTTTCACGTGGCGACCGGCTGAAGCCGGGACTCCGAACCTATCAAAATGAGAATGGCTTCGCGCCAAGAGAAGCCCGTTTCTACGCGGCTCGGTTAACTCGACGCGCGTCCCAATTGACGGTAATCTCTCTCCATGACGGATCGAATCGCGGTGCGGCGGATGGTGGAAGGTGATTTGGAATTCGCCAATGAAGTGCGAACCGCGGTGGGCTGGAACCAGACGCTCGCCGACTGGCGTCGTTTGCTCAACTACCAGCCGGACGGTTGTTTTGTGGCCGAATGGAACGGCACCGCCGCCGGGACGGCGACCACGACGTGTTATGGCGCAGCCTTGGCTTGGATCGGGATGGTACTGGTGCATCCCGAACTTCGACGGCGCGGGATCGGCCGGGCTTTGTTGGTTCATGGCCTGGAGTTTTTGGACGCCAAAGGAATCGGCTGTGTCAAACTGGATGCCACGCCTTTGGGAAGGCCGCTCTACGAACAATTGGGGTTTCGAGAGGAATGGGGTCTGACGCGATGGGAGAAGAAATGTTCGAGCCCCTCCGCGGCTGAGATCGAGACTGGAAACGAGCCTCGGCTCTTGCGGATTTTTGGCGCCGCGGACGCCGCGCGGGTCGAGTCATTGGATCGGGGCGCTCTTGGCGTCTCTCGAACGACCATGCTCGAACGGCTGGCGCGTGACTCCACCAGGGCGTTGGTTCACGAATCGGAGAGCGGAGAAATCGTCGGGTTGGGCATGGCGCGAATCGGTTCGCGGGCCGGATACGTGGGGCCGGTCGTGGCGGCGACGCCGGTGGTGGCGTCTCGGGTGATCGTGTCGTTGCTGGCCGGCCTGGCCGATGGTCCAGTCTATTGGGATATTCCGGACGGAAACATCGCCGCTAGAACCTTGGCCGAGCGCTGCGGATTCACCCCGCAGCGTCCCCTCTTGCGCATGTTCCGCGGGTCGAACGTCGGTTCAGGGAACGTGGCGCAGTATTACGCGCTGGCGGATCCAGCGATCGGTTAGGGCCTGTTTCAGAAGCAGAAGGCGACGTGAGGAGACTCCCGTTTCTCCGGGAGAAGGCGGCGGACTTCATCGAAAATCAGAGCCGCTTCACCTCGGCTCCCACCCGAGAGAGGATTCTCAGACGCCCTCGCAGCCGTTTGTGTGCAGTCAGGATTGAGGAGCCTACGCGCTCTCGCGTGGGCCGACCGGCGCACCGCCGGTCAGAACGAAGGCCCAATTCAGTCACCCAACGGTGACCCGTTGGCCGGTGCCAGTGTGGTCGGCGAGGGCGCCGACCACCGCACGCGAGGGTGCCTGCGTTCCCCCGCGCAATTGAATACTTGCGGCTCAGAGGCTGTTGGGAAAGAAGGAGTCGATAACCGCATTTCAGGCCACGACAAAGTTTGATGTTGCAACAAAGTTTGACTGAGCCCTCTTATTCTTTAGTGTGATCGAGTGCTGGTGCGCTGGCTTGCGGTGTGGCTCGCTTGGACGGGTCTGATCCTGGCTGACGATGTCGGACTCGTCCGCGTCGGCGAGAGCTGGCGTTATCTCCCTGGGCTGGTCGAGCCGCCCGGCCCCCTCGGAGCTTGGCGGCTGCCTGGCTTCGACGACTCACAGTGGCCGCTGGGGCGAGCCGGATTCTCCAGTGGCGCCAGCTCCTACAACGAGGCGACGGTGTTGCCGGATGTGGGTTGGCGTTGTGTGTCCGCGTATTTTCGCAAGACCTTCGCCGTGGCCGATCCGGCGCGGGTGCAATGGCTGGTCCTGCGCATCGATTATTCCGCCGGATTCGTGGGCTACCTCAACGGACGGGAAATCGTCCGGCGTAATGTCAAAGGCGATCCCGATACTCTCTTGCCGCGCGAGGCCGTGGCCGTCTTGGCCCACCCGCGCGGTCTGCCCGAAGAGATCGACTTGAGCGAGTTTCGAGACAGGCTGATCGCGGGCTCGAATGTCCTCGCCATCCATGCCCTGACCACGGGGCTGGGTGACTGGAGTTTTGGATTGCTCCCAGAGTTGCTGGCCAATTTCACCCGCGGTCCCTTCATCCAGAACTCCTCCAGCAACCGCGTCCAGATCATCTGGCGGACCGCCCGGCCATCCGATGCGGTGGTCGAGTTCGGAACCAGCGCCGCGCTGGAGCGCCGCCTGGCGAATCCTGCGCCAGCGACCCACCATGTGTTGACCCTCACCAACCTGGCTTCCGACACGCTCTACCAGTACCGCGTCAGCAGCACGGCCGGGGGACAGACCGCGACCGCCGAGACCCGGTCGTTCCGAACATTGAAGGAGCGGGGCTCGCTCAGTTTTGTCTTGTTCGGCGATAGCGGGGCCGGATCGGCGGAACAATACGCCATCGCCGAGGTGATTCGCCGGGCTGAACCCGACTTGGTGCTGCACGCGGGGGATGTGATCTATCCGTCCTTCACCCTCCCCTTGGCCGACACCCGGTGTCTGAGCGTTTACGCTCCGCACGCGCGCACTACTCCGTATTTTTTTGCCTTTGGCAACCATGATTTGTACAGCGGTGACGCCGCCGTTCTGGAGACTTTCTATCTTCCGACTAATTCCGTCACCGGGACCGAACACTATTATTCCTTTGACCATGGCGACGCCCATTTCGCCGTCTTGTTTGTCCCCTATTTGAACCAGTATCAACTCAAGCCGGGCGATGATCAGCATCGCTGGCTGACGGCCGACCTCGCGGCGTCCCAGAAGCCCTGGAAGTTTCTCTTGTTTCATAATCCCATGTGCACGTCAGGGCTTCATCGATTTGATGATCTCAACGGCAACCGTGTCGCGGATCGCATCGACATCCGCGACGTGATCCTGCCGCTCGCCGAGAAATACGGGGTGCAGATGGCCTTGGTGGGGCATGACCACAGTTATGAGCGATTCAATCCCACCAATGGCGTCTATTCCATCACGTCCGGGGGCGGCGGAGTTGGTCTTTATCCCTTGACCCAATTAGACGAAGCCAGCGCGCAATTCTGGAGCCGGCACAATTGTGTGAAAGTGACCGTGAACGGAGAGACGCTGACGCTCCAAGCCTTGGACCCGACCGGCGCGGTGTTTGACTCGATGACGCTGGGCCGGTCCGTGTCTGGGACCGGTTTTCACCGCGCCGGCTGGCACACGCCGGTGATCGAAACGAAGCCGGCCGATGACGGGGATGGCAATGTGACGGGGCAAAACTTTGATTTCCGAGGCCCGCCCATTCCGACCCAGGCCGGCCTCTTCTCCAATCTCGGACAAGTTTATGTGAACAACGATCAAACCCACCTTTTTGTGGGAATCGAACAGTGCATGATTTACCCGAACAACAACGTGTTTCTGTTCCTGGAGTCGCCCCGTTTGAAAGGCGTGACGAACCTCGTCGGCGTGGGCAATGGCCGGATCGATCCGGACCAGGAAGGGGCGGATGGTTTGGATTTTCTGTCCAACCTTTCCTTCACCAATTTCGCGCCGGTGATCGGTTGCATTCTCGGGGACGAGTTTGGCGATGGGACGGCGCGGAGTTTCGCCCGGCCCGGCCTGCCGCTGAACATCGGGCAAGGGATCTTCCACCTGGATGGCCCCATCTCCGGTCTTCCGGGCACTCGTTTGCAGCAGTTCAATCGCTCGCCGCAGACGGGACCCATCTCCGGCGAACAGAACGCGAATTTCATCGCATTGGCCATCCCGTTGCAGGCTTTGGGAGATTTGCGGCCCGGCGACACGATTCGCTTGGGCGCAGTGGTGGGGGGCGGCGCGTTCGAGGCCAATCCTCTCCGCCAGAGCCGGCAGTTGGATACCAGTTTCCTGGGCCGATCGTTGCGCGGGTCCGGACTGGGCTCGGTGGTGCTCGAGGGAATTCCCGTGCAGTTGGCCAGCGATCCCGATCCCGATCTCGACGGACTGGTTAATGACGAGGAAGCGCGGCTGGGCACGGATCCGGCACGGGCGGACACTGATGGAGATGGCTTGCCGGACGGCTGGGAAGTGATTCATCGCTTGAATCCGCTGTCCGGAGCCGGCCCGGACGGCGGAGGCGGAGATCCGGATGGCGACGGGTTCGCCAATTCGCAGGAGCATGCGGCCGGGACTGATCCGCGCGAGCGAACGTCTGTGTTGCGCGCGACGCTCACGCTACTTCCGGGCCGGCAATGTCGCATCGTCT
>CAYHFE010000542.1:0-5506 GCA_964355375.1 uncultured Verrucomicrobiota bacterium
AAAAATAAAGTCCGCACTTTAACCGGAAATCTATCCGACCATACGGAATCGCTGGTGCCTTGGTATTTTCCTGGCCGAGACCCTGAAAAGGCGGTAACTTCCGAAGCCATTAACCACTGCATGAACGATGCCTGCGCGTTTCTTGGACTCCCCCGACGAACTCCGCACGGGCTCCGGTCATTCTACGCCACTGTCAGGCGATCGGCGGGAGTGAGTGATGCGCAGATTGCGGCTGAGATGGGAGATCGGACCGTTGCCATGATCCACATTCACTACGCCGACCGGCCGGCGAATTGGACGGGTGGAGAGCGCTTGGATTGGATGCCATCTCAGATCAATGTCGCGTGGTCAATTGGTCCGATGCAGTAAACTGGGCAGTAAAGAGTTGTTAGAATTGACTGCAATTACCAAGTGAATGACGATGAGTTGGCCTATGTGTAACACGTTGATATAAATGATGAAACAACGGATTTACGATTGTCTGTGATTTCCTGAAAAAGTGTGTTTTTTAACTCTTAATCAATTGGTCCCAGGTTCGAGTCCTGGCCGGGGCACCACTTTTCACTGAGGAAAGTGAATGGGCCGCTGAATCCCACACCGAGAGCGGTTCAATTTGGAAAACGAATCGTGAAGTTTCCTCAGGTCATTCGCCATCGAAAGGTCGAGGCACGAATCTACCGCAAGACTGAGGAGTATCCTTTCTACCGACTCAGCTAAACGGCATTAATCTTTGCGCGGCATTACAGATCGACCGAATCCAAGCTGACATGGACTTGGGTGATCCCGAATCGCAGCTCTGAATAGGGCGCGACGCCGAAGCCCCCCATTTCCTTGAAGCGCATGGGCCAATCATCACCGGTGTCCGGGTCGAGATTCCAAGGCAATCGATGGGTCGCCGCGATTTTACCTGGCGAGAACCGAATGAGTTTCGCGGAAGGTTCGCGAGCTACCCGCGGGTTGGAGAATTGTCTCCGGTCAGCCATTTGCCCCGAGCCACCCCACCAAGCAGCAGCACCAAGAGGAGAAACGGGATCATCGAGAGCAAATCCGACCAGGGGCCTTCGTAAAACGGATTATTCACGGTGGACCACTTGTCCAAGGCCGCGTAGCTCGAGCTCAACACCCCCGCCATGAAGGCAATGATGATCCCGGCGATGGCCCCGCCGGCAATATAACCGGACGCCATCAGCACTCCCGGGCTCTTATCACCCTCCGCGACATGCTCCGCTTCAGTCATCTTGAGGTCGCGGTTTTCGCGGCGTCGCATCCAGTCCACAAGCCATCGAATCAGCCCGCCAATGAAGATCGGGCTGGACGTCGAGAGGGGCAGATAGACGCCCACCGCAAACGCGAGCGACGGAATGCATGCCATCTCCAAAACCACCGCGATCATCACGCCAAAAAGCACCAATCCCCAGGGCAATTGCCGGTCCAAGATGCCCTTGATGATGTAAGACATTAACGTCGCCTTGGGCGCGTCGAATTTGGCCACCTCGGTTCCATCCGGCCGTTTCTTGTGCGTGCCATTGATGCCCGGATCCACCAGGTAAACCGCCGCTCCGGAATCATCCACCAAATACTGGCCCGCGGGCCCGCCGGCCTCATCCCGTTTTTGCCAGAGACGGTAGGTTTTCGGATCGGTTTTGGCTTGAGGCCCGAGTAACTCGCTGGTCTTGGTCAGCGCGGAAGCGTCCGTGCGCAAGCCGGGCGCCACGTCCGCGATCGGCACATAAACCTTGGCCGACTCGTTCAGAACCAGAAGAATCGGGCCCAAAATAAACGCCGATCCGAGCGCGCCGATGAGGATGGCGATTTGTTGATAGCGCGGGGTCGCGCCCACCAAAAACCCTGTCTTCAGATCCTGCGACGTCGTCCCGCCATTGGACGAAGCAATGCAGACGATGCCGCCGACCGAGAGCGCGGTGACGTAAGCGGTAGCTCCGGTCTTGCCCGCGACCAAGAAGGCCAGGCACGTCAGCAACAACGTCGCGACCGTCATCCCGGAGATCGGGTTGGAGCTGGAGCCGATTTCGCCGGTCAAACGCGACGAGACCGTCACGAAGAGAAATCCGCACACCACGATCATGAGAGCCCCAAGGAAATTCATCTCCAAAGTGGGCGCGAGCAGAATCGCCACCACCAACGCCAGGATGCCCATGAAGACGAAGTTCATGGGCAGGTCGTGGTCGGTCCGTTTCAACGCGCCCCGGGCGCTGCGACTGCCTCCAAAATCGCGCAACCCCTCCCGCAGTCCGTGCCAGATCAGTGGGATCGAGCGGAGCAAGCTGATCAACCCTCCGGCCGCCACCGCCCCCGCGCCAATGTAAAGAATATAGGCCCCCCGAATTTGGTTCGGCCCCATTTGGCTGATCGGCACCGTCCCGGGAGCCACGGCTGACGCCATTCCTTCGCCAAAGAACTTGATCAACGGAATCAGCACCAAATACGAGAGCACTCCCCCCGCGCACATGGTCGCGGCAATGCGGGGGCCAATGATGTACCCAACTCCAAGCAATTCTGGCGAAATCTCCGCGGACACGGACCCGGCCTTGAAGGGCGCGCCGAAGACCTTTTCGGGCGCTTCCTTCCATCCTTTGAATGCCGCCATCAACGTCTTGTAAAGCAGCCCGATCCCGAACCCGGCGAAGATGGTCCGAGCTCCGACATTGCTCGCCCGGCCCGCCGCCGCCGCGGCCAGACTGGCCGCTTGGGCGGAGGCCGAGGCCATTCGCTTCGATTCCTCCGACGCTCCCGCCTTCAACACTTCGGCGCACGCGGTCCCTTCCGGATACTTGAGCTGGCCATGTTGCTGGACGATCAAAGCCCGTCGCAACGGGATCATCATGAGAATTCCCAAGAGCCCACCCAGCACCGCGACGAGAAAGACCCGGCCCAACTCGAGATCAAATCCGAGGATCAAGATGGCGGGCATGGTCACGCCCACGCCAAAGGCGATCGATTCACCGGCCGACCCGGCTGTCTGGACGATGTTATTTTCCAGAATCGTCGCGTCCTTCGCCCCGAAAATGGAGAGCGTTCGGAACAAGGCGATCGAGATCACCGCCACAGGGATGGACGCGCTCACTGTCAATCCGGTCTTGAGCACCAAGTAAAGCGAAGAAGCTCCGAAGACCATTCCCAGCAACGTGCCGAGCACCACCGACCGGACGGTGAACTCCCGCATGACGGTCGAAGCGGCGATATAAGGTTCCATCGCGGAATCGGACGGCGCCGACGCCTCCAGCGCCCTAGACAATTTCGATTTGCTGGCCATGAGATCAGAAAATTGGGTTCGACGAACGCCGAATAACTACTGACTTTTCCCCTGCACTGCAATGAGCTTTTCCATCCCCGCGCACCAGGCCGCCGTGGAACAACTTGCCCCGATTGAGTTTCAAAAGCTCAAGGCGCGGTCTAGATTTCGGAGTAATCACCTATTCGGGCTCGTCCGCCGCGGGCGGGGGCAAACGACGGAAAAACGAGTCAGTGACGTAAAAGGCGATCGCCAGCCAGCAGCGAGCGAAGCTCCCGAATTGCGCCCGGCGGAGCGGTTCATGGAAAGGGAACACCTCCAAAAATTGGACGTGAATCGGTGACATGAACCCATCCAACGGTGGGGCGAGACTCCGTCGAGCCCTGGAATATGGACCGACAGAACAATCAGGGTTCGACGGAGTCTCACCCCACCCAAGTTCATGAAAAGAAACCTGGGCGACGAGGAATTGGAGCGTCGGGCCGATGAATTGCAGAAACCCCATCGTGGAAAGACGCAGTCGGCGCAGCGCTGGCTGGGCCAGGAGCGGAATAAAGCCGCACCGGGCTGTGGACTGAAAACCGGCGTCTCCAGCGCGACTGGAGGACCGTTCTTGTCAGCGCGAATTCTTCGGCTATCCTGCCTCCATGCCGATCACCCTCGAACTTGACGAACAGACGCTCCGCGTCCTGCCTTTGCGACCTGGGGAGCGGGAGCGCCACAGGCAGACCGAGCTGGCCTGCCGCGACGACGCCAAAGGCTGGTTGAGCTTCGGGCAGGCGGCGCGGATGGCGGCCCTCGACCAGTTTGCCTTCGCCGGCGAAGTCGCCGAGCGCAGCATCCCTCGCTAATCATGGCCAAGAGCACGATGATGGCAATCCTGGAGCGGAGGAGCGCCTACCCCGGCCCAACATTGACCGGGGAAGAAGGGATCAACTCGAAACCAGACCTCTCTCGACCAAGCGACGCATGGGACGGCACTCCGCCACCCCCCGAGGTCGCCGTCCCGGGACAGTCCAGACTTTCGTGATGGCATCATCAAATCAACAAGGAATCGTGTATGAAAACTCAAATGAACCGCAGAAACTTCCTTCAAACCAGCGCGACGGCTGCGGCGCTCGCCGTGACCGCGGGCTTTCCGCCGTCCGTCGCGGCCGCGGCCGATGACTTCGACATCGGCCGTCACATCTACAAATCGCTCAAGTGGGACATGGTTCGCGAGGGCAACACCACTCTGGACAAGTTCAAATTGCTCAAAGAACTCGGTTACGACGGCGTCGAACTCGACAGCCCCGGCGGAGTCGAAAAGAAGGAAGCCCTCGAAGCCAGCCGGAAGACCGGCCTAGCCATCGATGGCATTGTCAACTCGACGCACTGGACGATCCGCCATTCCGATCCCGATCCGGCCGTCCGCGCGCAAGCTCTCAAGAACATGGAAACCGCCCTGCGCGACACCAAATTCGTTGGCGCTGATTCCGTGCTGCTGGTGCCGGGCCGGGTGAATGCCGCTAAGAACGAGAGCCACGATCAAGTCTGGGAGCGATCCATCGCCGAGATTCGGAAGGTCCTGCCCTTGGCCGAAGAACTCGGAGTGAAGATCCTCATTGAAAATGTCGGCAACGGCTTCTGCGGCGACCCCGCGCTTATGGCCAAGTACATCGATGAAATCCATCACCCGCTGGTCGGCGTGCATTTTGACATCGGCAATCACATCTCGGCCGGCCCGCCGGCCCAGTGGATTCGCGTGCTGGGACAGCGGATCAAAAAGCTCGACGTCAAAGACCGCACCAAAGGCCGCCAATCAGCCAAGATCGGCGACGGCGACGCCGGCTGGCCGGAGGTCCGCCAAGCGCTTCGCGAACTGAATTATCGCGGATGGGCGGCGGCGGAAGTCACCGGCGGCGGGCGCGAGCAATTGGCGGACATTGTGGACCGGATGAATCGCGTGCTTGGCAAGTCCGACGGCAGGCCGGAGGTCGGGCGATAGCTGGTCGGAGATTAGATGTAGTACATCTGAACTTCAAAACGAACCGCGAGACATCGTTTTCGATCAATAGCATCAAGGGTTCCGTGACTTTGTGTTTTTTTGACGATTCAAATGCATGACGAAAATGCATAACGAATTCACTGGCGTCTGACGCTGTTTGAAAACGTTTGACCACGTTTTTCTTCTACTCACTTGTCCACGTCCAGCTCCACCGCCCAGGACCGCCAGCTCGGCCCGGTGATCGTCGGCCAGTAACGTTACTCACT
>CAYHFE010000543.1:0-5489 GCA_964355375.1 uncultured Verrucomicrobiota bacterium
GCATCGAAGCCCTCTTCTCCGGAGCCGCCACGCCCGGTGAACGCGAGGCCGCCGCCCAGGCGCGCGAACGCATCCGCGCCCGTCTGCGCGAGCAGCAGCGGACCGACCCGCCCATCGAGTACACCTTCACCTTGCGGGACCGCTGGTCAAACCAGTTGCTCATCGCCCTGATGCGACGCTATCAAATCCGCCCCCTACCGCTACCCACGGCAGCGTTACACCACCGTGATGGCCCGCATCCCGAAGCGATTCGTGGACGAAATCCTCTGGCCGGAGTTCCAGCAGTTGAACAAGACGCTTTCCGATTACTTCGCCGAAGTGACGGCGCGCGTCATCGCGGAGGGCATCGAGGCCGACAACACCGAGGTTGAGGTCCGCCCCACGACGGCCGCACTGCCCCAAGCGGCCAACAACGTCACAGGCAACTTGACTCAGGATTGAAGGTCTGCGGCATGGGATCGAACGGAGTTACCGGTGCGACCTCACCAAGGGCGGGCGGATTTGGGGCCCTTTCGGTTGGAGGTTCCGGCGCTCATCTGCCGGCGGGGGGCGGGCAAGTCTTCGGCAAGGATCACGGCGTCCTGCGCGTCCGGCGGCGGTTGCCCTGATTCAGTCTGTTGAGCAGCGATGGTCTCGCTGATCATTCCGAGCAAGGCTTCTCGGCCGCGCCTGGCCTTCGCGGAACAGGTGAATATTTCCGGCAGGGTCTCGCACCATGGCGAGATGCGTTCCTTGAACGTTTCGATGTTCGCCTGCACCGTTGCTGGCTTGACCTTGTCGGTCTTGGTGAAGACGAGGACAAATGGGATGGAGTGGCTGTCGAGCCATTCCAGGAATTCGAGATCAATCTTTTGCGGAGGAAGGCCGGAGTCAAGGAGAGCGAAGACACAGCAGAGGTTCGTGCGATGCTGAAGGTATTCGATCACCGCCTCGTTGAACTGAGCACAGTCTTTCCGTGCCACATGGGCGTAGCCATATCCCGGCAGATCCACCAGCCGCCACGTCTTGCTCATCGTGAAGAAGTTAATCAGCTTGGTGAAGCCTGGTGTGGGCGAGACTCGGGCCAGACCTTGCTGGCCCGCCAGGAGATTCAGCAGGGAAGACTTGCCGACGTTGGACCGGCCGATGAAGGCGAATTCCGGCAACGACTCGTCCGGACACGAATCCAGATCCGGCGCGCTGCGGTCAAAGATGGCGGATGAAATGTTCATAATCGGAAACCTACAGGCCACTGTCGCAGCAAAGCGCCTTCCCGGACACAACCATTTTCGAGAATGAAAGAAACAGAGTGAATCTTGGGCGGGTCAGCGGTAATAATAGGATATGTCCGGGCGTTTAGGGATTGATTTCGGCACGTCCAATACCGTCGTCGCGGTTTGGGATGAGAAACGCCGTGAAGGGGTGCCTCTCCACGTCCCGGATTATGGCCGGCTCTGCGATCTCTCCTCACCGGCGATCTGGAGCCCTCCGCCCCTGCAGGCGGTTTCGGTCATTCCGTCGCTCATTCATTACGCCCGGGATGGCCGCCGCTGGATCGGTGACCAGGTGCGACAAAGAAATTTGTCGTGCTCGGAACGGACCTTCAGTCTGATCAAGCGCTACATCGCCAATCGGAGTCCGATCCATCGGCGCCTCGACGAGCGGCAGATTTCGCACGCGGATGCGGGCCGTGACTTTCTTTCGGCGGTCCTTTTGTTCGCCAGCCAGGAGCTCGAGATGGGGGACGAAGAGGTGGCCCTGACCGTCCCGGTCGAGGCCTTCGAACATTACGTCGATTGGCTGACCGGGGTGGCGGAAGGGGCGGGTATGCCACGTTTTCGGTTGATCGACGAAGCTTCAGCCGCGGCCCTGGGTTACGGAGCCCATGTTCAACCCGGCCACGTCTATCTCATTTTCGACTTTGGCGGAGGAACCCTCGACGTGGCGGTGGCCTTGATCGAGGAGGGACAAGTGCCGGAATCCGGACGGCGCTGCCGGGTCTTGGGCAAAGCCGGAAAGGAATTCGGCGGGAGCACGATTGACACCTGGCTGATGCACGAGGTCTTGCAGCGAAACGGGCGCAACGATTGGGACGACGAAATTCGCCGGATCAGCTCCGACCTCCTGGGTGAATGTCGGGCTGCAAAAGAGAAACTGTCGGTGCAGGAACGGTCCGAAATCTCGGTCATGAATCCGGAAACCGGCGCGGTCTTGGGGGCGGAGTTCACGCGCGCTCAATTCGAAGATCTGTTGGATCAGCACGACGCGTTCAGCCAGATCGACAAGACCATCCGGCGCGCGCTCAATGCCGCGCGCGAACGCGGCTACACCGAGGATCACGTCAATTCCGTTCTCATGGTCGGCGGCAGCAGCTTGATTCCGTCGATCCAAAAGACCGTCCAGCGAATCTTCGGAAAGGAGAGGGTGCGTTTGGAGCGACCGTTGGACGCGGTGGCTCGAGGCGCGGCCGCCTTTGTCGCGGGCGTCGATTTCTACGACCACATCCAGCATGATTATGCCATTCGCTGGGTCAATCCGAAGAACGGCGAGTATGATTATTGGCCGATCGTCAAGCGGGGCACCCCGTATCCGTCGGCCGAACCGGTCGCGCGGATGACGGTCAAGGCCACGTATCCCGGGCAAGCGGAGCTCGGGATCAGCATCTTTGAAATTGGCCAACGCCGCGAGCGGGGAGAGGCCCCCGCGGTCGAGTTGGTCTTCGATCCTTCCGGCGCGGCCCGCGTGGTCAAGGTGGCGCCGGATGAGGAGGATCGCCGCTCGCGTTTTTGGGTCAATGAACACAGCCCGACGTTTCTCCCAGCCAACCCACCGGCACAACAGGGTGAGCCGCGTTTCGCCATCGAATTCGGCATCGACCAGAACAAACGCCTCTTGATCACGGCTCGAGACAAGAAGACCGGACAAGTGACCCATCGCGATTACCCGGTGGTCAAACTGGTTTAGCCGGAGACACGGACGCGGTTTCCCGGCGGATTCTCTTCACAAAGACCAGCTCAACCTGCTAGCCTGAACTCTGAAATCACCGCCGTCCTTTATGCTCAAAGCTATCCTCCGAGCGCTCGCCTCGCTCAGCCTCATCGCCGGAGCCGTCGTCCTGTTTATTGATTACAACGGCGGAACGGTGCGGTTGGGAGTGGAGCAAATCTCAACCCCCGACGCCCAAGAGCACCACACATTCTTGGTGACGCTGCCCCACACCTTGCCCATCGGGATCACCCTCCTGGTCGCGGCTGCTCTGCTCTTTGTCGTGAGTCGAACCCTCGGCAAGAAGGCGCAGAGCGAGGCATCGGAATAGAACCCGGACCGCGCGAGGCGCGTCCCAGTTCTCGGCCTTTGATCTCGAGCCTTGAGATCGGGGAGTTCCATCGTCCGCAACCGAGCCAGCGGGCTGTTTTGGTGTAGGCCATTTGCACTTCTTCTTGAGGGCTCGGCGTTTCTGGTCTTGCGCCAGGGTCGCCGCGAGTCGTATTCCTTAATGGCCGAATGTTCCACTACCTTCCTTCTTATGAAACATAGCTCTCGCTTCTGTCCGTCGGTTTGGGTTTGGCTCTTGGCCGCACTCATGCCCTGTTGGGCTCGGAGCGCCCCGGCGCCTCGTGACGACAGTCCGCTGCATGAGAAAGCCCGGTACTTTCAACAAGACCTGCTCGACCATCATTGGCTCGACGGATTGTACGTCTCCATTGTTCCGTCGGTCCCGCCCGGGATCAAGACACCCCACACCGTCGATGAGCCGGGCAATGTCATTCACGCGGGTGTCTGGACGGGGCGATACTTGGCCGGGGTCGGCTATCAGTACGCGGTCACCCAGGATCCGTGGGTGGGCCAGCATGGCGGGGAGATTCTGCAGGCGTTGCGGGTTCTTCAGGAAGTGACGGGGAAACCGGGTTTGTTGGCGCGGGGTTACGTCAAAGGGCACGGTCCCGTGGAAGATTGGGAGCGCGACGCCCGCGATTCCGCCGAATGGCATCAGGGCCAAGGCAAATATGCGGATTACCGGTGGTACGGCGACGTGAGCGTGGATAACTTCAATGCCGTGCTCTACGGCTACGCGATCTATTTCGACTTGGCGGCCGATCCGGCGCAAAAGGAGTTTATCGCCCGCGACGTGGACCGGATGATGACCCATCTGCTCGAGAATCATTGCCGGATCATCGATGTGGATGGCGAAGTGACGCTGTGGGGCCATGTCGGCATCGACCCGGATCCGTCCCGGGACGAGTACTATCGGAACCGCGCGGCCGCCTATCTGCGGCGAGCCAGTCCGGAAGATGGGGCGTGGCGGCCGGCCTTGCGTTCTTCGCTCATGCTCTTGCCGGATTTGCTGATCGCGCATCACCTCACCGGCCGCTCGCACTATCTGGATTTCTATCGCCGGGTCGTGGCGCGGTTCAAAGATAATCCCGAGCGCTTGCGCGAGAGCGGTTCGATGTCGCCGGAACGATTGGCCCGGGTCAATCACAGCAGCGAAGGGCAGACCTACGAAGCGCTCTACAACCTGGTTCGCTACGAGCGTGATCCCGAATTGCTCGCGAAATATCGGCCTTGGGTCACAGATCTTTGGGAAATGAACTGGATGGAGGGGAACGCCCTCTTCGCCTACATGACGATGGCTTTGCTGCCGGAATACCGCGCTCCCCAGAAGCCGGGAGTTTCGCGGGCCACGCCCTCGGCGGTCGGGCATGGCGAGGAAGGGTTGCGGCGGGCCTTGGAGACACTCCGGCTTTTCCCGATCGATCGCGTGTTTCGTCCGGTGATGAATTCGTTGCGCCCCGAGGTCGCTCTCAACCCGGCGACCAGCGAGCGAAACGGCCGGCAGAGCGCCCTGCCCATTCCGATCCATCTCCGACCGCTCGACAATGAGTACGCGTGGAAGGGCAATCCCTATCAGTTGGACGGATGGCTCAAGCCGAGCGTGACGATGTACCAGGAGGCGTGTGATGATCCGGCGGTGGCTTGGTTCTGCGATAGCTCAGGGCGGATCTTCCTGACCCGAAACGGCGGCCAAGACTGGCGCGATATGAGCGGCGGTCTGATGGGCGCGCGCGTGCAGAATATGGCGGCCTCGACCAATCGAACCTTTGTGGTGTTCGCCCAGACGGATCGGGGCGTTTTCTTGACTCGAGATGGCGGGATGAGCTGGCGTCCGGCGCCGGCGGAAGGCCAGCCTTCGTTCCCGAAGCTGAATTTCCAGGATGGGCAGCCGCTCTCGGATCGCTGGCGCGTGCGGGTGAACGGTCGGGGCGAACTGGTTCGAAGCGGCGACGGCGGCGCCACGGAAACTCTTTGCATGAAGGGCTGGCGTCTTCCGCGCGCGAATGCGTTTTTCTTGACCACGCGCGGTCTGTTGGCCAGTGGCCCCGGCGGCAGCTACTTGAGCCGAGACGGAGAAAACTGGGTCGAACTCAAGCTCTGGCGTGAAGAAGAAACTGGCGCGGCCGATTACCTGCACGCCTACTGGATGGGACGCTTCTACGGATTCATCGGTC
>CAYHFE010000544.1:0-5465 GCA_964355375.1 uncultured Verrucomicrobiota bacterium
GTCCCGGCTTCAGCCGGTCGCCCCGTGAAAACCGGCTGAAGCCGGGACGACATGCGTGGAACGGACAGAGTCCTGAGTCAAAATGAGAACTGCTGGGTTGAGTTCCGCGCATGCTTCGCGACCAAGAACATGCCCCCTGGTGGGGCGAGACTCTGTCGAGCCCTGGAATGTTGGCTGGCAGGAAAGTCAGGGCTCGACGGAGTCTCGCCCCACCCAGGTTTTTCAAGAAGAGGTCGGGATCTGGTCCCTCTGAGGAAATGCTTGTGTGAAAGGTCAAGAAACCCTTTGCGGTCCAATAATCAGGGCGGCGCAGCAACGCCATCCTACCAAGTTTCTTGGAAAGGAGGTGCGCAACGACGTCGATGCCGAGCCGTGACACGTTTGAGAGGAGACTTGGGCCGTGCTCTCGGGTAATTTCGCGCCCATGAGTTCGCGAAAAGTCCTGGTAATCGGCGGCGGCGCGGCGGGTTTCTTTGCCGCCATCACTTGTGCCGAAGCCGCTCGTGACGTCGAGGTGACCTTATTGGAAAAGGGCCCGCAATTCCTTTCCAAAGTTCGGATTTCCGGCGGCGGTCGCTGCAACGTCACCCATGCCTGCTTCGAGGCGCGGGAACTCGGCGCCGGCTATCCGCGCGGCGAGCAGGCCTTGCTCGCGCCCTTCCAACGTTTTCAATCCAGCGACACGGTGGCCTGGTTTGAATCGCGCGGCGTGAAGCTGAAATCCGAGCGCGACGGCCGCATGTTTCCCGTCAGCGATTCCTCCCAAACGATCATCGATTGTCTGGAGCGGGCCGCCCACGAGGCGGGGGTGAAGCTTCGACTCAATTCCGGTGTCGAGCGGGTCGCGCGGTTGCCGGACGGTCGATTTGAAGTTGAACTATCGCGCCGATCTCCAACCGAGCGCGAAACCGGCGCTTCATCCCCACGCGCCGGGGCAGCGACCGGAACTCCGTTCAATGCGGGAGGCGAATCGCCTGGCGAACTCCTTCACTGCCACCGCCTGCTCCTGGCGACAGGTGGATGCCGGGCCGCAGCCGAGGGACAATTGGCCGGGTCGCTCGGTCACACCCTGGAGCCGCCTGTGCCCTCGCTGTTCACGTTTACCATTGCGACGCCCTGGTTGCGCGAACGGGCCGGGATTGCCCTCGAGTCGGTCGAGGCGTCGGTGCCGGGGGCGCGATTGCGCGAGCGCGGCGCGGTGCTGCTGACGCATTGGGGCTTGAGCGGGCCGGTGATTCTGCGGTTATCGGCGTGGGGCGCGCGGGTTTTGCACGGATTCAATTACCAGTTCCCGCTCCATCTCAATTGGCTGCCGGACCTCGACGCGGAGGCGATTTCAGCCGCTCTCCATTCCCGCCGCCAAGCGCAACCGGCCCGATGCGTGGTCAACACGCCGTTCCCGCCGTTGCCCATGCGCCTGTGGGAACAGCTCGTCCTGGCCGCCGGCATTCCCCGAGAGACGCGCTGGGCCGCGCTCTCCCGCTCGGCCCAACACCGCTTGATCCAACAATTGATCCGGACGGAACTGCCGGTCACGGGCAAGAGTCTGAACAAAGATGAATTCGTCACCTGCGGCGGCGTGCGCTTGAGTGAAGTCAATTTCAAGACCATGGAAAGCCGGATTTGCCCCGGACTCCACTTCGCCGGAGAACTGCTCGACATCGATGGCATCACCGGCGGCTTCAATTTTCAAGCCGCCTGGACCACCGGCTGGATCGCCGGCCAAGCCCTGGCGATGAAGGGCCATGCAATCCCGAGTGGTTAGGAGCCTGTTTGAAGATCCATTCTCTCGGAGGAGTCGAGGTGACGAGACTCTGATTTTCCAAACATGAAGGCACTCCCGTTCACGTTTCAGGGTCGCGCTTCCGTTGGGAGCAACGTCAGCACGAAGTCGTAGATGTCTTGGGCGTGCTGCAATGCTGCGTCGAATTCTTCGAGCGTGGGCATCGACTCGCCCGAACCGCCGGGATAGCGAAAGGCCGAAACGTAGGGCGTCAAAATCGCTGCCGCCTTTGCGAATTGCTTGAAGCCGCCGTTCAGCCTTGCCGCTTGATCTGCCAAGTCCTCGATGTCGTGGATCTTGGGAAATGGATCGTCCTGGGATTGCAGCCATCCTTTGACTGCTTTCTCCGCCGCCTGCTGGCAGTGATAGATGGCCATATCGAGCAGCGGCTCCGCCGTTGCCGCCAAGGTGCGCGCCGCCTGCAAATCGTGGCTGGCGCGGGTGAGCCAGTCGCGAGCGAGTTCGCACGCGGCTTCATCCATAGAGCTTCCGGCCCTTGGCGAGAACTTGATGAAACAGGGAAGCCCGCAGGTGTTTGTAGCGATCCACCTCGGCGCGCGTGGGCACGAGCACATCCTTGGGGAAACCGATGCCTCTCAGGCAACCATGGGCGCGCTGCATCCGCTGGATGGCGCGTTCCGCACTCTGGGACAAGATGACCATGAAGTCCACATCACTGTCGTCAGTGGGCGTGCCCCAAGCGTGCGAGCCGAACAGCCAGATTTGTTCCGGCTGAAATTCAGACTTAAGGCATTCAACCGCTTTCTCCAAAAGGCCTGGCTGAATTGTCTTCACGGCACAGAGCCTAGCGTCATGGCCACAGATTTGAAAGCCAGAGTTTGGACTCCTTCCACGCTGAGGCAATCATCAAGAAGGGATCACTGATTGACACAAACGCTGAACTGCCGGCCGAGAAGGCCTCGCCAGGGCCTGACGCGAACTTGCCCGCGATTTTGCGAAGCGTGGCCATGACGGGCCTTTCGAAATCGAAACGGAGCCCCTCCCGCGAGTGACAGAACTCGGATGCCTCAGGGATGGTTTGTCACCCGCGCGCCGTGTGGCCGGCAGAGGTTCTCCAATCGGTCCAGGAAACCGCCCATCCTGGGACGGCCATTGTAGCGAAAGAGGGTTTCGACCAGCCGGGGGTGGATGCGCCCGCATTGCGCGGCGTACTGCAGGGCCAGCCAGCGATAGTAGGTTTCCATGCTCTTCATGTTTTGCGTGAAGACGATTCGCACCAATTCGTCGAGCAGCCCGTCGGCGCGCTCGTCGAACAGCCGGCTCACGTCCGGAACCGGGCTCCCCGGCACCGGTTGGTAACGCTGGACAAAGACATACGCGCCCGGCAGCGAACGCAGAAATCGAAATCGCTCCACGTCCTCGGCCAGACTGGTATTGAAGCCGTACATGCAGACGAACTCGACATTATCCCGCCCGGTCGTTTGCAGGAGGCCGTACCGTTGTCGGGCCAGTTCCAGGTGTCGGGCGTCGTTCAGGCTGAAGTAGTAGTTGCGCCGGGTGAAGGTAGCATTCGAGCAGCGGATGCGCCGCAGCAACCGGGCGGACTCGGGCGTGAGCATCCGCAGGTCGAGGGTTTGATTGAAATTGACCACCAGATCGTCCCGCGCGATTTCCTCCAACAACTCCAGCGCCGACGAATGGGCCAGCAGGTTGTCATCGAGAAGAATCAGTTTCCGCCGGCCTTGCAGAAGTGGGTCGAGATCGCTCACCCGGCGCGGCGGGCCTTCCTTGACCGGCACCACGCAAAACGGGCAACGCATCGGACAGCCGCGCGTCAGAAAGCCGAGGGCGCGATCGCCCAGTTCCGGATAAAGCGAGTAGTCCGGGGCCAGACCTTCAATTTCCGGCTCCAGCCGCAAGCGGAGATCAACGCCCGAACCGCCCAACCGCAGAGCGGCGCCATAACGACGACGCAGGATTTCAATCCGCCGGTGCGAGGGCGGCGTGCTGAAGACGCAACTGGCCAGCACGGTCTCGGCGCGGGGCAGTTCCCGGACACCGCGAGCCAACGCCACCCTCCGGCCTTGCGACTTGAAGTGGCGCGCGAGTTTCATCAAAGCCAGGTTCGGGAGGGCCCCGTCCACATCCACCAGCAGGACAGTCTCGCGCGGCAACCGTCTTGGCCGAGTTCGCCGGGGACGCGGCTGCGGTTCGGGAATGGCGAGCCATTGCTCCACGAGGTGCGTCGGAAAGCGTCTTTGGCCCGACCGCGAAAGCGCGACGAAGAATTGGACCTTCGGGAACCACCCGTCCAGGAGCTTGAAGAACTCCGGTTGGCGACTCGCCCCGCACCAGGCCTCCGACCGATCGAGGAGCACCACGCCGGGTTGCTGGAGCGGATCCGGATCAGCCAGTCGCAGGGAGGCATCGAACACGTGACGCGCGATGTCCAAGGCCACGATGGCCGGGATACGACACGAGGCCGGCGTGGCCTGCCAACAGTCCTCGAATGCACCCGGAGTGTCCAGGCCAGCGCGCACATCCCAACCGAGCCAGAGACTTAAGTCCACGCTTAACCGGGTCAAGAGCGCGCGAGCCCGCCCCGCGCGAAAATGAGACTTGTGGCGCAGCCGCTGGAGGAAAGCCACCGGATCCGTAATCTGCGCCTGGGCATCGAATAATCCGGCGCATCGCTTCAGCCGTTGGTCGGGGTAAATGTCAAAACGATCCGTCCCGGCATGCGCCTGGATGGGGTCACTGTAGCCGAGCAGCAGCCAGCCGGTATTGGACAGACCCGAGTTTGGACAACCGAACATCACGGCGAGATCGCGGTATCGGGTGGCGGCTTTGGGCAAGGGGGTGAACCGGCTCTCCGCGCGAAAGTGCCAGCCGAAATGCCGCCGCACCGGGCTGGCGAGACCGCGCTCCTGAGGGGCGTGCCGGACTTGGACGCACTCGAGGTGAACCGGTTGGCCGGAGCGCTCAGCCAGGTCCAACCCCATCGGTTTGGCGAGCGCTTGGATTTGCCTCCGGCCCAGTCCCGCCAACGCCAGCGAGCGCAGGAGCGTGGAGGAAGAGCCGCCCGCCGGCAGAATGTTCCATTGCCGGAGGCGCCCCGGCCCGATCGTGAAATCGCGTTCATGATCGCCCAGGGGCCGCATATTCTTCACCAACAGCCGTTCAAAGTGCATCTATAGAATGTCGGCATGCTACTCATTTCCGGAACGCAGTCACGAATTGTCGAGGTGGGCGTTCGCGTGCGCCTCTGACTCATTTTTGGTTTTTGATATCCATGAACCCTCCGGGGCTCAAGGGGGCTTCCCATGAACCGTGTGATCCACAAACCGTTGATAATGAAAGAGGGTTTGAAATGGCTCCTGCGATCAAGACAACACAACCCCCTCCCCGGTGGAGCGGGTCGTTGTTGGATCGTCGAATTAAGGGAAGAAGCGACACGCCCGGTGCGCACACAAAAGAAAGCAATGCTTCCCAACGGGAACACCCTCGCGGGCGTCACCAAACAATTAACATGCCGCGCACCAGAGCCAGTCTTTCCAACGGGCACAAAGGCACCAAAGTCCACAGCGGCCACACTGCGCGTCACTTCAACCGACGTCGATTCTCCCAGGTTCATGGGCACAATCAAGGGCCGTCCTCGGCAGATTTCCCTTTCCATGAACCGTGGTTGCTTGAATGGGGAGCGCGGCCGTCCCGGCTGCAC
>CAYHFE010000545.1:0-5456 GCA_964355375.1 uncultured Verrucomicrobiota bacterium
GAAAGATGTCTTCGCGCAGGGCGGTGACCGGCAGGAAACGGTTCCATCGCCTCCGAGCGTTGATGATGGCCTGGCCAATGCGCTGGCGCGAGACCTCAAGCTCTTCCGCAATGTCGCTCTGGCTCGGCCAGCGGGCCACGGGGGCTTCGTGCGGTGCCTGCCATTCCAGAAACGTCTGAATGATCTTTTGTTCTTCGGTCAGTTTGCCGCCTCGTTTGCAGTCAGCCACCTGAAACGCCACGCTTTCGGCGGTGATGAGAAGATCGCCCTCCTCCGGCGTGGCCTCGGTCGCTTCTGCGCCGGGCAATCGATCACGCAACCGTTTGCACAATTCGCCCAGCTCCCGGCGTGTCTTGTGCCCGACGCCGGGAAGCTTGTAGATGCGGGTCAGCGGATAACGGAGGAGGTCGGCCACGGTGTTGACGTTGAGTCGGTCGAGGGCGTTAGAGAGCCGAGTGCTCAGGCCCAGCAAAACTAACTGAGTGTTGAGCGTGATTTTCTCCGGCAGTTCGAAGGGGAGTGCCTCCGCCGTATGACTGGTGAGCGTGGTCGGCTTGCGCGATGGCTTGTCAATCGTTTCGAACAGCCCCGTCCATGCCGCGAGCATTTCGACCGGGTTGTCGAATCGTTCGGCAAAATTCCGCCGCAATCCCCTCTGGAAGAACTCGGTGAACCGCTCGCGAAGTCCGGCAGGGAAGAGCTCACCGACAATCTTGACCTCACCCTTGGTTAGCGAGGTCAACGTGCCTCGCTCGTCCCACTTGGGCAGAACGCCGGTCGCCATTTCGTGCAGCGTCATGGCGGCGGAAAAAAGCTCGGAACTGGTATCCCAACGCTGGACCTTGCGCTCGCCGATGAAGGGATCGAGATAGGGCGGCGTGCCGACGTTGATATGGTCCGGCGAAGAGCCCGCCAAGGAAAAGTCGAAAAGGCAAAGTTCCATCCGCTTCTTGCCGCGGCCCATGCGGACACCGATGTTTTCCGGCTTGATGTCGCGATGCGCGATGCCTTGCTCGTCGAGATGTTGAATGGAACGGAGAAGGTCCTCGCCGAACTGCTTCAACATCGTGAGATCGAGGGCGCCTTCACGACGCAACTGCTGCGCCAGCGTGAGTTCGCCGGCACTCTCCATCGTGAAGCCGTGCTGCTCTCCAAATTCGCAAAAGTCCGTCGCTCGGACGATTTGCGGCCAGTTTAGCCGTTTGAGAAGGTCAAATTCGCGCTTGAGACGAGCGTTGAAATCCGCGCTGCGCGCCACCTTGAGAACGTAGGTCTGCCCCTGGCGTTCGACCAGGAGGGCTAAAGCCGTGGCTCCCTTGCCGAGCAGGCGGATCACCTTGAAACCATTTTCGAGCTGACTGCCGACCGACGCCCGCAATGGATTGATGCAGTCGGCATCGGGATGGGTCAACTGCTCTTCGACCTGATCGAGACGAGCGAGGAACTGGTCAATGTCATCGCGCAGCGAAACGTCAGCATTGGCGCTGAATTGAACCAAGTCCACCAGTGCTTCCACCGCGCCGTCGAGCGATTCCTTGATGTCCAAACCGCTGGCCATCCGGAGTTTTTCCTGGAGTTCGGCTTGCGATGCCGCCGGTGGCTTACCCGTGAACAGCAGGTAGGCGAGAGCGCCGAGAGAAAAGATGTCGTGAGTGCATCCTCCGTCGGCGCCTCCGGTCAGTGCCTCCGGAGCCAGATACGCGAGCGAAACGTCCTCGACGAGTTGCTCGGCGTGCAAACTGGCCGAGACACGTGTGCCCTGCGTGGTGGTGCCACCGGTCAATCGCGCACTCGTCTGCCAGTTGCAGATCTGAACAGAGAGCGTGCCGTCGCCTTGCTTGCGAATGTAGATACATTGTGGAGAAAGGCTGCGATGAACAACGTGCTTGCTGTGGGCGTAACGAATCGTGTCGGCAATCTGTCGCAGGATCGCGAGGCGAAAATCCACCGGCAATTGCTGCCCGGACAACTGCATGAACTGGTCGAGGCGCTGGGCATCGGGTTCGGCTCGGAGAAAAATTACGGGGCCGAACTCACAATCCGTCGGGGGATCGGCTCGAAGGATGCCTGGATGATCCAGCATCTCCAACACCTGAAACTCACGGCGAGCCGCGTTCTGCAAGACGGCGCGTTCTTCTTCACCCGCCTGACGGGCGACCTGATAAATGCGGGCCAAGCGCCGGGTTGAATTATGCGTGACGTGATGGGCCTGCCAATCTTGGTAGGCTCCGGTTGGACTTTCAAAGATCAAGCCATCAAGAATGAAATCGCCCACGCGTCGCTGATTTTGCCGCGGATGAATGCCGGCAAGTTCCATGGCTTGGGCGAAAGCTCGGATGGCCGGGCGGTTGACCACGGGGAGGTCGCGCTGCGGGAGGCCCGGACATTCGCGCCGGCGGATTGCCGCGAGGATTCCCGGGCGCTCGGGCTTTCCCGGTGCCGCCGGTTGGTCGCGAAGACACACCCTATTCGCGGCCGCTCCTTGAAGGTGAAGTCGGACCTCGCTGTGCGAGAGAAAAACCAGCGGCTCGACAAACGGGCATTCGGTGCCTCGGAACGTGCGCTGTCGGGTCAGCAAACTTTTGAGTCGCTTACACTTTCGGTTGGCGAGGATCAGCGGGCTTTCATCGCTGCGGGGGTTGCCTTCGGTTTCCCAAATCCAATGGTTGGAATCACCGGAAACCGTGCCAGGCCTGCTCTTGATCTCGATCAAAAACACCCCCTGCGGGCAGGCAATAAGGGCGTCAATCTCGTTGATTGAGCCATCATCGGCAACAAACTCAAAGTTCGACCAAGCGACGTAGTTGTCCTGTGCCGGAAAGCCCGCGTGGATGAAATCCAACGCTTCCTGTTCCCATGGAAAGCGCGACGCAGAGATGTATTTCCAGTGCTTTTCCGCCATCAGTGAGCCGACAGACCCCAGGAACCGTGCCCCGAGGTCTCAGCAACGGTATGATGAGCACATTCGTCTCACTTGCCAAGCTGACACTGTGAGGCAGTCAAAATGAATAGCGCTCCGCTGCGGTACTCGTCAAACCGGGGCTCAGTGCCTCCTTTCTCGGTTTCGAGCGCGGCGCGAACGGCAATGGACGCCATGCGCCGGCGATCGGGTTCATCCAGTTGCGGCGTGACGACGTAGCTTTCCACGGTCGCGTCCGGGTGCGCCACACCCTCCGTCAAGCGCAGGACGAAATCGCCTCGATTCACCTGCTCCGGCAAATCAATCAAATCTTTGATGAAAATGTCAGGCATGGTGCGGTGCTCAGGAAACGGTGAAGGGATTAAGCAGATTGACTCCGGTGTGTGCGACGTCGCTCACATTCCGGGTCACCAGCGTCAGGTCATGTACCATGGCCGTTGCCGCCAGCAATCCGTCCACGGTCGAAAGAGGACGAATAGCGCCCAGACGCCCCCATTGATCCGCCACCGTCGGGGTGATCGGGAGCACCCGATCGCCATACCGCTGTTCCAATCCGCTGAGCCATCCCTGCAGCGCACGAGCTTTGACCGGGTCTTTGGACCGCGCCTGTTCGATGCTCTTGCGGATTTCGCCGATAACCAAGACACTCAGGAACACGTCGTCGTCATCCACCGATTCAAACCAGGCCAGAACATTGGCGTCGATTCGCCGGCCTTTGCGCCTCTCGCTCGCCACGTTGGTGTCCAGCAGGTAGCCCCTCACAGATCCACCTCGCGGCCCAGGTCACGGTTCCGTTCGAACAGTTCATCCGGCCCCAGGTCCGGCATTTGCGAAAGACATTCCTTTAACGGCAGCCTCTTGCCCGCCTTTTCGCTCAGAACGATGTCTCGACAGTAGGCCCTTCGCGGCCAATGGCCCCAAAGCGGTAGAACTTCGCGCCCGCACCCAGATGTCGAAACTTCTGTCGCGCGAGCTGAAGTAGTTTCTCGTCGCAAGTTGAGATGATGAATTGCCGTTTTCCGAATTCGGATTCTAGCAAGCCGACGATCAGGTCGAGGAAAGCGTAGGTGTTCAGGTCGTCAAAATGAGTTACCGGATCTCTTTAAGCGCCGCCAATCGATCTTTCTTAACCTGCGCGATACATTGATAGGGTTCAGAGGGAGAAAGGGAATCATCGGGCACATGCGGTTGGGCAATTACGATTCCGACACGATCAGATGGCAAAACTACGCCGCGCGCAGCAAGGTCAATGGTCTCAATTAGAACTTCACCTGGCATCAACCTCTAAACCTCCTCTCTTGGAGCGCCTCCACCGTCGTGCCTTGCTTGCGCGCCTCTTCATCCAGGAATCCGGCGAAGTAATCGCCGAGGCCGGAGGTGACTTCGGGGTCGAAGGCGTTGTGCCATTGTTTGAGCCACGGGAGCAAATCGGCCAGACCGGCCAGTAAGGGCTGCAAC
Organism: uncultured Verrucomicrobiota bacterium; assembly: GCA_964355375.1. GTDB lineage: Bacteria > Verrucomicrobiota > Verrucomicrobiia > Limisphaerales > SIBE01 > CAYHFE01. Next base: position 4,379 of record CAYHFE010000545.1, read on the forward strand.
TTCTCGGGTGTCCAGCCGAGGTTCGTGCTCGCGTCCACGTAGTAACCGGCCAACGCTTTCGCCTGTTGTAGATGATCCCAGCCGGCCCAGGCGATGACGGGACTCGGATCGCCATCGCGCTCGGCGCCGGGATAAGTGATCCATCGCTCCTTGGGCACGTCCAGTTTGCCGCGCAGTTTCCACCAGTGGGACTTTTTGAAATCGCCGGAGGCATATTTCGGTGGAACGGGAATTGGGGAAGTAATCGGTGAATCAGTATTCAGTGAACCAGTGCGAGGGACAGCCCCAGCCGCTTTTCCCGACTGATTACTGAGAACTGACTTACTGTTCACTTCATCCTCAGCCCGCTGCAAATCCCAGACGTGTTCCCAGTCCTGGCGTTTGCGCAGGCCGGATTCCTTGTAACGCTGGATCGGGAGGAACGGCACGGACTCAGCCTCCACCAGTTCGCGCACGAGTTTGCTGACGGAAAATCCGTGGCCGCCGCTGTAAATCTCCGCTACGCGCAAAAAGTCGGCGTCGGTCTCGACCACGGCGGCGAGCTGGTTGGTGGAAACCAGTGCGGGCTGATGTCCGGCCACGAACGATTGGCGGCGACGCGCCATTCCATCCGTCGTAGCGGCGGTTGGCAAACCGCCGGTCGCATCTCCCCCGGTCGAGAGATCTGCGGCGCTCTTCCGAGACGCCGCTACGAGCATCCGTTCGCCGCCGAAGAAATAGCCCTCCAACCGGTTCAACAACCATTCGCGCAGCGCGCGTTCGAGTTGCTCGTCCCACGGCTCGACGTTCCAGCGGCGCTTGTATTCGGGCTGCTCGATGAGGGCGATGTTGCGGTCGGACTCCATCAAGGAAATGCGGCGCTGGACGAGTTCGCGATAGGGCTGGGGCCAGTGCGCGGGCAACTCGGTGATGGGCGTGGACCCGTGGCGCTCGAACCACGTGGTCTGCAACTCGCCGGCGGCCAGCTTGCGGGCCATCACGATTTCAAAGGCGCGTTCGCCGAGCTGGAGGCGCGGCACTTGGTCGGGCGGCAGGACGAGCTTGGCTTCCGTGAGGCCGTAGAGTTGGTAGCACTCCC
>CAYHFE010000546.1:0-5449 GCA_964355375.1 uncultured Verrucomicrobiota bacterium
CCAGCCGAGAAGGAAGCCGCATAGGAAAGCCAGGAGTTGTTCCATAGGTTTTTTGCGCGAAAGGCGGGCAAGAGCCGAAGCTCCTGCCCGCTTGGTCGCAGGTCCGCTGTAGGTTACTTCCGGATCGCTTTGACGATGCGGAAGACCACGAAGAAGCCGAGCATGGCCACGGAGAGCGTGGCGACGGCTTCAAAGGCGGTCGTCGCAGTGCTGACGATGGTGCCGGGGTCCGGGGCGGCGGCGTGAGCCGTGCCGATCAGAGCCGCGGTCGCAATGAGGGCGGCGAGGATTTTGTTACGCATGATGAACCTTTCTTTTGATTCTGATCGGCAGCCACGCGATCCGCAGGCAATTCGCCGGTCAGATTGGGTTCATCATCGGCCGTCTTCAAAATCGAAAAAAGTTGGAGGTTGATAACCATTCCCTGGTGGATCATCTCCGCTGCTCCAGGGTTGTAACGTCACGTCTTTGTCCATGAGTTTGCCTGCGTACTTGTCCTTCTCCTCCGGCGTTAACGTGTAATCGAACGTGTTGAGCAGGCGGACGCCCGACGGATCCATGTCCTGGCACGTGATGACCTGGTTTTTGACCAGGCCCCTCTTGCCGACATATTCGTCAGCGCGTTCGACCTGAACCTTTACATTGATTTGCGTGTTGTTTGGTCCGTTTCCCCTCCCACGGGTTCCTCCAGACACTCAATCTTGACGCCCCATTTAAGCACAGGGGGTGGGCCAACGGCTGTCCAAGGGTCAAATATTTTTTCACGCCCGGAAACGCCCGGAGCGGAGGTCCGGAACGGCCGCATTTCGGGGGAATCTCGGTTTTCATGACGCTGGGGGAAAGATAGCCGCCGGAACTGCTTACGCCATCGCCGAGACGGTCGTGTCCTTCAAAAACCGTTCAATTTCCTTAACCGAGTAGAGAGGCCGGCGCGTCGCACGCGAGGGGTTGAGCTTGCCACGCTTGGTCAGCCGATCAATCGTGACCGCGCTGACGCCGAGAGCTTCGGCGGCTTCGTTCCTTGATAAAGCAAGCTTCGGGATTGTCAGATTGGCATGAACTTGTGTTGTCATGCCTGGACAATCTGCGAATCGAAGAACTCAAAAAAGTTGGAGTTTGATAACCAATTACTCAGGACAACGCGGGACAATTCCAGTGCAAGTTCGCCGCCAAAAAAACTGCTGGACGACTCTCGAATTGTCCGCAGTGGTGGAATTCCCAGCCCACTAATGTCGCGATTTCCGGGAACAATTTGAGGGCACAAATGAGAGTTTTCCGGGGCCGGACAACGTGACGCTCCGCACTGGATTCCGTTGAAAACATGAGGCGACCACGGGTGCCCGGAGCGGTGGAGAGGCCCCTGACCGCTGTTCACTGGCCTTACGCTGAATCTGGAATTTCAGCGATTGCGAAGGCAGCCGCGTCCGAAGCATCTTCTCATTCCTGTTCCAGGGCCAAAAATCTGGCTGGGAGGCTTTTCTGAGTCTGACAGTTACGCGCCGTTTCTGGTGAAGACCACTTTCTGCGCCATCGCAACCGAATGGTCATCTCGCAGATGACCGTAAGTCTTCATGGCGAGAGCGCCCCCGTCCTTGTGACCGAACCAACGCGACACTGTCGGAATATCGACGCCCGATTCAATGCAGCGCGTCGCAAACAGATGTCGCAAATCATGGTGCGTGATTCGCTTCATGCCGACGACGCTGGCCGCCCGGTCCATCGCCTTTTGGCATTCGAACACTTCCATAACCGGAGTTTCCGAGTCGGAATTCAGGCATTCCGCCCTGAGTCTCTCAAGCAGAGCTCGCATCTCCGGAATCATCGGCACTTCTCGGAACTCGCCGTTTTTGGTCCGCGTCTCGGGGTCGCCCCAGACCGCGATCTTGCCGCGCGCGAAATCAATGTCGGCCCATGTTACATTCCCAGCCTCGCTGATTCGAAAGCCGCCAAAAGCCAGGAATCGCACGAGATTTGCGCAGGGCCTGGAAAAGCCGCTGCCGGATGACAGTCGTTCGAAGCGACTTGACGATGAGCTTGCCCTTGACCCGGACGCGAGCGTAGAATTTACCCGATGGAACGTGACGGATCAGGTTTGAATACTGAATTAGGCACCAAAGCTTCTCCTTTGGCGCCGTTGGGTTGTTTGGCCAGTGTCCAGTATCAAAAACCCGCTTCAAGAAGTGATCTCAAGGTTCCCATTCAATGCTTAAGCCATTGGTGTTAAACGGTTGCGCTCGTAGCTCAGTCGGATAGAGCAACTGCCTTCTAAGCTTAAAACGCTGTTTTTCTCATTTTCGCTCACTTTATCAACACGCGTCCCACCCGCATAAACATTGAGTAAAGTCTGCTTTGCTCTTTTCTCTCGTTTTCTCAATTTATCTCAAAAAACGGTCAAGAGTATAGAAAAGGAGTATAGAAGCCCCCATACCTGCCTTCCGGCAGTATGCCCGTCGCCGCCTAGCTCCCCGCCCGCAGCTCCACCGCCCAGGACCAGCTCGGCCCGCGGTCCCGGTGACGTCACGTGATCCGCGTCGCAAGGACCAAGCCGCGGCCCGGTGACCGATGGCCATGCGGACCGGTGAAGGTGCGGGCGAGGACCAGCTCGGCCAGTATCGATGCGGACCGTCCGGCTTGGTGTCCGGCCCAAAAGCAGGACCAGCTCGGCCCGCCCAGGTCAGGGACCAGCCCGGCGAACGTCAAGGCGGTGTCGGTCCCGGGCCCGGTTGCAGTGTGGCCCGTTCAAGTCGCGGGGTGCCTGGTGGTACTCGAGGCGTCCGTCGGCCCGTCCATGCCGAGGATCGTCTCGGTGATCCGGCCCTGTAACGCGGCTTGGTCGGTACTCGAGGCGGACCGCGCCATCTTCCCTCGCTCCGCCACGCCTGCTCCGGGCTGCTCCTCTCATCCCTCTCACGGCTGACCTGGGGCCAGGACCACCCGGAAACCGAGGACGGAGTTGATCCGGTCGTCCGGAAAGTCGTTGCCGCGGCGCGCCGACCGGCAGTCCCACGCACCGAGGATCCACCAACCGCCCCCGCGAACCACGCGGCCCGAGCCCGAAGCGGGACCTCGGGGGTCCGTCACGCTCCCTCCAGGATAAGTGCCAGTCCAGTCCAGACACCACTCCCAAACATTGCCGGCCATATCATACAACCCCCAGGCATTCGCCAGCTTCTGCCCCACCGGATGCGTCGTGTTCGCGGTGTTGGCGGAATACCATGCGTAATCTCCCAACTTGGTGTATCCAGGGTCGTCTCCATAACTGAGCCGCGTCGTAGTTCCGGCCCGTGCCGCATATTCCCACTCTGCTTCCGTCGGCAGACGATACACATAACCTGCGGGCAAGCGTCCCGCCACGCGCTCCCGCTCGGTCAACTTCGTGCAGTAACTGATCGCATCATTCCAACTCACCTGCTCCACCGGTCGATTCAGGTTTCCTGTAAAGTAACTGGGGTTCGAGCCCACCACCGACTGATATTCCGCTTGCGTCACCTCATACTTCCCCATCCAATACCCTCTCGTCAATGTCACCACCGTCTGCGGTCCTTCATCACTCTCACGATCCACCTCGCTCGATGGGCTCCCCATCAAGAATGTCCCCGGATTGATCCAAACCAAACTCTGCTGATTCGGATTCGCAGGAGTATTTGTGTCGAGTGAACTCGTCAATTGCACAGCTCGGAAATACCGTGTTACCGTCCCGGCAGAACTCGTATCCACGAAGTAACTTGGGCTCGTTGAGAGCACGATGTTCGTGAGGGTGAGCCAGTTATTGGTCTGGCTCAAATCCGTCACATACTGAATTCGATTCGTGGAGCCGACTTCACCGGTCAGCTTGAGCATAGGCACCATTTGAATCTCCAAGCGGGTTGCCGCCGAAGTCGTGCCTGCCAATATCCAGGCCGCGTTTATGACCGCCCAAAAAGTTTTGCTTGAAGGTGTTTTCATTCGGATTGTCTCCAGTGTTCGGAAGGTCACGACGCGCAGTCTATCGCCCTCACCGGGCGATGCAACGTCATCCCGTTCCAGGTGGCGCCAGATCTAAGCCGCCGCGGTCGCTCGAACCTCCGCGCCGACGTCGCCCCGCGGATAGGTGCTTGCCTGCCTGAAGATTTGTGCGCTCATCAAACGCACCGTGCCATACAGAATCTTGGCAGACAATCCCCAACTGGACCGGGCGGCTCCCGCTCTAAAACTTGATTCTCGGCGTCCTAATTCCGACCCTCCATTGGTTTATCGTTGAAAGACGGCGGCAAAGCGGCTCAACGGTCCTCTTCACTCCGTAATGTTTGCAGTCCTTTTTGCGTTAACTGGCATCAAGTCAACATCACGAACAGAAGATACGAAATAACAGCTAGAGCCACAATCACGCTCAAGCAACCCGACGAACGCAACGGCGGCGGAGCGCCCTTGATCGCTTCGTTCCCGAATCTGAAAACGAATCCGTCCCGGACTCGGTCTGGAAAAAGGTGATGGACAGCGGGCAGCGCGTATTCCCAGACTTGTGCGGCGTGATCCTCCCCGTCCCAATTCGGATAACGCTGGTCTAAGAATATCACGACGTCCTCTACTTGAGCCTTCGTGACTCTCTTCGTGTATTGGCCATGCTCTTCGTCATTGAGTCTCTCGTGTAAAAAGCCAACGCGATTAGCTTTTCGCTCGGCGATCTCCTTGGCGTAAAGCTCCGGATGGAGTTTAAGTTTTTGGCCGTTCCACTCGTCAAGGCGGTCGCGGTATAGCCCCGATTCAATCGCGTGATCGATGAGGTGGGATGCGTCCTGAAACGAAAGAGGCTCGGTGAACGGTACTCCAATGAACTGCAGCATCAGCTTCTGCTTCGGACTTGCCTGGCGATGTCCCATAGTGCGCGTCGATGTAGGTTAACGGCTTTTATAGCCGAATTCGCAAGAACATAGTTAAACCGATCGGTTTCGACCAAAACTACGAAACTACCGACAAAGCTTTGCGCTGATCGTCGAGTCCTGGCGTTTTGATCGAAGGTCCGTTGTCCTGACACTCGGGAAAAGCGCCGGTTCGCTGGCTGGCGACGGTCGCACACGGAAACAGGTTTGTGGCGGTCTGGTTCGATCGGTCGAAGGCGGAAAGCCCCGCCGGTCAGGTTCCGATAGGGGCGACTCTCACGAAGAAAGCCTCTCCAGGCGTTTTTTTGATCCACTTGGAGAGGTGGCGGGGTATGACAGATGCGAGCCGGAAACCGGTCCGGCTTTTTCCCGCCGAAAGTTCAAGGAGCGGATGACGCCGAAGTGTCACCCGCCAGACGATCGCCACTTGGCCGGTAAGCGGTGGCGGTCGAAAGTCTCATTTGCACAGCAACGAAGGTTCGTTTTTCTCAATCCATGCGAGAATTCTGGCAGAGTGATCCGCCCAGGCCCGCTCGCCCGGGTCATCCGAGTTTTCAATCTGAGAAATGCCATCATCCAATCGGACGATT
>CAYHFE010000547.1:0-5438 GCA_964355375.1 uncultured Verrucomicrobiota bacterium
GACTACATGCGTGGAGCGGACAGTGTCCTGAGTCAAAATGAGAACTGCTGTCGCGCCGGAGGTTCCGGTCCACCGCCTCGGTTCACTCGTATCGGAGCGCTTGGATGGGATCGAGCCTGGCGGCTTTCAGGGCGGGGACGATCCCAGCCAACACCCCGACGCAGGCGCTGAAGACGAAGGCAACGAGCATGGCGTTCAGCGTGATGACGGGGGTGTTTTCAGTTGGGGAAATGACGGTCAAGAGGTGGACGAGGCCATAGGACGCGACCAGTCCCGCCACTCCACCCAGGATTGCGATGACCACGCTCTCGACGAGGATTTGAATGAAGACGGCGACATCCGTGGCCCCGACGGCCTTGCGGATGCCGATCTCGCGGACCCGTTCCGTGATGCTGGCCAGCATGATGTTCATGATGCCGATGCCGCCCACGAGCAGGCTGATCGCCGAAATGAATCCACCGCTCATGCGGGCATTGCGGATGGCCGTCGTGATGTTCTCCGACCAATTCTCCTGAGTTTGAAACGAGAAATCCTCGATGCCCTTGTGACCGTGCATCATGACATTCTTGGCTTGTTGCAGGGCCGGTTCCAACAGTTCGATGTCGGCGACGCGGATATTCAGGACGGATAATCTCGGGTCGGGAAAACTGTTGACTCCGGAACCGGCGGATCGAAATTTGATCCACATCGTGTTCAGCGGAATGTAGATCGTGGAGTTCTTCCAACCGAAGACAAAGTTGCCTGGGCCGCCTCGTCCGCTGCCCCAGCCCCGGCGACGTTCTGGACCCGTGAAGGCCGGTTTCGGCTGACCTTTCTCCAACTCCCGCAGCTTTCGATCCTGTTCGCTCTCGTACCGCTGAAACATCCCGATAATTCGGAAGGGCTGCTGATTGATGTTGATGCGCTCCCCAATCGGAATGATCTCGCGTCCGATCTCCTCCGGTGATCCGAAAAGTTGGTCTCGGATGTAGGTGCCGATGACACAGACATTCCAGGCGTTCTCATCGTCGATCTCATTGAACATCCGGCCGTGTTCCACCACGTGTTGATTCATCTCGACGGCGCTCGGCCAGGTTCCGACCAATTGGACTCGTTCGCGAACGGTCCGAATGCCGTGCGTGATCATGACCCCTCCGCCCCAACTGTAACCCGACGAGATTCTCATCTCGGGCGCAATCAACTTGATCAGGGGCGCACTCCGTTGCAGGGCATAGACGTCATGGATGGTGCAGCCGACGGCTTCGTCTTCGAGATGCTTCTGGTAAGCCGGAACATCCTGCTGTTCGACCCGGACTTTTTCGAGGCCGCCGATCGCCACCAACGCCTCTTTCATTCCGTTCTCCATGCCTTTGACGAGCGCGGACATGGCGACCAGACTGGAAACACCGAGAATAATCCCCAACATGGTCAGCAGTGAGCGAAACTTGTGAGCCCAGATCTCTTTCAGCCCGATCTCGACCGCATTCCACGGATTCATGTCCGCGCCTCCACCACGTCGATGGGCGCTTTATTCAATCCGGCGAGCGTGAGATCCAAGTGTTTGGCGACCTTGCCATCCCGGATCTCAATGCGCCGGGGTGTGACGGCGGCAATTTCTGGATCATGCGTGACCAGCGCAATGGTGCGCCCTTCCTGGCTCAACTTGCGAAACAGCTCCAGAATGGCCTCGCCCGTGTGCGAATCCAGATTGCCCGTCGGCTCATCGGCGAAGACGATTTTGGGGCTGTTGACCAGGGCGCGCGCGATGGCCACCCGCTGCTGCTGGCCGCCCGAAAGCTGCATGGGCCGGTGGTTGCTGCGGTTCTCGAGACCGACCAAGGTCAGAGCATCCAAGGCGCGTTTCTTGCGTTCGCGGGTGGAGATGCCGCTGTAAACCATGGGCAATTCCACGTTCTGCGTCACGTTCAGCTTGGGCAGGAGATTGAAGAATTGGAAAACGAAACCGATCTTTCGATTGCGAATGGCCGCAAGCTCGCGCCTCGACGCATTATGGATCATGGTGCCGTCCAGTTGGATCGTTCCTTTGGTGGGAGAATCCAGGCAGCCCAGAATATGCATGAGGGTGGACTTGCCGCTGCCGGACGGCCCGATGATGGAGATGAACTCACCCGTCTCGATGTCGAGGGTGACGTCGTCGAGCGCACGGATTTCCTCCCCGCCCAACTGATAGATTTTGCTGACGTTGCGGAGTTCGACCAGAGCCATAGACCAACAAGATTCGCGCTAACGCGCCGCGCTGCTTCCGGTGGAACTCGTGCCGCTGGCCCCGCCCGTTCCGCTCGTCCTCGGTCCGCCGCCACTGCTCCCGCTTGCGCCGGCCACCGCGGGCTTGGCTCCCGCTCCCGCCGCCGCACTGCTTCCGCTCTGGACGATGCCTCCCGTGCCTCCGCTCGAACCGCTGACCGGGCGAGTGCCGGCGATTCCGATCGGTCGTGGACTCGGTCCGCCATGATTCGATCGCTGGCCTTTGTCTTCCAGGGAAACAGTCTCACCGGGGGTCAGTCCGCTTTGCACCTCGGCAAAGTCGTAGTCGGCAATTCCAATTTGGACGGAGCGTTTCTCGAAAGAGTCGCCCTTCTTCACATAGACAAAGCGCTCGCCTTGTTCGGTGAAGACCGCGGCTAATGGGACGGCAATGGCGTTATCGCTGGACGCCACGGGAATCGTCAGGTTCGCCGTCATCCCGGGACGAACCCTCGGGTCCACGTCGGTGAGGAGGATGCGGGCCGCGTAACCCTTGACGCCGTTCTTGATCGTGGCCTGTGGCGCCACTCGTTCGACCGTGCCTTTCATCGATAACCCGGGGACAGATTCAACCTGGATATCGACTTCCTGGCTCGGGCTGAGCCGGGTGACGTCGGCCTGGTTGATGTGGGCGTTGATGATCATCTTGCTCAGGTCGGCGATGGAGAGAACTTCCGTTCCGCTGTTGAATCCGCCGGACCCAGATACGGCCTGCCCGATCGACACCGGCCGCGTCAATACGGTGCAGTCGAACGGCGCCATGATCTTGGTTTTCGAGAGGCGGTCTTCGATGAGGCGGAGGTTCTTCTGAGCCCGATCATGAGAATTCTTGGACAACTCGTACTCCGTCTTGGTGTCTTCGTAGAGCTCCTTGGATATCAATTCCGCTTCATAGAGCTCCTTGCTTCGAACGAAGTTCCGTTCGCCTTTCTCAACCTGAAGTTTGGCTCCTTCGATCTCGGTCATTCGCGAGGAACGCTCGGTCTGGAGATCGGTGTCGTCCAAGGTGAGGAGAATGTCGCCTTTCCGGACCCGATCGCCGAGATCGACCGGGAGAGTCCAAATCTTGCCGTTGACTTCTGGCCTGACTGAAACCTGTTCAGCCGGGCCGATGTCGCCGGCAGCACTGACGGCAAATCGGATGTTCCGGGTTTCGACGATCGCCGTGGTGGGACGCGAGGCTAAATTCCCAGCCATCTCCGGCTCAGAGGGCCGGCCAGGCCATTGATGGTAGGCTCCGAATCCGCCGGCTGCTACCACCACCAAAATGACAATCCACTTTTTCATGCTCAATTTCCGCTGACTCAATCGGCTTATCTGGGCACACCTGCTCTCCACGACAGATCCTCAGCCGATGATTGTAGGAAGCGTCCGCTCGGTCGATAGCGCCTAGTTCGAGTTCCAGAATTCCAGACTCGTCAGAATAGCCAAAAATTCATATTATCTGGCTGTGCAAATCTGGCCTGGCACCGTGCGGCGTTTGGCTGCGATGGCGGCGGCTTTCGCTCAACAGCATTGGGAGCGGCTGCTGCGTCTCAGGGATCGGTGGCGATTCAACGAGGAGACCTTCCACCTGATCCTCGCGGGACTGGTCGGCGTCATCGGCGGGCTGGCCAATCTTGTCTTTTACCTCTGCGTCGAACGGGTCCAGAGCATCAGTCTGAGAAATGCCGGGGATTTGGTCGATGTGGCCGCCAGTTTGGCCCCCTGGCAGCGCCTGCTCATGCCGGCGATGGGTGCTTTGGCCGCCGGATTGGTGCTGCATTGGGGTCTCCGGTTGGTCGGACAGCAAGGCCCGAACAACATCCTGGAAGTGGTCGTGGCGGGTGATGGACGCCTGCGGATGAGGAGTGCGCTCATCAAGGCCCTCTCATCGGTCCTGAGCATCAGCACCGGCGCCTCGATCGGCCGCGAAGGATCGATCGTTCATCTGACGGCGATGCTTTCCTCCAAGTGTGGACAGTTGGCCGACTGGCAACCGTATCGGTTACGGTTGCTCGTGGCCTGTGGCGCCGCCGCCGGTCTGTCCGCGGCCTACAACGCACCGATCGCAGGGGCCGTCTTCGCCGCGCAAATCGTCCTGCGCAATTTCTCCATGAATCACTTCGCTCCATTGGTGTGCGCGTCGGTCGTCGCCGCGATGGTGTCGCGCAGTTTCTTCGGCCTCGGTCCATGGTATGTCGTGCCGGAATTTGAATCGCCCCGCCTGTTTCATCTCCCCTGGTTCCTGATCCTCGGAATCTTGACCGGCGCGCTCGGGGCGGCGTTTCTGAAAATGCTTCGGTTTGGCGAAGATCTATTCGGAAGATTACCCTGGCCTGTTTATGGACGCGTGGCCTTGGGCGGCCTTGTGGTGGGATTGATCGCGGTGGCGTTTCCGGAAGTGTGGGGCAACGGATACAGCGTCACCAATCGACTCCTGCACGAGGAGTTCATCCGCGAGCAGTCGCCCGTCTGGTTCCTGATCGGAGTCTTTCTCGCGAAACTCTTGGCCACGGTCGTGGCGGTCGGGGCCGGGACCGTCGGCGGCGTCTTCACCCCCACGCTCTTTCTCGGGGCGGGATTGGGATCCCTCTTCGGCACGTTGCTTCATTGGGCGGATTGCGCCGCCAGTGTCCATGTCAGCGCGTTTGCTCTGGTCGGCATGGGCAGCGTCTTGGCCGCCACGTGCCATTCACCGCTTCTTGCCATGATCATGATATTCGAGATCTCGCTCAAGTATGAGTTGATGCCCCCTCTCATGCTGGCCTGTGCGGTCTCGACGCTGGTCGCCCGTCGTCTCCACCGCGAGTCGATTTATACGGAGCCATTGCGACGGCGCGGTTTGGAAATGGAACCGGAAAGTGGGGAGATTGGCGCCGCCACGCAGCGGACGGTCGGTGAACTGATGCGTAAACCAGTCCCACCGCTGCGGGAAACCGCCCGGTTTAGGGAAATGGCGGACCGGTTTCTCACCAGCTCGAACAATTTCCTGCCCGTGGTGGACCAGGATCGGCGGCTGCTCGGCGTGGTCGCTCTGCACGACCTCAAGGAATACTTGAGCGCGGGTCAGGAATTGCACGGAGTTATCGCCTACGATGTCATGCGCCCAACTCCGGCTTGTCTGACCCCGAGCCAGAATCTCCAGGAAGTGCTGCCGATCGTGCTCGGGAGCGAGCTGCGGAACATTCCGGTGGTCAACAATTACAGCGAAT
>CAYHFE010000548.1:0-5426 GCA_964355375.1 uncultured Verrucomicrobiota bacterium
GGGACCATGAACCGAATGGAGTGGGCATCGTCGCCGGGCGGGTCCGGAATGGGTCGGCTCTCCCGCGGTTACGCCAGGTCGGGGGAACGCGGCGGAGGGCTGGCGCGCTGAAACAGCTGGCGGAGTCCACCGGCCTTCCTCTCGAATATCGAGCCTCCCGGTTGTCGAACGGTTCATGGAGAGCGGACACCTCCAAAAATTGGACGTGAATCGTGGCCATGAACCCAGGAGGGACGAGCCGCTGGCTCGTCCGCGCCGCGTGCAGTGGCGCCAACAGGGACACGCGAGCCGCGTGTCCCAACCTTTTCGACGGTTCAGGGAGAGCCGCCTTTCGCTTTCCGCATGCTTTGGGACCATGAACCGAATGGAGTGGGCATCGTCGCCGGGCGGGTCCGGAATGGGTCTTTTCTCCCGAAGAAACCCGGATAAGATCGGGGCATGCGAGCGGTGATCTTAATTCTGGGATTGGGCTTGGCTTTCCTCTCGGCCCGCGCGGCTTCAGGAGAGCCGCGATCATGGCATCAAGAGTCGGGATATCGTTGGGCGGATTTGGCGGTGCCGGCCCAAGGACGGGCCGGTTTCACCGAGCTCGGGTCCGGACAAACGGCCATCCTTTTCACCAATCTTCTGACCGAATGGCCCATCGCGACCAACCGGGTGATGGCGAACGGTTCCGGCGTGGCCACGGGCGATTTCGATCATGACGGGCTTCCCGACGTGTTCTTCTGCGGGTTGGAATCGCGCAGCCTGCTCTATCGAAATCTCGGCCACTGGAAATTCCAGGACGTCACGGCCGAGGCCGGGCTCGCGTTTGAACCGAAGCCTTGTCGGGGCGCCGTCTTCGCCGATGTCAATGGCGACGGCCACCTCGATTTGCTCGTCTCGACCCTGAAGGAAGGCGTTCTTTGTTTCATCAATGATGGGCGCGGAACGTTTTCCGACCGGACGGCGGAGGCGGGAACGCGCAGTTCCTACGGGAGCACGACGATGGCGCTGGCCGATATCGATGGCAATGGCACGCTCGATCTTTACGTGGCCAATTACCGTCCCAATGACATCCGCGATCAGGGGCGCGTCAATCTCCCGGCCGTGAAGGGCCGGCCCGTCATTCCTCCCCAGTACAAGGACCGCTTCGTCTTTCGCGAAGGACAGCTCTCCGAATATGGCCAGCCCGATCAGTTGTTCCTCAACGATGGAAAGGGCCGCTTCCGCCCGGTCGTTTGGAACGATGGAACGTTTCTCGATGAATCCGGGCAGCGATTGACGGAACCGCCCTTGGATTGGGGTTTGAGCGCGGCCTTCCAAGATATGAACGGCGATTTCGCCCCCGATTTGTATGTCTGCAATGATTACTGGACGCCCGACCGATTCTGGATCAATGACGGACACGGCCATTTTCGGGCCGCGCCCAAGCTGGCCCTGCGCCAGATCAGTTCCAGTTCCATGGCCATTGATTTCGCGGACGTGGACCGCGATGGGCAGGTCGATTTCTTCGTCGCGGAAATGCTCAGCCGTGATTTGCGGCTGCGGAAGCGCCAGATGCTGGCCGAGCGGCCGGAGCCCTACCAGGTCGGGGCCGTGGACAACCGCCCGCAGATTTTGCGCAACACGCTTTTTCGCAATCGCGGCGACGGCACTTTTGCGGAACTGGCCAACTACGGACGGGTCAGCGCCTCGGATTGGTCCTGGTGTCCGATCTTTCTCGATGTGGACTTGGACGGCTTGGAGGATCTTCTGATTTCGGCGGGCCATTTTCACGACGTGCAGGATCTCGATGCCGCCCGGGAGATTCAGGCTCGCCAGCATCCGTGGACCGGTTTCAAAGACGAGGCGGAGCGGCAGAAAGCCTTCGCTCGGGAGCTTTTCGATCATTACCGTCTCTACCCGCCGCTCGACATGCCGATCGTTTCCTTTCGCAATCTGGGGAATTGGATGTTTGAGGAGACCACGGATCGTTGGGGGCTGAGCCGGCCGGGCGTTCATCAAGGTTCGGCCCTCGCGGATTTCGATCTCGATGGTGACCTCGATCTCGTCGTGAACAACCTCAATGGTCTCGCCAGTGTCTGCCGGAATGAAACTCCCGCCGGGAGAGTCGCGGTCCGGCTGAAAGGGACTTCGCCCAATACCCAGGGCATCGGCGCAAAGATCACTCTGCGCAATGGCGCCATTCCCAGCCAATCGAAAGAGATGGTCGCGGGCGGGCGCTACCTCTCCGGCTCGGAACCGATGATGGTCTTCGCCTCCGGCTTGGTGCGGAGCAACATGATGATTGAAGTGCGCTGGCGCAACGGCGGACAAAGCCGATTGGCCGACGTGCGGGCGAATCGGATTTATGAAATCGATGAGGCTGGGGCGTTGCCGGCAAGCGCGGCTCCGGCCGATGCGGCGTCGGGCCAAGGCGCAACGGTCAATGGTCAACGGTCAACGCTCAACGCTCAACCCTTCTTTCAAGATGTCAGCGCGGCGATTTCGCATACCCACTCCGATCCGGAATTCGATGATTTTGCCCGCCAGCCGCTGTTGCCGTTCCGGTTAAGCCAGCCGGGACCAGGGGTGGCTTGGTTCGATCTCGATGGCGACGGCCATGACGATCTGATCATCGGGAGCGGGAGCGGGGGCGTTCCGGCGGTTTTTCGGTCGGACGGGCGTGGGGCATTCACCAGGGTCGTTGCCGATTCGGTGCCGCCGGTTGCCAGTGACCTCGCAGGCATTGTGGGCTGGGCCGATGGGAGCGGGGGGCGCTTTCTCCTGGCGGGGGTCACCGGCTACGAAGCCCAGGGCCAAGGCGCCGCGGTCCGTTACGGGTTGAAGCAGGACCGGCTGAATTGGACCGAGTCGTTGGCCCGGGAAATGACCAGCGGTGGCGCCCTGGCCTTGGGAGATTTCAACGGCGACGGGCCATTGGCCTTGTTCGTCGCGGGCGGCGTCTCTCCGGGTCGCTACCCACTCGGCGGAGCGAGCAAGCTTTACCGCTGGATTGGTGGACAATGGCAACTCGACGTCCGGAACAGCGTGCTCCTGGACAATTTGGGGATCATCAATGGCGCGGTGTGGAGCGACCTGACCGGCGACGGCATTCCCGAGTTGATTCTGGCCTGTGAATGGGGGCCCATTCGCGTCTTCCGCAATCAAGCCGGTTCGCTTTTTGACGCAACGGCGGAGTTTGGATTGAGCGGATGGACCGGTTGGTGGAAAGGGATTACCACCGGCGATATCGATGGCGACGGTCGCCTGGACGTGATCGCCGCGAATTGGGGGTTGAACAGTCCGTACCAGGCTGACGCACAGAAACCTCTCGTTCTTTGCTATGGGCAATTGGCCCAGCCGGGCGTGCTCGATCTCATTGAAACCGGCTACGATCCGGCGACCGGTTCGTTGGCGCCGCGTCGGCCGATCATGGCGCTGGCCAAGTCGCTGCCCTTTCTCCTGGAGCAGTTCAGTTCCCATAAGGCTTATGCGGAGGCGACGCTGGATCAGGTCCTGGGCGACCGGCGCGTTCTGGGGCGCCGGATCGAAGTGACGACCCTGTCTTCAATGCTTTTTTTGAATCGCGGGAATCGTTTCGAGGCGGTGCCATTACCGGGCGAAGCTCGATTTGCTCCGGCCTTTTCCGTCAACGTCGCCGATTTCGACGGTGACGGTCACGACGATGTTTTTCTCAGTCAGAATTTTTTCGCCACGCCGCCAGAAACGCCACGACTCGATGCCGGACGCGGGCTCTGGCTGCGGGGCGATGGAACCGGTCGGCTCTCGCCTGTTTCGGGGAGCGAATCGGGGATCCAGGTTTATGGCGAACAGCGGGGCGCGGCGCTGGCTGATTTTGACGGCGATGGGCGGATGGACTTGGCGGTTTCGCAGAATGGTGGGGCGACCAAGCTTTACCGGAATCGGCGCGCCGCGCCGGGACTGCGGGTGAAATTGCGCGGCTCGCCGGGCAACCCGGACGCAATCAACGCCGTGATGCGGCTTCAGTTCGGCGACCGGCCCGGTCCGGTCCGGGAGATTCACGCTGGTTCAGGCTATTGGTCCCAGGATGCGGCCACTCAGGTTTTGGCCGTTCCTGAGTCGCCGACGGCGCTCTGGATTCGTTGGCCCGGGGGCAGGGTCACAACCACTCCGTTGCCCGCCGCCGCCAAGGAGGTCACCGTCGATTCCGCCGGCAAGCTGGTGTCGAGCAGGTGAAGTGACGAGCGGCTAACCGGGACTCCCTCCGTGCCAAAATGAGAAGGGCTGGTGCGCATCTCACATTTTTCCAGCGCCACCCGCCTTGGTGATTGGAGCGCGGACATTCTTGTCCGCTTTCTGGCATCGGTCAACCCAAGGGCGGACAGGAATGTCCGCGCTCCGGAAAAATGTGAGATGCGCACTTTTCCCTATCGTGACCTCCAATTTTCCTTCTCTTTCCTCGATCGGTGGTTAACCTCCCGCCGATCCTGAATAACCCAGACCTGATCACACTATGCGCATGGCTCGCTTTCTCCTTTGGCCAATGGCCGGCATCCTTTCATCGCTGGTTCTCTTGGCGGGAAGTTATCCGTCCGGCAATGCCACTCAGCCGTTCGACGTGGCGGATGGAATCGTCGATTTGGGGGATGGCTCCGCGATCGGGTCGGACCAGAAAACGGCGTCCGGGGTTCCGGTGGCCGCGGTGATTGGGGCCGTTCTGCGTTTAACGGAGAAATCGACGACGAATGCCATCGGTTCTTTTAAGTTGCCGGACTTGGATCCGGGCAACGTCATCAAGAGCTTCGACCTCAAATTCAACGTGGGCATGGAAGCGCCAGCTTCGGGAGCGGCCGGCGAGGGTTGGTCGGTGAATTTTGGGAACATTCCGAAAGATCTCGGCACGGGCGAAGGCGGTTTTGCGCCCTTGCCGGGAGGGTTGACGATCGCCTTTGATCCGTTGGACAACGGGAACGATCCGCCCTCGATTTCCATCTGGATCGGCGGAGTTCGGGTTGCCGATTTTCCCAAGTTGTTTGTCTTCGATTCCTCCCTCCACGCGGTCGCGATCCACTGGGATTCGGCTGGCCTGGATTTGAACTACGAAAGTCGAGTGGTGTGTGCGGATTTGCGGACGCCAGGCCTGACTCCGGGCGTGGGGCATGTCTTTGCCTTCACCGCTCGGACGACGGCCGCGACCTTGGGAGTGACGATCGATGATCTCAGAGCGACCACTCAGGCCTTGCCGGTCCTCAATACCGGAGGGCCGATCATTTCCGAATTTGTCGCGAACAACACCGAGTACGAGGATGACTTCGCGGATAAGCCCGGTTGGATTGAACTCATGAATGGATCGGCCGCCTCCGTGGACCTGAGCGGCTGGTATCTCACCGATTCCAAAGAGAATCTCACCCAATGGAAGATCAATGGCGTGACCCTGAGTCCTTACAATTATCAACTGGTCTTCGCTTCGGGAAGGGAGC
>CAYHFE010000549.1:0-5417 GCA_964355375.1 uncultured Verrucomicrobiota bacterium
TTTTCCGGCCCTCCTCTCGAACATCGATGCGCCCGGTTGACAAACGGTTCATGGGGAGGAGTGTGGACATAGGTTTCATGGTTTGGCTGGCGGTGGGGTTGGGGTGGAAGTAGCGAAGGCGCGCGCGGCGCGAAGTTGCGCGGACAACCGTTCCATCACCGGCTCATTCGCCGGCAATCCGGCAACATTCTCGTTTTCCTGCGGGTCGGCCTGGTGGTCGAGGTTGGGCGATTTATTCACCGTGTCGCCGTAGCAGCCCAGTTGCGGGCGCATGTCATCGGAGGCGATGAACAGGACGTTGGGCTTACCGGCGGAGAGGCAGGTGAATGGGGGCAGGAAGAGGGCGAGAAGCAACGCAGGAAACCGGAGGGTGTGAGTTTTCATGGAGGCAAGAAGTCCTGGGATTGATGAATGGTTCGGTTGTCTGATGGCCGGGTCATCGCGCCGGTTTCAATTCCCCAAATCCGCCGGGCAGTTTCTCGAGATGCTGCCTCAGTTCGCGCATCAGTTCCTCCAGCTTCGCGGCGTGCGCGGGATCTTTGGCCAGGTTGTGTTGCTCTTTTGGGTCGGCGGAGAGGTCGTAAAGCTGGTCGGCGTCCCAGTAGGCCGGATAGGTCTTCTTGGGTCGGTCCTCGTTGTTGTTGCCGCCGATGTGGCCAAAGGGGGGGCGCGGTTTCAGGTCGGCGGGCGATGCCGGATCGGGCCGCTGGGTGCCCCGGCCGCCTTCCGGCTTGCGCAGGTCCACCATGGTTTCGGGGTTCGGCGGGTAGCGGAGGGCGATATACTTCCAATGGTCCTTGAGCACGCCGCGGGTGAAGCCCAGTTCGAAGAACAGCGTGTCGTGGACGCGGTTCGTTTTCCCCTCGAGTAGCGGACGGAAGCTGCGACCATCGAAGAAATGCCTCGGTGGTTCCGCGCCGACGAGGTCGAGAATGGTGGGCGCGAAATCAAGGTTCGTGATGCGTGCGTCGCTGGTGCGCCCGCGCGGGAATCCACCCTTGCGCCAGAGAAGGCTCGGGCAATGCGTCCCACCCTGGTAAATGCTGCCCTTGGCGTCCTGCCCGTTGTCGTTGAAGAACACCACGATGGTGTGGCCGGCCAGGCCGTGCTTTTCGAGGCGTTTTATCAGCGCGCCGACCGCGTCGTCGAGCCAGAGCACATTCTCCGGCAGGCGTCCGCCGGTGACGCCGGACTCCTGGAGTCTCTTGGGCAGCGTGTCGCGGGGTGGCAGCACCGCCGGCGCATGCTCCAGGAAACCGTACGGCGTGGCGCGCGGATCGGCGTTCCACGAACGCTTGGGCTGGTTGGGCGAATGAGCCACCGACGAGGCGAAGTAGAGGAAGAACGGCTTGTCCTTGTTGCGGTCAATGAAGTCGAGCGCTCCCGAGACCAGCCAGTCGAGATTGTGAACGCCGGCGTTTTGCGGATAGCGCTCGTCGAGGTTGCCGCTGATGATGTTCGTGGCGAAATCGAAACCAATCGCCCGCAGAGCCGATTCCATCTTCCGCCCGTTGGCTTGGAGCCGCGCGGCCACCGCCGGTTCGCGGGCGTCTTCGGTGGGCGACATCGGCTCCAACTTCGGCCATCCCACGCAGTGATGCTTGCCGACGGTGCCCGTGGTGTAGCCCGCTTTCTGCAGCAGCCGGGGCAGCGTCACGTCGTCGGCCAGCAACATAGTATTCCAGACCACCAGGCTCATGCCGCCGCGCTCGGTCATCTGGGTGAAGGCGGCATTGCGCGCCCGGCTCGCGTAACGGCCGGTGAGGCAGTTGAAGCGGCTGGGCGTGCAGACGGGCGACACGATGTGCTGCCCCTGCAGCACCACGCCCTCCGCAGCCAGACGGTCGAGGGTGGGCGTAAGGTTGCGTCCCTTGCCCTCCGGCGTGCAGTTGAACATGTCGCGATACATGTCGTCGGCGATGATGAAGATGACGTTGGGCCGCCTGGCCTCGGTGGCAAACGCGCCTCCACAAGCCAGCAGCAAGAGGACGAAGAGGAAGACGCGGGTGACGGGTGAGGGTTTCATGGTTTCACGTGAGTTGGATGCTATCGTTTCCCCATAGTGACAAATTCCTCCTCGCTCAACAGAGCCAGCCAACAAGCAGAGGATCGGCGGTTCATGGCCGCGATTAAACACCAGGAGATGGCATTGGTTCAATGCTTGAGAGGCACCTCAGCGTTGCTCTTGGACTAAAGCGATCCCAATCCGGAGGGGCGCGTCCAGGAAGTGCCGGTGGCCTTGCGGACTCGAAAACAGAACATCGGCCGATCCGGTCGCCACGAACTCGGGAAAAGCGTCGCGTGGCTCCATGACGACGATCACCGCTTCTCTCTTCGATGCGTTCCTGAAATGCCCGACCAAGTGCTGGCTACGCGCCCGGAACGAACCTCCCAGCGGCGGCCAGTCGTGACGGAGTTACGGACCCGGCAGAGCAGCGCCAGTTGGGTGTCCCGGATCATATCGCCGACTTGGGTCAACCGGGCCAAATCCTCTGGCGTCGGCCCCGACGAACTGCCCGCGGGAAACCGAGACAACCACCACCGGAGCAGCCGCGCAAGCATCCGCTCAATAATGGTTTTGAAGATTGGAAATCGATTGCCAATCTTCATTCAAGTCATGGATTACTGCCTGGTGGTTTCCTTCCGTCCGAAGAGACCGCGTAGAAGGGGCCAACTTCATCAAGCAGCTTCTGCAAGTTTCGGATGGTGTCTGCGTGGCGCGCCTCCCGAGCCAAGTCTCGCGTCTCCTCCCGGTCATTCGCCTCGTCGTAAAGCTCGGCCGTGCCGTCGCTCCAGCGCGTGTAGCGCCAGCGATCCGTGCGCACGGTCTGGCCATACTTCCCCTGGCCGCGCGTGACGAGCGTGAACGCCGCCTCCTTGCCCTGGTGTGCCGGAGTCTCCAGCAGCGGCCGCAGACTTTGGCCGGCAAGCTGGTGCGGTGCCTTGATGCCGCAGTAATCCGCCACGGTCGGATAGAAATCCACGAGTTCCACGAGGCCCTGGCACACGCTTCCCGCCTTCGCTCCCGGCGCAGCCACGATCAGCGGCACGCGGCAACTGCGCTCGAAGAGCGTGTTCTTGTTCCACCAGTTCCGCTCGTTGTGGTGATAGCCATTGTCACCCGCGAAGATGACCACGGTCTTGTCCCAAAGCTTGAGCCGGTCCAGTGTGTCGAGCAACCGGCCCACCTGCGCGTCCATGAACGAGACGCCCGCGTAGTAAGCGCGCTGAAAATCCAGCCGGTCCTGATCGCTGAAGGCATCGAACGCAGCCTTGAACCCACCGCCCGGCACGGAGAGCGGGGGCACAGGCGCGATGTCCGCCGGATCACGATAGAGCTTCAACGAGCCGGGCGGATAGAGATCGAAGTATTTCTTCGGCACGAGAAACGGATCGTGCGGCCGATGAAAGCCCGCGCCGATGAACCACGGTTTGCCGGCGGCCGTCTGTTTCTCGATGGCTGCGATGGCGTGGAGCGCGTTTTGCCCATCAGGCTGGTCGTCGTCCGTGCCTTCCATCGCCCCGACGGAGCACCACTTGAGCTTGCCGCCGGTGAGATTGCGCACCTCGCCTTTGCGGCCGGCGGGCGTGGCTTGGAACGTTTCCGCTTCGTCCCACGACTTGCCCAAATCCAACCAGTCAGCGCCGCCGCCGAGGTGGAAGATCTTTCCATACGACGCGGCATGCCAGCCCTGTTGACGAAGCAGTTGCGGCATGGTGATGATGTCCGGCAGTCGCGACCGAAACATCACCGTGTTTTCGACCACGCGCGTCTGCTCGCAACGCAGGCCAGTCATGAACGACGTGCGGCTGGGATTGCAGACAGGATATTGCGCGTAGGCTCGTTGGAAGAGCACGCCTCGCGCGGCCAACCGGTCGAGGTTCGGCGTCTTCGCGGCGGCGTTGCCGTAACATCCGACCGTGTCGCGCAGGTCATCGGAGACAATGAGGAGGACGTTCAGCTTCTCCACCGCAGCCGCAAGAACGGACGGCAGGCAAAGGAAGCACACCGAGAGGAGCAGGCAGGAAAGACCGGATTTCGATTTCATGAAGGTGAGTTGAAGGGTTTGTCTCATGGCCTTGTGCGCGTCGGTTTTTGACGGCCAAAGCTCTCAATCACCGGTGTGCGAGATAGCTTTGGGCAAGCAATTCCCCCAATCGCACAATGCCCGCCGTGGTGAGAACCAACTTCTCTTCCTCTGGGGGAAGATCGAAGGCTTTGACGTGGATGCAAGCTGGGGCTGCGCCGGCGATGGCAGCCAGATTTCCGGTGACGTCAATGGCATTGAGTCCCTTCTCATCGCTGGGCGGTTGTTGGCTGACATGCCATTTCAGCGAAGGAAGCGCCAAGTCCTGGCGGCTCTTTTCGACCGTGGATTGCAGCCACTTGGCCGCGTCCTTGCGATAAGGTCCAAAGGACATGTCGTTTTCCCCGGCATGATAGAAGATGCCGGCCAGTTCTACCGGATGACCTTTGGCCTGAAGTTCCTTGATGGATTCCTGGATGAAGGCAATGAACTGCGGGTAGAGGTTCCGGTCTTTCGCGCTCGTTCCTTGCGGAGTCCAATCGTTTATCTGCGAACCGCTATGCGTGAATTTGGCGATGGCGATGTTGCCGGGAACCTGGCCTTGCAGCGCGTTTCCAAAGCTGAGTTCAGGGCCGAAGGTGTCGTAGAATCCAGCAGGGCCAAGCGGCTCCCAGCCATTCGAGATCTTGTAGCCACCTCCGATGCTGTATTTGAAGGCGATTCTGTTGTTGTCGTTGGCCAGCGCTTCCTGCCCCCGTAGTGCTTTGAGTTCCTGGGTGAAAGCCCGCTCGCCCTCCATATTGCGATGTCCGGCGAGGATGAAGAGCTTGACCGGGCTACCCTTCGCATAAGGCCAGACCTTGAGCGCGCGGTCAGTGGCTGGCAGCTTTCCAATCGTTCGCAGGTAGGCGTCTGCGTAGTTCACACCGTGCTCCAGTTGGCCAAGGGTTCCGTAGTGATAGTGCAATCCCTCGCCGCCGCCGATTTTCACCGCGACGTGCGAAGTGGGGATGTATTCCGCCAGCGGATCGGAGTCGGTGACAGCCTTCTGCCCGGCGCGGATGGCATACATATTCTCGCGGTTGTCCATGCCCCAAATCGTCTTGGTGCAAAGCTCGCCGATGTGGAATTTCAGGTTGGGCGTCTTGAGGTCGCGACGCCAGCTCGCCAGGAAGTTCTTCAGGTTCTTGCCGTAATTCGGCTTGAACTCCTTGTTGAACATGTCGTTTTCGCCCTGGTGCCACATGAAGCCTTCGATGCGGTAGGGCACTTTCCTCCGGTCCAACTCAGCGAGGGATGATTGCACCAACTCCAACGCCAGAGGGTAGAGCTTGAAGCCGCTGGGTTCATCGGGATTCCAATCGCCACCCAAAGTCGTGCCACCCGCCG
>CAYHFE010000550.1:0-5414 GCA_964355375.1 uncultured Verrucomicrobiota bacterium
CCAGGCATTGGGACCCTGAACCGAATGGAGTGGACGGCGTCGCGCCAGCGTCTTGGAGTGCGCCGGCCCTCCGGCGCTTTGGCCGGGTGCGGGGAAAGCGGCAGAGGGCTGCCGCACTTCAAAACCTGGCGGAGGTCTCCTGCCCCCCTCTTGAATATTGGCCCACCCGGTTGACGAACGGTTCAAGAAAAAAGAGCAACTCTCTCCCGAAAGGCCCCTGTCTCGCGCGCGGGCTGTCAAAGTCCACCGCGCGCCGCCAAAAAAGTATAGGCGTCCGAATTGTGCGTCTCGCCACAGCGAAATCGCCACTTCAGAAATGTTCCGATATGGACCACCTGGACGGAGAACCCCTGGGCTTCAAACAGGGCTTTGGTTCGAGCCATGCTCAAGGTGTTCCAATGATAATCACCCACCGGCCGGACCAAATGGTCCACCGCCTCATGCATGCTGAAGAAGCCGGCGCAAAGAGCGTGGCGGGTCACCCGGCAGATCTCCGCCACCGCCCTCGCCAATCCGCTCAAGGAGAAATGTTCCAGAAGATCGTGCAGAAAACAGACATCGAAGTCCCGATCGTTCGCCGAAATGGCAAACGCGTTCCCGACCTCGAATCGGACTCGCGGAAACATCGCGCGGGCATTGGCCACATTCTTTTCACACAAATCAAAACCGGTGTAATCCAACCATGATCCTCGCGTAACAAATAATTGAATTCAATTGCACCCAAGCAGGGCGCGGCTCGCGCAGCTTTTGGCGTTCTATATGGATTAGATGTTGGCACGCGAATTGAATTCCGCAATTTTATTGAGCAAAAGCGCACTTTTCATTCCTTAGGCGAGGATTTGGGTCCAACAACCGCCCCAGCCCGTATGAATCCAAGAAACGATAATCATTCGCCGAGCCGCACGCGGGCTCCAGAACAGTCAGCCCGCCGGACGGCTCTTCCTCGAGGGCCTTTCGCCAGATCCCTTCAAACGTCGCCGCAGCCGCATCGAGGGCGACGCGGTAATCCGCCGCCACCGCATCCGGGCTCAAGCAGTCCCGCAGGTAATGGGGAATCGCGATGCTCCCGACCTGGGCGGGCAGATCGGCAAACGTCTCGGTGACAAAACGGGGAATCGGCAGCCCCTCGGCGTTGTCCGCCTGACGTTCCAAGGCATGCAGGATCACCGGCCAATCCTCCACTCCCAGCCCCCGCTTCCCCTCCCGCCGCAGCCAGTTCAAGAAAAGCGCGAACCGGAGTTCTTGTTCCATCAGAGCTCCGAACCGTTCACCGGTGATCCTTTCCATCAGGAAATGGCGGGTCAGAATGCTCTGGACATTGAGCCGGGGGTCTTCCGCGTCGGCCACAAGGTACTCGCGCAGCCTGCCCTCATCATGCCGATTCCATGACTTGACCAAGCCTTCCGTTTCCCGCGTTAACCGCTCGTCCATCGGCGCACTATGAGCAAAGGGACTTCCCCGGCACAACGAAAAGAAACGAGCCCGGCGTGGGCCGCGCAACGTCACAAAGGCCAGAATGGAATGAACCCGCGCAGGCGTAACGGTGCGATTGAAGTCGGGGAGCACCCGCGCCCTCGCGCGTTCCGACCAGCGCCCTCGCCGGTCGAACGAGAGCGCCAGACATTCACAAAACTGTGGTTTGTCCGAACGCTTTACCGTGGTCGGCGAGGGCGCCAACCACTGCACGCGAGGGCGCGTGCGCTCCCCAAGCGGTTGAGCAGATCAGGCTAAGGCGCGGAGTGGCGCAGGCGAAATTCCGTGATCCGCGCCCAGCGCTCAACCCGGGCCGGACCTTGGTAACATTGCAGGCTGATCTTGGCGGGGCCTCGCACCGGAAGATCGCACTCTCCCGCTTCACGCCACGCGTCAGACGCCGGCAAACGGAATTGGCCGCGAAGGCGGTTGCCTTTCACCAGAAAACGGACCTGGACCGAAAACGAATCGAGCGGAATGATGGCAATCGTCCGGGTGCGATCGCCCTCTTCCCGGCCCATGACGATGCTCAGCTTGCCGTCCACGAGTTCCTGTCCCAACTTCACCATGTGGCTGTCGTCATAGTACCAAACCAAGTCCACCTGCTCGTACTGCTCAGTCGGACGGTTCTCGATCTTCACGGAGACGTCGATTTCGCCGTCGGCCGATTCCGGCGCCAGCCGGACGAGCACGTTCTTGGCGTTGTTGGCGCCACCCCACATGTTGCCCGGCTCGATCCGCACCTCGAGTCCCTGATCCGTCGTCCGCCACGCCTCGCGATGTTCGCGGACCCAGGACCAGCCCTCACCGAGTTGGCCCTTGAAGTCGTCTCGAAATGAAGACTCCGCTGCCGCGACTACACCGAGTTCAAAAACACTCAACCAGCATACAGCCCAAAGGAATTGTATCATATCGCTTTGTCCTTCTAATGAGTTTCCTGACGTCGCCTCCTCCTTATCAACAGGCTCTCAGACCTTGTCCAAACCGTCGGCCACGGACCGCCAGGACTGGTTGGGATCCCCGACGAACGCCCGCAAACCTGTCAACGCCTCTTTCCAGCACGTCCCGAGTGGAGGCAACAAAGCGTCGGCCAGTTCCGCCGGCTCGGGCAACCGATTCTCGACCGCCAGCGCGCGGGCCAAAGGGAGGATCGCGGCCAGCAGAGCGACTCGGCATTCCTCCGCCATCTCCCCATTCCCGAGCAGGCGGGCCATTTTCAATTTCCGTTCGCCCTCGCCGCGGAACGATTTTGCCCGCGCGCGTTCCGCTTCCGACAAAGGCGGCGGCGCGGATTCCGCTTCGGCTTCCGGGAAGAGCGGGCGGCTGGCTCGAACGGCGCCGGTGATCAAGCCGGCGGCCTGGAGACGTTGCAGGGCTTCCTCCGTGGCCCGGTCGATCACCTCCAGTTGCACCGGAGCGAGCGGATCGATTTGGCCAACGCCAAAGAACTCGCCATGGAGCGAGGCCAACCGCTCCCGCCAAAGCGACGCGTCCCGCTCGACGACCACGTAGAGCACGGAATGAGCTCCTTGCGCGGGGTAACGTTCCTCGCAACGCACCAGCGCGCCATTGATCTGGGTGTGCGCCTTTCGGGCAAATCCCAGGGAACGATCTGCCGGCAACGGAGCTTTCAGATCCGGGATTGGAGATTTCAAATGCTCTGGAGTGGGAGCCGTGAGTTGCTCGAGCTTCGACAGAAACGCCTGACGCCCGCTGCGCATCTTGATTTCGCTGAGGTCGCCTTTCAGATCCAAGACGCCGTCCGCGAGCGATTTCTTGTCCGCGAGGGTGCCCAGCATCCGGTGTTCGATGGTGTTCTCAGACACGAGATTGATGACCGTGACCGCGCGAGTCTGATGTTTGCGCCAGGCTCGGGCGATGCGCTGCTCGAGTTTGGCCGGATTCCAAGGCAGATCGCAATTGATCACGACGCTGGCGTTTTGCAGGTTCAAGCCCGTGCTGCCGGAATCCGTGCTGAGAAAGACCCGGCAGTTGGGGTCGCTTTTGAAAGCGTTGATCTCCGCTCGCCGACGCCGTTGCGGCACACTGCCGGTGTGCCAGGCGAAACCGAGGCCCAAGGTTTGGCAAAGCTCCCGCACCAGCTCCAGCATTCGCTGCCATTCCGAGAAGACGATCACCTTGACGTCCGAGTTCTCCCGACATTCTTCGAGAATCTTCTCCAGCTCCGCGAGTTTCGGGCAGACGCGGTCGTCGGGATCGAGAATGTAGTTCGTGTCGCAGGTCATCCGCATCATGGCCAGCTCGCGCAGGAGTTTCTCCTGCTCCTGCTGCGAGAGCGGCCGGCGTTTCGCGATCATGGCCAGGCGCGCGACGGCGGCCTCGTGTTCCTCGTAGCGGGATTTCTGCTCGGCGCTGAGCGGAACGAAAAAATTGCGGTCCGTGCGTTCGGGCAACTCGGTTTCGACGTCGGCCTTGCGCCGCCGGAGCATCGACGGTTCGATGCGAGCGTGAAGCTGGTGGAGATTGCGGTAGCCGCTGGGGCGTCCCCGCTCATCGAGTTCGTAGTATTCCCGGTTGAATCGGAAGAGAGGGCCGAGCACGGAGGGATTGAGGAAATCCATCAGCGAATAAAGCTCATCGATGCGATTCTCGATGGGCGTGCCCGTGAGAACAAAGGCATATCGGCTGCGCAGGCGCTTGATTGCCTGGGTCGTTTTCGTGCTCCAGTTCTTGATGCGCTGCGCCTCGTCCAACACCACCACGTCCGGGCGCAAGCGCTCGTTCACGTCGAGCGAGTCCCGCATCATTTGCTCATAGTTCACGAGGGTGAAGAAGGGCGCGGAGTCGTAGGCGGCGAGCCGCCCGGCGCGTCCGCTAAAGACCAATTGATAGGGCAAGGTGGTGAAGCGTTGGATCTGCTCCTCCCACTCCGTTTTGAGCGAGGCCGGCGTGACCACGAGGACGCGCCGGGCCTGACCGAGCCGATGGAGCAAAGCGCACGCCGCGATGGCCTGGATGGTTTTGCCCAAGCCCATTTCATCCGCGAGCAAGGCGCGTTCGGTGAACGCCAGGTGCAACATGCCCTCCCGCTGATACGGAAAAAGGGGCACCAACGTTTCGTGAGCGGGCCATTCGCCCGACTGGACCTTGAGTTCGTAGTCATGCCGAAGCGATTTGCGTTCGGTGGCGCGACGACGCGCCTCGATCCAGGGAGCAATCTCCTGCGAGAGGCGCAATTGGGGGAAGTCCGCCTGGCGCAATTTCTCCAGCGCCTCGAGGGCGTCTTCCGGGACACCGCGTTTCAATAAACCGTCCGAACCGAAATATTCTCGGAGCGCGCGCGGAAGAGTCTCGATCCGATTGACGACGCGCAGTGTGTCGCGAGCCGCGTCCGGCAGCACGTCGAGCCGGGTCGAGCCCTGGTCCGCCGCCGCCTGGAAGAGCCGGCGATATCGGGCCTCCAATTGCAGCAAGACGGCCTCCACATGCTTGCAGGTCCCGAGGCCATTGATGCGAAAATCAATGCAGTCGCAGGAGAATTGTCGGTCCCGCAGCTCGCGCACTTCGACGCGATAGGTCATGCCGCTGCCGGATCCTACCTGGAAATTCGAAAAGAGGGGATGCCGCGCGTCGAGATTGGTGATGCGAAAGGACTCCTCGCGGGCGCGCAAGCGACGTTTGTTGATCTCATCCGTGTCCGTCGTGCGCCAGTCATGCTGCGACGGGACGGCGATCTCTGAAGGTTTCTTCCGTGTCAGTGCCATGCCGCTCATCGTTTCGGACGAGAGAGGAAAGTCAACCTTGGGTTATTGGTCCGATATTCCACAGATATTCACAATCCGCGGAATCGACCTCAGCTTCGAGCTCTGACCGGAGCTGGATGATGAGCCTGTTTGGAAAGGAGGAACCGGCGACAGGAGGCTCATTCCGTTGATTGTCCATCGCCGCGAATCCCTCGAAAATCAGCGGCGTGATGCTCA
>CAYHFE010000551.1:0-5412 GCA_964355375.1 uncultured Verrucomicrobiota bacterium
GAGAGGGACGGGGTGAGGGACCGGTTAGTCTCATCTTGATGGCGAATTGGAATAATATCTTCAGCCCCGCTGGGGCCGAGGCGAGCTTCACCTTGCGGGGAGCCTTCCATTCCATCGAGGACCTGCACGACCCGGAGAAGTTCCTTTTGGGCTCTCTCGCCGCGGGGGAGGGAGAAGACCGCGCTGTCCGGGCCGTCTTCATTCGGAGATGCGCCCCGGTTGATGCTCCGCCGACCCGATCCACCGCGCCATGGCCGCGAGCAGTCGGTCCACGTCGATGGGCTTGGGCAGGTAATCGTCGCACCCGGCTTCCAGGGCCTTTTCCCGGTCCCCCGGCATGACGTGGGCCGTGAGGGCGATGACGGGAAGAGAGCGGGTCGCGGGGGCCAACCGCAAGCGCCGCACCACGGCCAAACCATCCAGCTTGGGCAGGGACAGATCCAAGAGAATCAGATCGGGACAGTCTCGGAAAGCCAACCGCAGACCTTCCTCGCCATCGCCCGCTTCCCGAAGGACACAACGCCCTTTCAAGACGGCGCGGAGCGTGGCCAGGTTGTCGGCGTTGTCCTCGATGGCCAGGATGGCCGGCAACGAGCCGGCGGGCGGACGTTTCCGCGCCGGGGCTGGCTCGAGGGCGGTGGCGACCGGGGTCGGAACGCGGTCCTCCGGGGCCCGGTCCAGCAGGCGCTCGACTTGGCGGAGCAGCTCGGGGCGGTCCACATCGCCCTTCTGGATCAATTGTCGGACGTGGTTGGAGCTCAGCCGCTGGCGGTCCTCGGAACTCAGATCCTTGGCCGTGAGAATGAGCACGGGAAGGTGGGCGGTGCCGGGTGTGCCGCGGAGCCTCTCCAACACTTCGAAACCGTCGATTTGGGGCATCATCAGGTCCAAGATAATCCCGTCGGGCGGCGGGTCGCGCATCAGGTCCAGGGCTTCCTGTCCGTTGCGGGCCACCTCCACGCGATAGCCCGCCGTTTCGAGGGTCATGCGGATTTGGATGATGGCGGGCTCGCTATCTTCCACCACGAGGAGGCGGCGGCCCTGGGCGGCCGGCGTGGCGGCGCGGGCCGGCGCTTTCCCGATCCGCTCCAGGATGCGCGCGATTTCCACCAGGAGATCGCCCGAGGGCAAGCGGCTCTTCTCGACGACGGCCGCGACCCGGCCCCGCAGGCGCGCGCGCTCCTCGCCCGAAAGGTCCCGGGCGGTGACGATGATGACCGGCAGAACCCGGGTGCGAGGATCGTTCCGCAGCGCATCGAGCACGTCGAATCCGCTCATCCCGGGCATGGTCAGATCGAGCGCGATGGCATCAGGAAGCCGTTCGGTCACTCGAGCCAGACACTCCGGCCCGTCGCTGGCTTGGCGGACTTCGAGACCTTCACCTTCAAGCATCGCGGCCATCAACCGCCGTTCGCTCGCCACGTCGTCCACGACCAGGACGGAGGCGCGGCCCGGCGGCACGACCCGCCGCACCTCGGCCAGAAGCGCGAGGCGGTCCACGGGTTTGGAGACCACGCCAATGGCCCCGAGGGCCAGGCCCGTTTTGTGGTCATCGGCCATGGAAACGATAATGACCGGAATGGGGGCGGTGGCCGGGTTTCGCTTGAGCGCCTGCAAAACTTCCCAGCCATCCTGGTCGGGCATGATGACGTCGAGAGTAATGGCGAAGGGACGGTGAACCTCGGCCAGCCGGAGGGCCTCCTTCCCCGAAAGAGCGGTCAAGGTCTCGTAGCCTTCGGCCGCCAGGTAATTGGCAATGAGGCTGGCATCGCTCGGGTTGTCGTCCACCACCAGCACCGTGCGGCGCGCGCCCTCCAGCGGGGCCGCGCTGGTCGGGGCCAACTGGGCCGCGTCGGCCGGACTGGTCGCGGGGAGCGCGCCGGCCAGCGGGATCGTCACGGTGAAGGTTGAGCCCACTCCGACGCGGCTCCGCACCGCGATCCGGCCGCCGAGGAGACGGATCGATTTGGCGGCGATGGCCAGGCCCAGCCCCGTTCCTTCGAACGAGCGCGTCGTGCTCCCGTCCCCTTGCCGGAACTCGTCGAAAATGCGCGGTATTTCCTTTTCCGGAATGCCGATGCCGGTGTCCGTGATCACCACCTCGACGTCATCGCCCCGCCGCTGGGCCGTCACCGTCACGTGTCCCGCCCGGGTGAATTTCACCGCGTTGCCCATGATGTTCTGGAGAATCTGGTGGACCCGCCGCTCGTCGCTCCAGAGGTGGGGCAGATCCGCCTCGAGGTGGACGGCCAGGGCGATGCCCTTCTCCCGACACAGAGGTTCGAGACTTTCCGCCACGGTGGCAATTTTCTCGTGCAACGAGATCTCCTCGCAGGCGATCTCCATCCGCCCCGACTCGATTTTGGCCAGATCGAGGATGTCATTGATGAGGGAGAGGAGGTGTTTGCCGTTTCGCTCGATGATCTCGAGGTAGCTGGTTTCCTCGGGCGTAAGCCGGTCTTTCCCCTGCATGAGGAGAACTCGCGACAGGGCCAGGACCGAGTTCAGCGGCGTGCGCAACTCGTGGCTCATGTTCGAGAGAAATTCGCTCTTGAGCCGACTGGCCTCGGCCACCCGGGCGGTCTGGATCTCCAGCTCGGTCTTTTGCTCCTGCAGGGTGGTCGTCTGCTTTTGGAGCTCGACCGTTTGGGACGTCAATTCGCCGGTCTGCGCTTCCAGCTCGGTGTTCTTGAGCAAGAGCTCGGCCGCCATCCGCCGGGTTTCCTCTCCGGCCAAGCGGTTGGCAAAGCCGATGCCCAAGGCCGCCAGAGAAATCTCCACCACGGCCAACGACTCGGGTGAGTAATCGCGGAGAGAGCCCAGGGCCATGAGCCCGGCGACCCGGTCGCCGACCACGATCGGAATGGTCAGGAGCGCGCGGGGCACGGCGGTGCCGGCGACCGTCCGGAAGGTGAAACGGGTCTCCGGCGGAATCTCGCGCAGGCAATTGACCTTCCGCGAGGCCAACGCCGCGCCCATCGCCCCTTCGAGGCGTTGGGCGTCGAACGGTTCCAGGGCGGCGGCGGACAGGCCCTGGGCGGCCGCCGGAGCCAGCCGGCCGTCGGCCCCGGGGAGGTAGAAGGCGCCCAGGTCGGAGCGGGTGACCCGGATCATGACTTGAAGCAACGCGCCGCAGAAATCGGACAGGGTGGCGGCCCGGGTCATGGCTTCCATGATTTCGCGGTTTCCCTGCTGAACCGTCATCTGGCTTTGGATTTGATCAGCCATGAGGTTGAAGGCCTGGGCCACCTGACCCAATTCATCGCTTCGGTCGGTTTGATTGCGGGCCTCCCAATTCCCCGTCCGGATCGACTCGGCCGTGGTCCGCATTTCACCCAGTGGCCGAGAGAGAGTGACGGCCACGGCCCAGGCCAAGAGGGCGGCCAAAGCGAGACAGACCACGAGCAGGCTGAGCAGGGTCCAGCCCAAGGCCGCGATCGGTTTATAGAGTTCAGCCAGGTCTTGCTTGGCCACGAAGCCCCAGGCGGTGCGGCGGATGTGAGTGTAGGCCGCCAGCACCGGCGTGCCCCGGTAGTCTGGCGACTCGATGATCCCGGTCTGGCCTTGGGCGGCGAGGATCGCCGGGATGCCGTCAAGCTTCAGACGCAAGGGAGCATTCTCGCGCCAGCGCAGCTCGCTCAGGGCCACGATGTCTCGATTCACGACCAGAGTCTCGCCCGTGTCTCCCATTCCGATGCGCTCTTGGAGGAGCTTATCGAACACCGCCAGATCAATGTCCGCCACGAGGATCGCCGCCACGGTGGCCGCCGGGCCGGGCTGGAGCACGGGAACGGCGAAGTTCATCCGCCGCCGGTTGGTGATGGGTGAAAAATGGATGTTATTGAAAAATGTTTTCTTTGTCCGCAACGGCTCGGTGAAATTGGGTGTCGTGGACCGGTCTTCTCCCTCGAGTTCAGGGGCCGTCGAGGCGAAGATCCGTCCGGTGCCCGGATCCAGGAGAGAGATTTCACTGATGCTGGACTGAAAGCGGAGATGGTGATTGAGATAGTCCCGCGCCTTCTGCTGGGCGGCGGCATCGGTGGCCAGGGCGAGCTTTCCGTCCGGCGCCAGAAGGTCGCGGCTATCGGCGGCGTCGGCTTCGAGGTCGATGACGATCTCGTCCATCCAGGCATTGATTTGCTGGACCTTCAGATCACGCACCATTTCGAGCTTCGTGAAAGCCTCGTGCTTGAGGGACTGCGTCTGCTGGCGGTAGAGGAGCGAGCCCAGGAGCAAGAGAGGCGCGGCGGCGATGACGAGAAACCAGAGGAGCAGGCGGGCTCGCATCGTCGAAAAGGACAAGAGGAGTTTCATGGGATGTTTTCTCGAGAGGATGGCCCGGCGCGGGCAGGCTTGCGGTAAAGGCTGCAGCAATCGGTCACCCGCTGGAACCGCCCCGACCAGGGGGCCGGCAGGGTTTCGGTCCGGCCGAGAAGCAGGCAGCCTCCGGCGACCAGCGAACGGTAGAGCCGCTCGCAGATGAACTGCTGGTAGTCGGGCTGGAAATAAATGAGCAGGTTGCGGCAAAGGATGAGATCGAAGGACCCAAACACACTCTCGGCCGGCGCGGCGCTGCGACGGTCCAGCATGTCGTGCACGGAAAAATGCACCCGGCGGGCCAGGGCGGGGCGGACGCGGAAACAATCCCCTTCCGGCGCGAAGGCGGCAGCCAGGAGGCTGTGCCGGACGTTCTCGAGGCTCGCGGCCGGGTAGAGCGCGGCGCGCGCTTGGATCAGGGCCGGTTCGTCGCGATCGGTGGCGAAGAGAAGGGCCTCGGAGGCGGAGGGATAGGAGCGGGCGAGCTCGTGGAGCAGGATCGCCACCGAGTAAGGCTCCTCGCCACGGGCGCAGCCCGCCGACCAGATGCGCAGTCCGCAGTCACCCGCAGCCGCCTTTCCCGAGAGGAGGGCTGGGAGGACGAACTCGTTGAGATACTCGAAAACGAGCGGGTCGCGGAAGAAGGCGCTGACCTTGATCGTGAGGGCCTCCACCAGGGCGTCCAACTCGGCTGGCTCGGTTTCGAGCAATCGCAGGTACTCGCCGCCGCCGGAAACCCGGGCGATCGCGAGGCGGTTCTGCACCCGGGTCGCGAGCACGGCGGGAGTATAGCCGGCCGCGTCGAATCCCCGTGCGGTCCGGACGAACTCCAGGATCGCCCCGAGCTCGGCCGTCGGAGCCGCTGGATGGGAAGTCACCCGCGATTCTTCCTGGGCGTTTCCGCTTAACGTCTCCATCGTTTCCTCGTTCATTGGATTACGACGCGCGCCTCTCCCATTTTTCCAGCGACGGCCATCGTCGTGAGCGGAGCGTGGTTACAACGGCCTCGCGGTGGGTTCTTCACGCGGTGATCGCCGGGGGAAAGGCTAGATTTCATTGAGCTCAGCCGTTCTCATTTTGACTCAGGACACGGTC
>CAYHFE010000552.1:0-5409 GCA_964355375.1 uncultured Verrucomicrobiota bacterium
GAATCTCGGCGCCTTCGGAGATGGAGTGATTCTGAGCCGAGGTCGCCACTAAGCCCAATCCGAGCCGTTCCGAGAATAAATGCGCAAGAAGCTCAGCGCGGAGCCGCTGCCAAACGGCGACCGCCGATTACACCGATCAGAGAATCCCTGGGAGAAATCCGCTTCAGCCGCGTCCATCCGTGAGATCCGTTCGATGGTCAGAATAAGTGGAATTCCCTCCTCGCACATCACCGGGGCGCCGTTTCCCGTTGGCCGGTCATGGGCACGAATCGGACCGGCAGGACCGCCCGGCGTTCGACGGCGTTTTCCCGCTTGATGAGCACATAGAGCTCCTGATCGCCGCCGGACCCGACCGGGATGATCATCCGGCCGCCTTCCTTGAGCTGGTTGACGAGCGGCAACGGGACGTGATCCGGAGCGCACGTCACAATGATGGCGTCGAACGGCGCCTTCTCCGGCCACCCCTGATAGCCGTCGCCGGCCCGGACGACGACATTGGTGAAGCCAAGCCGTTTCAAGTCCGCCTCCGCTTTCCGAGCCAGTGGTTCAATGATCTCGATCGTGTAAACGTGGCTGACCAGCCCGGCCAGGACGGCGGCCTGGTAACCGGAACCGGTGCCGATCTCGAGCACTTGGTCCGTCGGCTTGGGCTCGAGCTTCTCCGACATGAAGGCGACGATGAAGGGCTGGGAGATCGTTTGACCATGGCCGATGGGCAACGGATGATCGCCGTAGGCTTCGTCACGCAGTTGGGCGGGCACGAACTCGTGACGCGGCACTTGGCCGAGAACCTCCACGACGCGACGATTCGTGATCCCACGGTCCGGCGCGGCGAGTTGCTCCTCCACCATGCGGCGTCGGAGCGCCGTGAAGTCGGTTTCCGCCGCATCGCATCCGCCCAGCAGACAATATCCCGAAGTGAGGGCCATAGTCCAGAAACGCGTCAGTATGCCGAAAGAGAATTCGGACATAGTCACATCATAGGCCGGTGAGAAGGACCTGCCAACAGCTATTTGGCGCGGTGATTTGGGGCAGCGACGATTCCCCGATTGCCTGGCGTCCGGTTCGATCCGGAGCCGCCGTCCCGGTTTTCACTGGGCCGCTTCGAGGATTCCGAGTCGCCACGGGATCCCGCCGTACCCGGGTCCGCGGTATTCCGCGTCGCTGGCCCCTTGAAAGACAAACCGCAAGTTCGCCGGGTCCACTTCCATCTTTTCATCCACTCCGGTGCGGATCAGTTCGCCGTGGCTGATGTTCGTTGTCCACTCGCTTTCCTGCTGGACATTGCCGCGGGCGGCGAACGGGAGGGTGGGGGAGTCGGCCAGGCCTTTCCACGGTCCTTCCAACCGGTCCGCCAGGTACGCCTTGTAGTAGCGTCGTCCGTTTCCTTGCGCTTCGATGAGGGTCAGATATTGATTGCGTCCTTTCAACTTGTAGGTGTGGGAGGCCTCGAAGATATCCGCTCGAATCGCCAAGTGCGGCTCGGACCAGCCGAGCGGGAATTCGGACTTCTTGGTCTCACGCCGCCACATTTGGCCGTCGAGCGAGGTGTAAAACAGGTGAGCTTTCTCTGGATCGCAAATCACCCAGAAATCCAGCCACTTCGGTTTCTCCGGGGCGCGCGTGATCATGGGCTGGGGTTTGGTCCACGATTTCGGGTCGTCGAGACGGTCGGTGGTCGAGAAACAAGGGCCGAAGGGCGGCGTGCGCGTTTTGTCCGCGAGTTGGTAGATCAGATACCACTTTCGGTGCGGCGTGAAATAGAAGACTTGTGGGGCGCAATAGTACTGGTCATGCATCGCCAGGATGTGCCGGGGGGCCTGCGCGGCCTGGGGCCAGTCGGTGAAATTCAGATATTCGATATCGACGCGGCCGGATTTCATGCGGACGGTGGCGAAGAGGTGCCAGCGGCCCTCATGGAAAACGAAGGTCGGGTCTT
This sequence comes from uncultured Verrucomicrobiota bacterium, assembly GCA_964355375.1. Classification (GTDB taxonomy): domain Bacteria; phylum Verrucomicrobiota; class Verrucomicrobiia; order Limisphaerales; family SIBE01; genus CAYHFE01. The sequence continues at coordinate 1,940 of CAYHFE010000552.1, forward strand.
TGATGGAAACGTGCGGGTCGGGCGCGTCCTTGCCGGGGCCCACGTCGATCTGCGGCGGACTGGCTTTCCAGGAGAAACGTCCGCTGGTCAGGGCGTTTTCGGTTTCGCCGGCCGAGCGGTTCGCCGCGGGCAGGAGGGCAATCAGAACGATCAGAACGGAGGGCGTCTTCATGTTAACTCCACTTCAAGGGTTTCGCCTTCTCGAATCACCGTTTCTTCGCGCAATTGAATTTCCGTTTTGCCGCCCTGCACGCTCACAGTGGCTTCGATCATCTGGCCGCGCAAAGTGACCGATGCTTTGATCGGAGAAGCGTTGCCGCCCGGGGCCAGAGCCAGGGTCCGCAGGCGGAGCGTTCCCCAGCGCACTTGGACGGAGCATCGGGTCACGGGCTGTTCCGTTTTCTGCGTGAATGTCCCCCAACCTTCGGCCGCGGTGAAGGCTGCGCGGAAGTCGCCTGGCGTCAGCCGCGGCGCGAATCCGAGGCGCCCTTTCGGTCCGTGGTGCTCGTAGCCGCAGGCGGCGAGATAAACGCCGTAGCTGGCCATGGAGCGGGCATAATGGTCGCCGCACTCGACTTCGTTCCAGGGATTGCGCCGGGCGGCGTGGTAGCGATCATGCACGGCGCGGGTGATGGCGAGACCTTCCGTGAGCAGGCCTTCCCAGAGGGCGTGGCCGGCGACCTGATATTCGAAGCCGTTCATGCATTCATTGAAATAGCCGGCGGCCCAGTCGGGACCTTTGCCGGCGGCTTGCGGATAGTCCCAGTCGGAGCGCGGAAACGTACACATGAGGAGACCGGCTTCACCGGCCATGGCGTACCAGCGACCGGGCTTGTAGGCCTGGCGATAGGGGCCCACGTCCGGGGAAAAATTGTAGCGCCACAGGGCTTGGAGCGCGGATCGCGTTTCCTTTTCCGGCAGGACCCGTCCCAAGCCCACTTGAAAGGCCCAGCTTTGGCCGAAGGCTTGATCGATTTCGCAGCCGGTGCCGGAATTGATCGCGTCGCGATGCTGCAGGTCAACGCGGTTGGCGAAGTACTCGCCGTTGAAGAGGCGCTCGACGATACGGGGGCGGCCTCGATCGAAAAGGGCGCGGCAGCGGCTGGCAAACGCGTCGTCGCCCAGCTCGCGCGCCATTTCTTCGCCGGCGCGCAACGCCGCGAGATACAATCCGCTCAGCCAGGCGACTTCGCCAAACCAATCGGCATCGAGGGTGTTATGCTGCGGGCCGTCGATGATGCCGTCGCCTTCAGTGTCTTTGTTGATCAGGAAGGTCAGCGCGGTTTTGACCCGCGGCCAGATCCGGCGGAGGAAGGCCGCGTCGGGGCTCATCTGATGTTCGCGCAATGTCCGCAGGATGACTCCGGCCTGGCCATCGACCGCCCAGTGATCGTTATGTTCGGCTCGGAAACGAATGCGGCCCGTTGCCGCATCCAAGCCGATCCCGTAATCGACGCGCTCCCGGAGGCTCCGTTCCAGGGACGGAAAAAGCCGGGCCGCGGCATGCGCGTAATGCCAGACATGCGTGCAGGTGCCGGCGCAACAGCCCACTCCTTCCCAGGCGTAGAAGCGGCCGTTGCCCAGCCAATAGCAGGTATTCGTGGCGAGGATGGACGTGTTGAGGAAGGTTCGATCGAGAAACCAGTAAGGCAAGGTCGAGTCATACCAGGTGTCGTGCCAGAGGCGGGTCTGCCGGGAGAGACGATCCCAATGAGTCGCGATGTACTCGGCCACGGCGAGCGCGCTGCCAAAGGCTTTGCCATACGACCGTCCCTCATGCTGGCCCAGTCCGCTCAATTGGACGTTGGGGAAATGCCAGGTGAGGACAAACGTGACGGTGGCGGATTCACCCGGGCCCAGGGTCATCCGGCGCATGAGCGAGCCGACTAACTTGGGACCGAAGGGTCGAGTGATCGGCGCATCGGACGGAGTCGGCATCTCGGAAAACAGGGCGGCGAGCGGTGACTCGCCCAGCAGTTCGGACCGGGCGAGGTCTTGAGGCTTCGGCAGGTCGGGACCGGTTGGGTCGGTCCTGACCAAGGCCAATCCCATCGTGCCAAAATCGGGCTGCTCGCGCAGGGGGCGGAGCGGGGACTTGGGCTGATCGCTGAACACGATGTGGTCTATTCCGATATTGCCCCAAGCCCCCTTTTCGTTATCGACGATTTGCAGTTGGGCCTTCTTCCCGGCCCACAGACGCACGTCGAACGTCTGCGGCTGCATCCGATTCTCGTTCTTGCCGGTGGCGCTGAGCCTGACCTGGCCGTCCACCAGCAGATTCAGGCAGGTGCGCCCCCGGTGCGCTCCGCCGCCAATGAGAAAAGTCACGTAATCGCGCTCGATGACGAAGGCGGGGCTCGTGAGCGTGCCCGTGGCGGCGTCACGGGCCACGACCTCACTGCCGGGGGCGGCGGCATGAGAGTTGACCGTCCGCTGGCCGTTCAAGCCGAGTGGGCCTTGGTAGATCGGAATCTGACTTTTTGAAACGGGACCGAGTCCAAACGCCGTGCCCGTCGCGGTCCAACCTTGGTACTGCTCCTGTTCGAAATCATCGAAGACGATGTCGGGCCTTGGGGTGGAGCGCGCCACCGCAGGAGCTGCTTCCGCGCTGCACTCGAGAAAGGTGAAGCCAGTCCTCGCGGGCGTCGGCTCTCGCCGAAACACTTGGTTGCGTCGGTGACCCAGATGGGAGGACGCGGAGTGGAGACAGGCGGCGTTCTGCAGCCATCCGGCCAGTTCGGCTTGGACCGGGGCGGCGCTGACGTTCTGAACCGTGAAGCGCAGGATTGTGGCCGGAAGCGCCGAGTCTTCCGGGTTGAGCGGAATGAAGGGAGAATACGCTTCGAGCGAGACCCGGACAGGCGCGGCCGCATCGCGATATTCGACGAGGCCGATCGGATACTCGCCTTGGAATGTCACCTCGTTCCAACCCGTGTGGTCGAGGGCCCGGACTTGCGAGGCGCCTCCGGTGGTGAACTTCAGCGCAAATCCTTGATCGACCGGCGAGGTCGGTTTGAGGGGATGGGCGTAGTGTTCCGCGCCGGTGCTGAGGATTTGATTGAAAATGTCCCAGTGCCACAGTCGGCCGTCGCCGCCCAGGTAAAGTTGTCCGGCGCAGATGCCGCCGACGGGCAGGCCGATCTTCTCCGATTCCGGCCAGCGATATGCGGTGCGGGTGCCGCGCTCGAACAAGGACTTCACCCATTCGGCCGAGAGCTTCTTGTCGGCCGGCACGAGTTTCTCGAAATCGTCCCGGGTGAAAGGCCCAGCCATGGCCGGCCAATCGGCGGTGAGAAGTGCGGCGGCGCCCCAGCCAACGGATTTGAGAAACGCCCGACGTTCCAACGGTTGGTGGCAACCGCAGATCGAGGACGAACAGGATGAGGACGGAGGAAGTGGTTCAGGATTCTTCATAGCGATGAGGTGAACTCTATCGTGATCTCGAACGAGAATCATCCTCTTTGATGCTC
>CAYHFE010000553.1:0-5392 GCA_964355375.1 uncultured Verrucomicrobiota bacterium
GGTTGGGTTCGGGCTGGGTTGGGGTGTCGTAAATCGAGAGGTCTGGGGCGGGAAGATCCACAGACCTCGGTAAAGGGGCTGATTAGGTTCCAGAACAACCGCAGGTCAAATTCCTGGAAACAGGGTGCCGGAGGACAAGCGGCGAGGTAGGCTTTAAGTGAGCGTGGCCGGAAGGCAAGGTGCGCGCTCGAATATGACCTCGACCTACACTGGCCAACTGATTCTGGGGACGGACAAACGCAATCCCCTTTTGACCGTCTATTACCAAGAGGAGAAGGATGAAGAGCAGCTGCACGTTTACTACGGACTGGAGTTGCTGGAGATAGTGTCGGCGGATCGGAAGGAGCCCGGTTTCAAAATGCTGGTGGGCCGGCTGCACAACGCCGGAGTGAGTCTGAGAGTGCTCCAGGACACCTTCCAAACCAACGCCAAAACGATTCGACGCTGGGGGCGAGCTCTGCGCAGTCGCAGTGCCGAGGAGTTGGTGCGTGTGCTGGAAGGCCGCGGGGCCAGCCGTAAGCTCACCCCGGAGATCAAGGCGTATGTGCGAGCGCGCTGGCCGGACTTGGTGAGGGAGGGCCTGTATGGCATTGGTCAGCGGCTGCGAGGGGAAATCAAATCGGTTTTCAAAGTGGAGCTTTCGCAAGAGACGCTGCGCCCGGTGCTGGCTGAATTGAAGCGCCACTCAAACTCGGCCGCTGGGGCTGGGCAAGCCGAACAAACAACCGCAGAGGGTCTACCACAGTCCAGTCAAAATGGTCCTGAGGATCAAGTAGTTAGCTCCGAGACAAGGGAGAAGCCTTGCGATTGTGCTGACGGCGCTCTGGCCCCGGAACCGGAGCCACTGCCGTTGGCGCCGGAGTCGGAGCCTCAGACGGTCTGGTGCGATCATGTGGGCGTGCTGGTGTTGGCCCCGGTTTTGGTGGCGGTGGCTCAAGTCGTCGATCCGGCCGAGCCGCTGTTCAAGCAATGGCTGGCCAGCTTGCTGTTAGGTGCCCTGAATATCGAGCAGACCAAGTTTCTCAATTGGCCTGACCTGTCCCGGTTGTTGGGGACGGTGGTGCGATTTCCTTTTCCCCAGCGACAAGGATTGGAACGGGTCGCCACCCAGGCGAACATCGAAGCGCTGGCTCGCTTCAACGCCCAGCAGGTGGGAGCGGATGCTCAAAGCCAGTTCTACTTCGACCCCCACACCAAGCATTACACGGGAGAACAGAACGTGTTGGAAGGGTGGTGTCCGGCGATCCGGTGGGCCGACAAAGCCATGCACAGCGACTTTATCCACACCGTTTTGGGAGAGCCGATCTACTTTGAAACGACGGACCACTTTGCCGATCTGCGCCAGCGCTTTTTCGAAGTGGTCAAACACTTCCGGCAGGCCCTGAAGTGGCCCGAGGAGCGTGTGCTGACCTTTATCGTGGACCGAGGTATTTTTGGCAAAGAAGTGTTCGAGAAGGTGCTGGCCGATCCGGCTCTGCATCTGATCACGTGGGAGAAGGGTTACGAGCGGCAGAACTGGCCGCCTCCTGAAGGGGTCAGTGGTTCGATCGTGATCGAGCGGGCGCGCAACCGGGCCGAGGACATCCGTTCTTATCACTTGGCATACTGGGACCGAACTTGGCCCAAGGACGAACGGCTCCGGCAGATCGTGGTCCAGGCGACCAATCCTCAGGGCCGCGTCATCCAAGTTTCCATTTTGACCGATGATAAGAAAGCCGCCGCGGCACGGATCGTGAGGCTGATGTTCAACCGTTGGTTGCAAGAGAACGACTTCAAATATTTGGACAAGCATTTTGGCATCAACCAGATCACCAGCTAGGGCGTGACCGGCTACGAGGAATTGCGCCAAGAGGTGGAGGACCGGCAAGTGCGTAGCGCCGAAGTCAAAGCCCTGGGGGAGCAAAAGCGTCAACTTCGAACCCAGCAAAGCCGTCTCTTATTGCTCCAGGCTAAAGGCGAACACCAGGCAGCCCCACGCCAGCAGCGGATTGACGAGTTGGAAAAGCAAGCCGCTGAGGATGAGAGGAACAAAGAATTGACCCGCCTGCGTCAAGTGCAGAGCCGTTGGGAAAGCACTCGCTCGGCGCGCCAAGCGCAGATCCAAAAGCTGAGCAAGGAACTGGCGGAATCGGAGGCTAAGGCCCAGCAGACCCAACAGACCGAATCTCGCTTGGAGCGCATGATTGAGGAAAAGATGGTCCGTTTGGATCCGGAGAAGAAACGCTTGATGGACAGCTTGCGGGTCATGGCCCGCAACGCGTTTTATAAAGCAATCCAGCCTTTTAAGAAAGCCTACAACAATTACCGGGACGATCACGATCAGTTTAGGCAGTTGACCCAATCCAGCGGGGTGTTGGAAGTGCATCCTGATCAGATTTTAGTCCATCTGATGCCGCGCGTGAATTATCCCCCGCAATTGCGGCGCATCATCACCGCGGTGCTGGATGGGGTCAACACCCAGAAGCCTGTTCTACCCGACGGCAGCGGCCGCAGCTTGAAGTGGCGATTGGCCCAGCGGAGTGAGATGACGCTGTCCATCCAACCGCGCCGATAAAGTGGAAGCCTCACTCAAAACAGCCGGTAGCCTCGCAAATGAACTTGCGAGTGTTCTTCTACCAAAAGAGAGGTTTTACCGAGGTCTGAAAGTATTCGGTAGAAATGGGTGGAACGGCCAACCTGGCCGTGCTCGGCGGCAACTTGCCGCCGAGTCTGGCATGACGACAGAACTCACTATTTAGGGGGACTTCCGGCGGCATGACCGGTGGGCTGGTAGCCCACCGGAACGGGCAAGTTGCCCGTTCCACCTGAACGCTACTGAATTGTTACGGCTCAAACGGGGTGGAATAGCTCGGGGTCCGGGCGTAGCGCCGCAGGCCGAGTTCCAGGCGGCCCACGGCCGAAGGTTTGAGCAGCACGCGCACCCACGGTCCAGGCGTGATGGCTGCGGGTTTGCTGCCCGCTTTCGCTGGAATGCTGGTGAACTCATGTTCGCCAAAAGCCCCGGCCGACAGGATGACTTCGCGCGGTTCGGTCGGGTGCAGGTTGACCAGCGTGACCGACACCCCATTGGACGAGACGCCATCCACCAAGGCGGCGACGTCGGGCGGAACTCCGGGGCGTTGGCGGGCGGGATCGAAATAGCGCAGGCGCGCATGGAGCAAGCCGCCGTGATAGATGTGGTTCGGACCGCCCAGCATCGTTTGCACGAGCCCTTCCAGGACGACGGGGTTGCGTTGCTGCCAATGATGCACGTCCTGTTGCTCCACGGTGGTGTGATCCGTCCGAATCATATCGAGCCGGCGCAGGCTCTCGCGGTAATTCGCCCGCAGCATCTGGACGGGGTACTCGGGAAACTTCCCTTCCAGAAAACGCAGCCAGGGGCCCTCATGGCCGTAATCGCCTTTGGCCTTGTGGTAACTGAGCCGATTCCACGAGGAAGTGTCGGCCATGGCTCCAATCCGATCATAGTCAGCCGGATCCTGGGAAAGGTACCAAAGGTGAATGAGGTAACTCGGGTTGATCGGCCGGAAGTCGTACCAGCCCCGCTCATCATGGCGATGGGGCACGACGAAGACGCCCTTCTCGATCCGCCCTTCGCGCCGAACCGTCTCGAGCACACCGCGGACGAGATCGAGCTGGGCCGGATCACCGCTCAAGAGAAGCGCGTTCGCTCCACCGATCAAAGTGCCTTCGATCTGATTGAACAAACCGTGGGGCCATTTCCAGCCGTAGTACCCGCCCCACCACTTGCCGCCCATGTACTCGCCAATCTTGCCGGAGAGTCCGACGTTGTCCGGAAGGATCCCGCCGTTGTCTTGAGCCCGCTTCTTCCAGGCGGCGAGATACTCCAGCACCCAGGTCCGATACTTGGGCTGCGCCGAGTGAAGATACGCATGCAGGATTAAGCTCGTGGCGGCGAGGTTCAGGGGAACATCGCCCCGCATCATGCGCTCGTTCATGACGGCGAGCAGGCGCGGGTAAAGCGCATCGTCCAGCCAGGCTCGGCCGCTCGTGATCCCGGGGATGTCATCGTAGGGCAGCGGATAGGGCGCGAGGTCATCTCGGTGCGTGGACCAGTCCAGCTCGGTCGTGATAAACCGCGGCCCGCGGCTTCCGGTGAGGGGCGATCGCATCAACTTGAGCACCGGGTCGTAATTCTGCGCCTGCCGATCTTCATTCAGATAGAGGCCGGCAAAGCGGAGCGCGCGCTCTCGCATCTTCCGGTCGCCCGGGTTGGCCAAGCCAAAGAAATAGAAGTTCACCGAGCTCTCGCCGTGATGCATCCAGTCATAGCCGGCGTCAAACTCCCGATAGACCTGGCCATATTTCGTGAACTGCCGGGTCACGCCATCCCAGAGCTTGCGCGCGAGCGGCTCGATTTCCGCCGCGCCGCCGAGCGCGTAATACAACGGGAAATTGTAGAAGCTCTCGTAACCGTCATCCGAGCCGTCCATGCCAGGCCAGACGTCGCGCCAGATGATCGTGCCGTCGGGCCGGGTGTAGCGCCGGACAAATTCCAAGGCGGCCGGAGCCAGTTGATCGAGGAGATGGCGCTGGACCAACGCCCATTCCGGTGGCGGGGCGGACGTCGCAATCTCGATCCGCGGAATTTCCGGGGCGGAGCGAGTCGCTCCTTGGATCGCACCGGCGGTCAGGCAACAAAGCAAGCTGGCGAGGACACGGACGAGCGAAGGCAGTGTCGTGGGCATGTCAGGAGCATTAATGAAACGATGGATTTTGGCAATATCCCTAAGAGCCCGGTCAGCAGTTCTCATTTTGACTTGATCTATGTTTCATACTGCACTTAATGGTTTTGATCCTGAACTCGTTTTTTACTGCGCCTCTGGATGGCTGCAATCACCTCTTGAGATGGCGGCTCGTAAAAGTAACCCACATGGAGATTTTGCACCGTTCCTTTGATGAAGCCAAGTTTTCTCCAATAGGGTAAGGCTCCCCAGTGAACTCCGAGTAACTTGGCTATTTCACTGCCTCGCAAAAATCCTTTTTGCTTAAGTCGCTCAGTGCGCGTTGGCAGTCTGTGGGTTTCGCATAGTCGAACGATTCTGGCGTGCGTGAATGGATGCCCGCAACTCGACTGAAGACCTGCCGCATTTAGTTTCTCTGCCACTTGGCCTTCGTCGTAGCTGTCCAAAAGTTCGTTCACTTGCAGAACAATCTCGGCGTTGGTTTTGCGCGCGGCCCACGCCGGCATCGGCAACGGCAGATGCAGTTCCTTCATCGCGCCTCCCTTGAAGCGGAGATGCACTCCGATGCCATCCTCACCGCGTTTTAAGGTGACGTCCTCGACCAATAGCCGGACCATGCGCTTGCGGTCTCGATGCGAAGTCTTGGGATCGTTCCAGAGTTTGGGAAAGTCTTCGGCCAGTTTTAC
>CAYHFE010000554.1:0-5330 GCA_964355375.1 uncultured Verrucomicrobiota bacterium
AGGACGCCGCGGCGATCCCAAAGGGATGTCCTGGGAGCGGATGAACCGCCTGCTAAATCTCTTTTACCTTCCCGAAGCCCGGGTGGTGCATTCGATCTACACAGCCAAACCATGAGACCGAAGAACCGGATGCGGGAAATTCGCTCGTCCGGGTCTGTGGGGGTGTCGGCGGGTAACCGCCGACACTACCCAAAGACGAATCCAGTCTTGCGGCTTGGCGGGGCGATCTCCAGTATGCGGCCTTTTCTATGTTGACGATTTCGGGACTGACCAAAGCTTTTGGGGGACGAACCTTGTTTCAGGACGTCTCCCTGCAAGTGAACCAAGACGACCGCATTGGCTTGGTGGGGCCGAACGGCGCGGGGAAGACCACGCTTCTCTCCATGATTCTGCAACGCGAGTCGCCCGACGCTGGAACGGTCTCACTGATGCGCGGCGTCTCGCTGGGCTATCTCCCCCAGGAAAGTGCGCCGGCTGGAGACGAAACGGTCCTGGAATTGGCCACGGCGGTTCAGTCCGAACTCGCGCAGGTCCAGGGTCGATTGCGGGCGTGGCAGAAGGAGCACGCGGAAGCCGATGCGGAAGCGTTGGCCGAGCGGGACGACGTCGGTGAATTTCATGCCTTGCAGGCGCGGTTTGAAGATTTGGGCGGATTTCAGGTCGAATCCAAGGCCAAGCGAATTCTCAGCGGGCTCGGTTTTCGAGAAAAGGATTTCGCGCGACCGGCGAGGGAGCTGAGCGGGGGCTGGGTGATGCGGGGGCATTTGGCGCGGCTGCTCGTCCAGCAACCGGATGTGCTCATGCTCGATGAGCCGACCAACCATCTGGATCTGGATGCCTTGCTCTGGTTCCAGGAATACCTCAAGACCTACCCGGGAGCCATCCTCCTGATTTCGCACGACCGGGAGTTCCTCAATCAACTGGCCCGAAGTATCGTCGAGATCCGGCAGGGCCGCCTCATGCGGTATCGCGGGGACTACGACCAGTATGTGACCCAACGGGCGGCGAACGAGGAGCAACAGTTGGCGGCCTACAAGAATCAACAGCGTGAGATCGCCCATCTCATGGAATTCGTAGATCGGTTCCGCGCGAAGAACACCAAGGCTTCCCAGGCCCAAAGCAAGTTGAAGCAGATCGAGCGGATGGAGAAGATCGAGGCCCCAGTCCAGGACGATCGTCAGATCAAATTCCAGTTTCCCCAGCCCGCGCGCAGCGGTTTGAAGGTCATCACGCTGACCGATATTCACCATGCCTATGGCCGTCAGGTGGTTTATCAGGGAATGGATTTCCAGGCGGAGCGGGGACAGCGCATTGTCTTGGTCGGACCGAACGGGGCGGGCAAATCAACGTTGCTGAAAATTCTGGCGGGGGTGCTGCAGTTTCAGCGAGGCGAAAGCGTGCTCGGCGCCAACGTCAAGGCTGGCTACTACGCTCAGTATCGGGTCGAGACGCTCCACCCTGAACACACCGTGCTCGAGGAAGGATTGGAAACACCGCAGCGGATTACGGAACAATTTGTCCGGACGGTCCTGGGCTCGTTCCTCTTTCGCGGCGACGACGTCTTCAAGAAGGTGGCGGTGCTGAGCGGGGGCGAGAAGAGCCGGTTGGCGCTCGTCAAATTGCTCCTCGATCCCCCCAATTTGCTGCTCATGGACGAGCCGACGACTCATCTGGATTTGGCGAGCGTCGATGCTCTGGTCACCGCGCTTGGCCAGTACGAAGGCACGCTCATTTTCATCAGCCACGACGTCTATTTTATTCGAGCCCTCGCCAACCATGTCGTCCATGTCAACGCCGGGCGTCTCACTCATTATCCGGGAGGCTATCAATACTACTTGGACAAGACCGCGCCGGTCTCGGAGCGCGCCGGTTTGACATCCGGGTTCGAGGAGAAACCTCGCTCCGTCCTGCCGGTCGAGGACCGTCCGAGTGTCAAGGCGCGGGAGCAGAAACGCCTCGAGGCGGAGCAGCGCCAGGCGCGCTCCCGCGAGCGCAAAGGCCAGCAGCAAATCGTGCATCGGTTGGAGAAAGAAATCGCGGGAATGGAGCAGCGCCAAGCGGAGTTAACCGCGGAGTTGGAGAAGCCGGGGACCTACGAGAAGCCGGGGTTGGCCATGGAGATCAATCGCGAGCTCTCTTCGATTCACAAACAGTTGGAGGCGGTGACGACGGAATGGGAGTCCGAGGCGACGACGCTGGCGGAGATGGACGCGGCCTAAACCGAGCGACGCTCCAGTTCTGCACCGATCTCCTTCGCGGAGCCGGAAGCGAACTTCGCGGGAGATTACGGAGTGACCGTCCCAGCGGGAGAGGCCTGGAGTGAGATTTCCCCGAACGACGCTGGCGCCTTGGGCCGATGAACCCGTCTTCCGGTGGGGCGAGACTCCGTCGAGCTCTGGAATCGTCGTCCGCCGGAAAGTCCTGGCTCGACAGAGTTTCGCCCCACCCGGGGGTTCGTGTTCCCCCGGCGATCTAGCGCAGTTGTTCCTTGAAAAGCTGGTAGGCGATATCCCGCATCTCTTTGGGGAATTCGTGGCCGACCTTGGGGTGCTCGATGCGCAAGCGGTCCGTGACACCGTGAAGGGCATAGACTTTCGCGGCTGCTTCCTCGATTTGAAAGACGCTCCGCCAACTGAAATTGGTGTCGTAGAAAGGCGCGCTCGCAAAGCACACCCGGGGCGCCAGGGCGCTGATCAGTTCGTGAAAGTCGAACGGGATTTCCGCGAGGGGATACTTGGCCAGCTTGGGCATGTAGCGGTCGCTGGTCCATCCCTTGATATCTCCGCCCATGTAATCCTTGAACGAGTCAAAGCCGCAACTGGAGACGATGACCTTGATCCGCTCGTCGAAAACGGCGGTGAAGATGGCGTTATGTCCGCCCAAGGAATGGCCGATGGCTCCGAACTTGGCCGGCCGAACGAAGGACAGGGATTCGAGCAGATCCAGACAGCGGATATTATCCCAAATGGCCTTCATCGTGCCGCTCTGATAGCCGAGGGCTTTGAGGTCAGGCTGGTAATTGGCCAGGAGCGGATAGGCTGGAGCGAGGCAAACGAAGCCCTGCTTGGCGAGTTCGACGGCATATTCGTCGTTGGGGCTGTTGCCCAACCCGGCAACCACTTTCTGCCCGAGCGCGTGGGTTTGGTGAAGGCACAAGATGGCCGGCGCGGTCTGGCCCGCTCGCAGAGCCTCTTTCGGGATCAACAAATAGACCGGAATGCGCCCTTTGGGCTCAGGGCTGAACGTGAGCAGACGGCGGAAGTACAAGCCACAATCGACCTCTTCTTGCACTTCGATCTGGAGCGGGCCGCGTTTCTCCTTGCCGGGCAGTGGCCCCATGACCTCGTGCAGGGCGCCCAGGATGGCCAGTCGCCGATATTGCCAATCATCCACCGTCGTGACGGGCAGGATTTGCCCGATCGCGGTCTGGTAGAACATCGGTTGGCTATGGTCCACGCGTGGCGTCGCGGGCTTAACGGATTCCTCCGCTTGAGCCGGCGCGAGCAAGGTCGCGAAGACCCCGAGACTCCAGGCCAGCCCTCCCGGAACGATGCTTGCCCATGCGGTCCGCGGGACGGATACGACGGTTAACCGACCAATCTGGCCCGGATCGAGCGTTCTCTCTGGGGGGGTAAAGAATTCGCGGCTCGGTTGCATAACGGTTTCAACTGTCCACTAAGTGACGGTTTGACAAAGCCATTACTTCAACGAAACGGGCGATTTGGCAATGATTTATCCGGGATGACGATATTCTGTCGAAGCGTGGTCCGATCAGATTCATCGCCAGAACTCAAAATCGCTCGATCGGCCCGACCATTCGGTTAGATTAGGCCGATGGAAAACATCGTCATGCAACCGAATCCTTGGATGATTCTGCCGTTTGTGGCTTTGCTGGCCACGATCGCGCTCGCGCCTTTGTTGTTTCCGGGCTGGTGGGCTCGGCATTATCCGAAAGTGGCGTGCGGCCTGGGGGCGGTCACGCTGATCTATTACCTGGCCAGCCTTGGCGCTTACGAGACGGTGGGGCACACGGCGATCGAGTATGTCAGTTTCATCGCGTTGATCGGGTCGCTCTTCGTCGTTTCCGGGGGCATCCACATCACGGTGAAAGGGGAGGCGACACCGCGCGAAAACGTCATCCTGCTCGGCTTTGGAGCTCTGCTCGCGAATGTCCTCGGAACCACCGGCGCTTCCATGCTCTTGATTCGACCCTGGCTGCGCATGAACAAGTACCGGATCACGGCGCACCATGTGGTTTTCTTCATTTTCATCGTCTCCAATGTCGGAGGTTGTCTCACGCCGATCGGTGATCCTCCGCTCTTTCTCGGCTATCTGAAGGGCGTTCCGTTCTGGTGGACGGTGGAACATTGCTGGCCCATGTGGATGGTCGGCGTCGTCTTTCTCTTGGGCGTGTTCTACGTGCTCGACTTGCGGAATTATCGGCGCGCGCCCCGGTCGGTGCGCGAGCGGTTGGCCGAGCCAGCCGATGAATGGCGCTGCCGCGGGCTGCCCAATCTTTTCTTCTTGGCGGTCATCTTGGGCGCCGTCTTTGTCACTCATCCGCCTTTCCTGCGCGAATTGCTGATGATCGGTGCGGCGGTCGGGTCGTACTTCACCACTCCCCGGCGCGTGCATGAAGCGAATGAGTTCAACTTCCATCCCATTCAGGAAGTGGCGATTCTGTTTATCGGGATTTTCGCCACGATGATGCCGGCCCTTGACTGGTTGCAGGCCAACGCCGGGCGAATGGGATCGCCCTCGCTCAGCGTCTTTTACTGGGGCAGCGGAGTGCTTTCCAGCGTCCTCGATAACGCGCCGACCTATTTGAGTTTTCTCAAGGCCATCTTCGGTGCGGTCATCAATCAGGACTTGGTTGGACAGATCCATCAACTCGTGCAATCGGGTGGAGCCCTGACGGGGGCGGGCGGCGAGCCAGTGCAGCAGACGCTGGCCGCGCTGGCGAAGTACTATCCGGCGGCTTGGTCCGCTCGATCCGTGACAGTCGAGCAAATCGAGATGGCGTTCCTGTTGGGCAACCCGAGTTTCAATAACTACATTCTCAGCATCAGCGTCGGCGCCGTCTTCTTCGGAGCGAACACCTACATCGGCAACGGCCCCAATTTCATGGTCAAGGCCATCGCGGATCAGAATGGCGTCCACACGCCGACCTTTCTCGGCTACGTCTTCAAATTCACGCTCCCTTTCATGCTGCCCATGCTGGTGTTGGTGTGGTGGCTCTTCTTTCGTGGTTGAGCCTGAGTGGATTTTTGATTGTGAATTAACGGTTGAAACTCAGTCTCAACTAGTGTTCATTGGGCGAGTGAACAGCG
>CAYHFE010000555.1:0-5324 GCA_964355375.1 uncultured Verrucomicrobiota bacterium
TGCGGAAATGGGCCGAAGCTTATCCAAAATCAAGGTCATCGCAAAAGAATTCTTTGGGGACGCTGAATTCCAGGCGCCGATCCTTAAGGTCGGGCCAGTTTGTCGAACACCCCACCCTCGTCAAAGTGCGTCTTCTGCGCCTTTCTCCAGCCGCCAAAATCCTCGTCGATGGTGAAGAGTTGGACTTTCGGGAATTGGCCCGCGAATTTGGCGGCAACTTTCTCGGATCGAGGACGGTAAAAATTTCGCCCGGCAATCTCCTGGCCTTCTTCCGAGTAGAGAAATTCGAGGTAGGCTTTGGCCAGAGCTTCCGTGCCCTTCCTCTTCGCCACCTTCTCGACCACCGCGACCGGTGGTTCCGCCAGGATCGTGATGGAAGGCGTGATGATCTCAAATTTGTCGGCACCGAACTCCTTGACCGCCAGGAAGGATTCGTTTTCCCAGGAGACGAGGACATCGCCGATGCCCCGCTGGACGAACGTGGTCGTCGCGCCCCGGGCGCCGGTATCGAGGACGGGCACGTTTTTGAAGAGTTGACGGACGAATTCTTTGGCCTTGGTTTCGTCCTTGCCATATTTTCTCAAGGCGTAGCCCCATGCGGCGAGGTAGTTCCAGCGAGCTCCACCGGAGGTCTTCGGATTCGGTGTGATCACGGCGATCTTCGGTCTGACGAGATCGTCCCAATCCTTGATTTGCTTTGGGTTTCCTTTTCGGACGAGGAAATTGATGGTCGAGGTATAGGGCGAACTGTTGTTGGGAAAGCGCTTTTGCCAATCGATCGGCAAGAGTTTGCCTTTCTCGGCAATCATGTCGATGTCGTAGGCCAGCGCCAGGGTGACCACATCCGCCTGCAAGCCGTCGATGACGGAGCGAGCTTGTTTGCCGGATCCGGCGTGCGATTGTTGGAGGTTCAAGGTATCGCCGGTCTGCGTCTTCCAGTGCTTGGCAAAAGCGGCATTGAACTCCTGATAGAGTTCTCGCGTCGGATCGTAGGATACGTTCAGGAATCGGATCTCCTTGGCCTCGGCAGTGAGCCAAGCCAAGATCATGGAGAGCGCCAGAAACTGGCGCAAATGAGGTCGCAGTAGTGTTTTCATTCTTTGAGATGGATTGTGGTGTTGTGACTTAATAGGTGGCCTGGAGTCGAGTGAGAATGACGTTTTCTTTCGTGATCCCGGTGTAGCTGCCGTTGAACGATTTCAGATCGGTGTGCTCATAATTCAGGGTCAGTTTGAAAAACCGATTCAGATGCCAATTGATGCCCGTGCCCCAGGCCAGGGCCTTGGCCGCGGAATTCTTCGGATCGGCGAACGTCGGAAACGCGCGGTCATCCGGATTGGACTCACCGATACGGGCCACGAGTTCGAGCGCTCCCCAGCCCTCGCCACCCAAAGCGAAGGCCCGGAGCGGACTGACCGGTTTGAAGGAGTTCTCCTCGCCGGTGAGAAAGTATGAAAGTTCGACCTGCCAGGCGGAATTCCGAAGATCGGCCGATTGACCCGCGCCATTCCCCCCGCCGGCTTGGCGAAGTTCCTGAGAGGAAATGACATACTCGCCGAGCAACCCGAACGGCCCCCAATACCAATATCCTTGCGGGCTGAGACGCCACTGGGTGCCGTCGCCCAGGATGCTGGGTTTGGCCGGGTCAGCGCTAGCGTAATAGCCGAAGATCCGCTGCGAACCAGGCGTGGTGAAGTTGCGCGGTGATCGGGTTTGATCGCCGTAGGTTCCGGAGATTCCGAGACCCAGTTTGCGAACTGCGTCAGAGTCATTCTTTCTAAAAGGATGAATGAACACGCGTCCCGCAAAATCTTTGTCCGAGTCTGAGGTCTCGAAGTCATTGCTTCCTCCGTCGGACGTTCCATTGAACACCCCCAATTGATAGTTGAAGCGGCTCTCGAAGAGTTCGCCATGAAGCATCAAGCCGACATCGCGGTTGGGAACCAGTTGGGTTGGAAAACCTCGTTCCACGAACGGGAGATTGCCCCACGACTGCAGTCGCTCGAGGCCCACGGGCTCTTTGAATTTGCCCGCTCGAATCGTGAACTCGGGCCGGATGCGCAGATCCCCGTAGGCGTCGAGCACAGAACTATTGTTGTTGGCTGAGAGGGAAACGCCTGAGGCGAAATCCAGCATCACTCGATAGTCGAACTTCTCATAGACGGTCCCTTCGATGATCGGACGGACGCGGCGAAGCAGGAAGGTGTCGTTCACGGTGGTCGGACCCGTGAAAAAACGACCGTCCACCTGCAGTCCGCCGCGCAGTCGGAGAACAAAATTGGTATCGGCGGAGCGAATCGCAAAGCCTGAGGCGCCGGCGGAGATCACGGCTGCCGTCTTCGACTGGCTCTCGGATTGCTCTTTGTCGAGCTCCTGTTTTCGTTCGAGAATCTTCAGCTTCTGATCCAGTTCCTGGATTTGCGCTTTCAGTTCTCCCATGGTGGCGTCGTTCGCGTCATTTGCCATGACCGACCCGTGGCTGAACCCGATCGCCAGGAGGGTGACGATGCACCCGGTCTGCTTTACAATTGTGCGTTTCATGATTTGAGAAGTTTGGTGTTCAATTTGGCGGTGAAGCTTCCGTTGGCCGGTCAACTCACTCGGTTGATTCGTTCAAACCTCCAGGGATCTGGTCGGCAGCCGAGAATTTTTTCGGTCGATCAAAGCGCAACTTTTCGGTGCATTCGATTTGGACCACCCGCGAATCGTGAATGACGACCTGAACCACGCCGTAACGGAGGGATTCAGCCCGCGAGCGGACGATTTCCCACCAATGGGCGGAATCGGTCTTCAACTCTTTATCGTCACGTTTCACAATTCTTAAGATTACTTACTCGACTATACTAGTAGAGTAACTGAGGGTCGGCTGTTTGG
This sequence comes from uncultured Verrucomicrobiota bacterium, assembly GCA_964355375.1. GTDB lineage: Bacteria > Verrucomicrobiota > Verrucomicrobiia > Limisphaerales > SIBE01 > CAYHFE01. The sequence goes on from CAYHFE010000555.1 coordinate 2,875, forward strand.
TCAAGGCCTTTCTTCCGTTTTTGTTCGAGGGTTTTTCTCGAAACGTGGGCTTGTGGTTTGAATTGAGCCGGTGAGAATCTATGTCCGTTACTCTATGAGACTGTCACTTCGCGGCGAATATGCCTTGCGCGCCTTAATCGTCCTGGGAACGAACCATCATCTTCCGGTGGTGAAAATTCAGGAGATTTCCTCTCAGCAGAATATTCCCAAACGCTTCCTCGAACAGATTTTGAATGACCTCAAGTCGGCCGGAATAGTCGAAAGCAAGCGTGGTTTGTCGGGGGGCTACCGTCTGCGAATGCGCCCGGATCAGATCACTCTGGCGGCGGTCATTCGACATGTCGAAGGGCCGCTCGCCCCCGTGAAGTGTGTGAGTGAGCGCTTTTACGAACGTTGTTCGTGTCCGGATGAGGAGAAATGTGGCATCCGGAGCGTCATGAAAGAGGTTCGCGATGCCATTGTCGAAGTTCTGGAAGGGGTCACCGTGGCGACGCTATGCGAGCGAGTTCGTCAGATGCAGGGTGCAGAGCCCACTGGGCACGATTTCGAGATCTAGCCGGCCGATGGAACGGTGCGCGATTGGCCGCGCGCAAATTATTCGCTTGAGACGGATCTCTCCGATTCCCTATCCTCGCTCGATATCCAAGTTCGGCGGTTTTGGGCAACGTGTCAGGAATGAACCTCGATGAAATCAAAGATTAGTTCTTCGCGAAACGGCTTGCTGGCGGGTGGGAATTGGGTCATCGACCAGGTGAAATTGGTCGATGTCTATCCCCAGCCAGAGCAGCTTGCCAACATCCGCAGCGAAAGCCAGGGCACCGGAGGAGCTCCCTACAACGTCCTGATTGATCTGGCTCGACTCGGTGCGCCGTTCCCGCTCATGGGTGCCGGACTCGTGGGTAAGGACGCTCTCGGTCAGCTCATTCTGGATGATTGCCGAAAAAGCGCCATTGAGACCCGCTATCTTCGAACAACCTCCAGTGCGCCGACCTCGTACACCGATGTCATGACCGAGCTCGGCCATGGGCGCAGGACCTTCTTTCACAATCGGGGCGCCAATGCCTTTTGGGCGGGCGAGGACTTGGACTTCACCAAGATTAAAGCCCGCATTTTCCATCTTGGCTACCTTCTGCTCCTCGACGCGCTCGATACGGCCGACGAGCAGCACGGAACGAAGGCGGCGCGTTTGCTCGCCGAGGCAAGGGAGGCGGGCATCCGGACGAGCGTGGATGTCGTCAGCGAAGACAGTGATCGCTTTCCCCAGATCGTGACGCCCGCGCTCAAGCACGTGGATTACTGCATTCTCAATGAAATCGAGGCGGGGAAGACGACGGGTTTCAAGATCCGTCGGCCCAACGGGCAGTTGGACACCGTTGCGTTAAAGCATGCGGCGGGGGCGCTGCTTCAACGCGGGGTCAAGGAGTTGGTGGTGATTCACTTTCCGGAAGGCGGATTCGCGCGCACCCGCAAGGGCGAGGATTATTGGCAGCCTTCATTGAATCTTCCTCCCAAATACATCGCCGGCACAGCGGGGGCGGGGGATGCGTTCTGCGCCGGGATTCTACTCGGGCTTCACGAACACTGGGATCTCCCGCGGTGCCTCCTCACCGGAGTCTGTGTGGCTGCCGCTTCCCTCTCGCAACCGACCTGCACCGGCGGGGTCGGCTCCCTCAAGTCGGCGCTATCCTTGGTGCGCAAATTCAAACTGCGCGCGCCCCTTGAATGAGCGCAACCAGAACTACGCTCGCTCCATGTACTTGCCCGTTCGGGTGTCGATTTTGAGTCTCTCTCCCGTCTTGATGAAAAGCGGAGCTTGGACGGTAATTCCGGTTTCGAGCGTGACGGTCTTTTGAACATTGTTCGCCGAGTCGCCGCGAATTCCTTCCGGGGCGTCCGTCACCTTGAGAATCGCACTGGCGGGAAGCTCGACCAAGACCGCCTTGTCATTGACAAACGTCATCGTCACATTCGAGTTTTCCACGAGGTAATTCTTTCCATCGCCGACGATCTCCAGAGTCACGCTCACGGTTTCGAATGTCTCCGGATCGGAGAAAATGAAATCTTCGCCATCTTTGTAGCTGAACTCCATTTTCCGGGCGTTCATGGGCACGACCTCAATCTTCTCCGTCGAAGAGAATCGAACATCGGATGATTTCCCGGTTCGAATGCTCCGGATGCTCGCTTGCACAAAGGCGCGAAGATTGCCTGGCGTGCGATGTTGGGTGTCCAACACCACGGCGATGTCGCCGTTGTAATTAATCGCCATGCCTTTGCGGATATCGTTTGCGGTTGCCATAAATTGATTCGAATGCCCGCCGGGACCATCTCGCGTCTGGAACCAGTGGAAGCGGGAAAATAGCGGACGAATTTTCGATTGCAAGCCCGCAGTTTGTCGGTGTCGTGTAGTTTTCAAACCAGGAATCTTTTGTAGTTAGCAAACCAGGACAGAT
>CAYHFE010000556.1:0-5311 GCA_964355375.1 uncultured Verrucomicrobiota bacterium
TCGTAAACTCGCTTGCACCTGGCTAATATCCATGAACCCTCCGGGGCTCAAGGGGCTTTCCATGAACCGCCTCGCATGGAGTTCCGCCTTCAGGCGGTCAGGCTTGCGAAATTCAGGGGCGTCGGACGGGTCGAATACCCCGTCGGCAGAAGCCGGGACTCCATGCCGAAACCCTCGGCTCATGCTCCCAAGGCGTGGGCAAAGTGGATCGAGACACCCCAGCCAGGATCAAGAGCTCTTGTTCTGGCGATGGCGTCGGATCTCCGCGAGCAGGAAGTGGACGAGATGTTTGAGACGATTTTCGAGATCGACCGTTTCCAGGATCGTCTGACGTTCCACCGGCTTGGGCAGCAAGGTGCAGGAGACGAGATCGGCCAAATGGTCCGCGTTGTCCAGTTTGGCGAGGTAATTGATCACCTGTTTCAGCGAGAAGACGGCGGAGTCGGCCTCGTCGTCTTCGCCTTCGAGCTGGCGCAATTGTTTGAGGGCTTGGACGGGAAGGTCGAGCCCTTGTTCGAGGCGTTCTCCGACCAATTCGAGGACTTTGGCGGTCAGGGCATCGACGGCGAGGTTGTCATTGCCGGTCGTGTGGAGCGGGCGGATGCGTTGCACGCGATAGGGCTTGTAGCGCACGGTCTCGTTTAACTCGATGCGGGTGATGCCCTGAAGAATGAGATGCGACGTGCCGTCGCGGTTATTGACGGAAGCCCGGATCAATCCCAGGCCGGCCACGGTGGAGGGAATCTCCCGCGTTCGCCCCGGTTTCTGCATGGCGACGGAAAACATCCGATGCGAATCGAGCGCGTCCGAAAGCATCTGCCGATAGCGAGGTTCAAAAATGTAGAGAGGGAGCATGGCCTGCGGAAAAAGAATCGCGTTGGGAAGCGTCATGACCGGGATCTCGCTGGGCAATTGCATGAATACAATCTAAGGACGATCGTCGTTAATTCAAGCGCAGATGCAGGCTTGCCAAACCCTTTTTCCCTGCGCATGGTTTATAGACTATGAACGCGAAAGCTCTGGCTGTCCTCCTGCTCCTCATTTGCCTCGGGCTCGGAGGAGGGCTTTACTACCGGCATACCCAGGCCCTGCTGGAGAAGGGGCGGGATGTGGCCACGATCGAGAAAATCTCGAATGATTGGTCGCAGGTTTCGCAGCGCTTCGAAGAGCAGAAGCTGGTCAACATGAGCCTGGAGCGTGACCTCGAAACCCGCACCGAGGAAGTGAAATTATTCTCCAATAACCTGGCCAATGTCTCCGCCAATTTGACCCGGACCCAGAACGATGCCAAGGCCGCGGCCGAAGCGGCCCGAGCCAAGATGCTGAAACAGGACGCGCAAATTGCGGAATTGGAATCCGAACGCGACGGTTTAACCCGAAAGATGGTGGATCTGACGACCGCCATCGGCGGCCTGGAAACCCGAATCGGCGACACTCAGAAACGGCTCGATGCGTCCGAGGGAGATCGCGATTTTCTCCTCAAGGAATTGAAACGTCTCCAAACCGAGAAAGCAGAGCTGGAACGGCAGTTCAACGATTTGGCGTTGCTCCGGGAGCAGGTTCGAAACTTGCGCAGCGAGCTCTCGATCACGCGCCGGCTCGATTGGATTCGCCGCGGTCTTTACGGAAGCTTCATGAAGGGCGGCGAACGGCTCCAAAAGGGGTTTCAGCCCGCCGCTCCCCCGACCAACTACAACTTGAACGTCGAGCTGAATCGTGATGGAACGGTGAAGATCATTCCGCCGGCGACCAATCTCGCGCCTTCCTCGGTGGGGCCGGAGCCGACGACCGTGCCGGCGCCGAAATGAGTTCTGCCGGTCTGCTTTCGGACTCGTACGGGCGGATCGTGCGCGATTTGCGGGTCAGCCTGACCGATCGCTGCAATTTCCGTTGCCTCTATTGCCTGCCCGAGACGGAAGAAGCCGCCGGCTTTTACCGCACCACGTTTGATCCCGTCCACAATGCGCAGCCCGCCAAGCTGCCACTTCCCGAATGGAAGCCGCGTTCAGAGATCCTCACGTTTGAGGAGATCGAACGTCTGGTGCGGTTGGCGGTGGGATTGGGCGTCCAGAAAATTCGCCTCACCGGAGGCGAACCGCTCCTCCGTCAAGGGGCGGAAATCTTGGTCGCGAAACTCGCCCAAATCGCCGGCCTGACCGATCTGGCCATGACGACCAATGGCTTCCTTTTCATGAAGAAAGGGCGGGCGCTCAAGGCGGCTGGCCTGCACCGCGTCAGCTTTAGTCTCGATTCCCTCGATCGCGATAATTTCAAACGGATGACGGGGCGGGATGGACTTCATGAAGTGCTGGCCAGCATCGCCCTCGCCGAGGAACTGGGCTTGCGGCCGGTCAAAGTCAACGCGGTGGTGATCCGGGGCATCAACGATCATGAGATCGAATCGCTGGCCGAACTGGCCCGGGCGCGGAATCTCAGCTTCCGGTTCATCGAATTCATGCCTCTGGATTCGGGACGGGCGTGGCTAAAGGAGATGGTCGTGCCCGGCCGGGAGATCCTCAGCCGTCTCCAGGCGCGATTTCCGCTTCAGCCGGCGGTGGCGACGAACCGTTCCGAAACGGCCCGGCGTTGGACCTTCAGCGATGGCCGGGGCGAGATCGGGATCATCGCTCCCGTGACCGAACCGTTCTGCGGTCACTGCAACCGGATTCGCCTGACGGCCGATGGCAAGATCCGGACTTGCTTGTTCAGCCTGGGCGAACACGATCTGAAAGCGGCGTTGCGCGGAGGCGCTTCGGATCTCGAGATTACCGATCGCTTGCGGACGGTGGTCTGGCAGAAAGAGGAACGGCACCACATCGGGGAAACCGATTTTGTTCAACCGGCTCGTTCGATGAGTTGCATCGGCGGTTGATCCGCACCCCACGGCTCACCTCGGTTGAGGGAATCCTCGACCAACATCATTCTGCTGGATTGCTTCGTGGTACCTGTTGTGCTTCATTTAACACCAATATGCCAACGTACGAGTATGTCTGTTTGAAGTGCGATCAGCGCTTTGAGTTGTCTCAATCCATTAAAGACGATGCGATCGCCACCTGTCCGAAAGACCGTTGTGCCCAGAAACGCTGGGGCAAAGGCAAGGTGAAACGAGCGATTAGCGCCGGGGCCGGTCTCATCTTCAAGGGGAGCGGTTTCTATATCACCGATTATCGGAGCGACAAATACAAGGAGGCCGCCAAGAAAGATGCGGCGCCCGTGGCCAGCTCGGGGGACTCCAGTGCCAAACCCGCCTCTGAAGGCAGCAAACCGGCGGCGGCGGCGGCGAAACCCGAGAGTAAACCGGCGCCGACCGCCAAAACCTGAGTTGTTCCATGACCACGCGACCCACCTGGGTTCGAAAGGTGTATGCAACGCTGGCGGTGCTGGCTGGCCTTGGGTTGCTGGGGGGCTGGTTCACCTACTCCCAGCTCACCGCCGAACTGGATCCCGGAGCGATCCGGAAGCCGAATGAGCTGGATGGTCAGGAGGCGGAGAAGAAGCTGCGGATTTATCATCACGCCCTGGAAACGTCCCGTCCTGGCTTCATTCGTTTGTCGGATTCGGAGATCAACTCCTATCTGGAGCCGCACTACTTCTCCGGCCAGAGGGCTGTTCCTCCGCCGACCGAATCGCCCGTGCGGCTGCTGACCGGCCGCCTGGAGCTCTTGAACGGCGGGGGCGTGTGGTACTGCTGGGTGAGAAGAACCTGCCTCGGGCATGCCATCGACATGGTGTGGGAGAGAACGTTTCGCTTGGAGCGGGAGGCGGATCGTTGGGCACTTCGGACCAAATCGATGCGCCTCGGCCGACTCCAAGTCCCTCGCGTCCTGTGGCCGTTCGTGCGTCGGCAACTCGGCTCGGTCGATGACACATTCGCTAAAAAAGCCGACTGGCTGGCCCGGCTCCCGAACCTTGAGATCCGGACCAACGAGGCCAGCATCTCTCCGGAACTGCGGTTGTTCACCTACGCTTCGACCGATCCGCAGACCGGCCGTCCATGAAACTTCCGCTCCTGCTCGCGCTGGTTGGCTTCGGGCTGGAGGCGTCGGCCGCGCTTAAGCCGGTCCCGACCCGGCAGTCCGAGCAATTCGTCGTTCGCGACCTTCGTTCCTTAGCCCCGCCCAACCCGTCCTGGAAACCGAGACCCGGCGCGATCCAATTGGAACCGGATGTCGTCCTGCTTTCCGCCGAGCGGATTAGGCAGACGTTGTACAGTGAATTGGGTATTCCGCCTCGGGGTGGTCAGCGGATTGACCTGCGCCTGACTCGGGCGTCGGAGAATCATCAACAGATGCTCATCGTCCCGGAGTTTTTCACCGACGGCTGGCAGTACCGGGTGGACATTCCGGATCGTCTCGAAGGGCTCAGATGGATCCGGGGAATCGTCGAAGTCGTGCTCATCGAGTACGCCAATCGCGGTTCGGGTCCGAAATCCGCCGAGATTCCCCTTTGGCTGAACGAAGGCTTGTCCTTCCACCTCTCGGCGTCGTGCGGACCTGACCTGATTTTCAAAGCCGTGCCGCCCGGGATGATGGCCCAGCTCGTTCGGGATTCGAAAGGGGTGGATTCCCTGCGCGAGACGCGCGAGTTTTTGCGCGAGCACACCGCCTTCTCCTTTGCGGAGCTCAGCCATCTCACTCCGTGGGATCTGTCAAGCGAGAGCTTCAAGGTCTTTCAGCATTCGGCTCACTTGCTGGTCAATGAACTGGCTCGGCTGCCCAACGGTCGAGCCGGTCTCCTCAAGATGCTTCAGGCTCTGCCCCGGTACTGGAATTGGGAAAATGCGTTCCTGCAAGCCTTCCAACCCCGATTCGAGCAGATGCTCGACGTCGAGAAATGGTGGTCGGTTCATCTTCTGGCGTTCACCGGCCGCGATCCGACGCAGACTTGGCCGGCCGATCTCTGCCTGCAAAGACTGGATGAAATCCTGGTTTCTGCGGCGGAAGTGCGATTGGCGACGAACACGCTGCCCGTTCGCACCCAGGCCACTCTCCAACAAATCATCGTGGAGTGGTCCTTCGCCCAGCAGCGGCCGGTGCTGGAACAGGCCCAGAACCAACTCGTGGCCCTGCGCTTCAATTGCCCGGTCGAAATCATCCCTCTGGTGGACCGCCACCGCATGGTCTTGCGGCAGTACCTGCAGAACCGAGCTCGAGCCAATGCTTCCTCGCTGGCGAAACGGGATACCGCCGTGCCCGCCCGCCTCTTGATCCAGACCACAATTCAGCAACTGGATGAGCTTCTCCGAGAACGCGAAGCGCTTCGGCGCAATCGCATGACGGCCACCGATGTCTTCCGCGCCGACGGACGGTAG
>CAYHFE010000557.1:0-5286 GCA_964355375.1 uncultured Verrucomicrobiota bacterium
GGCAAAGGCGTGACGATACGGCGATACGGAGTCTCGACCCGCGGCACCTCGCGCGGAACAATGCTGAATTCTTTTCCCATAATTTGGTTCCTGACTGGGGCCAATCGTCACGCCGGAGCGTCGGCCGCTTTTAGCTTCAACAAGGAATCGTTTCCCCCTCCGGCCAGCCATTGCTCGAAGTTGGACTTCCGCCGCGTCCAGTCGCCGTCCAACATTGCGAACCAAGCGGTGTCGCGGTTCCGTCCCTTGACCATCATGTGTTGGCGGAAAATGCCCTCAAACTCAAACCCGAGACGGAGCGCCGCCGCTCGGCTGCGGATGTTCTCGGCGTCGCACTTCCACTCCACCCGCCGGTAGCCCAGGTCATCGAACAAATGGCGCAATAGCAGAAAAACGGATTCCGTATTGACGGGCGTTCTTTGGGCCGCCAATCCGTACCAGATATGCCCCAGCTCGGCGCAGCCATGCTCGAGCCCGATCCGGAGAATGGAAAGGACACCGACCCGCCGTTCAAGCTCTTTGCTCGTGACGGCAAAGAACATCGGGTCGGCGGATTCCTGCGCCGCCTGCAGCCATTTCCGCCAGTCCTCGGCGTCGTCGAATGGCCCATACCCGAGGTAACGCCAAATCTCCCGGGCTTCCGCGGGTTCATGTCCTGCCTGATACAGTTCCGCCCCGTCCTCGCCCGCCCGAAGCGGGGAGAGCCGGACATATCGGCCGTCAAAAACCTGCCGGACCGGACTCATCCAAGTGCGAGGAAAAGTTGTCACCGCTAATTCGTTGTTCGACTCAGATCGGCCGCTCGTAGATTCTCTCGAAGACTCGGCCTTCGTCCCGCTGGTTCGGATCGACAATCGTGATGCCATCCGCGCCAAAGCGGGCGGTGACGGGCGCGCCTCGGCCCTCGTTGAGATACTTGAAATTCAAATCACGCACGAGGGCCGCCGCATGCACAATGGCGGTCGTGATGCGCGCGTCTTCCGCTGTCGGGTAGATGTCCGCCACCGTCTCGCGATGAGCCCCGAAAAACTTCACCCGGCAGATCGCCGCCAAGCCGACCGTCAGGCTGTCCACGCCGTAGCCCACGTAAGCGCGCGACCCGTCCGGACGCGCCACATCCCTCGTGAAATGGTTGTTCGCCGTCCGGCTTCCCCCGTCTTTGTTCCACCAGCGAAAGCCGCGATACTGCTGATCGCTCTCCACCTTGCCATCGGCGCCGACAATTTCATGCCCCTGGTTCACCGGCCCCTCGAAGTCGGGCGGGGTGATCCAATTGTTGTGGAAATTGATGCTCATGCCATTGGCAAAATCGACCCGCACCTGAACCGCGTCGTAGGCGTTGATGCCGTCGCGCACGAGACGCTTCTTCTGACCGACCGCGGTGAGCGACGCCGGCTTGCTCCGGTAATAGCTGTAGATCAGATCGACCCAATGCGGCCCGACGTAGCTGAAAGGATCGCTCGACTCGACCCACTTGAACGTGCTCGTTGAAACTTCCAGAGGTTCCTCGAGAAAGGCCGTGCCATAGAGCGGCGGGCCGATGCGCTTTTGAATATCGTCACGCACTCGCAAATGATCGGGATCAAAGCGCTTGTGCATATCGACGGCCACGACCCGGTCCTTCGTTCGAGCCAACTCGATGATTTGGTCGGCCTCGTGAATCGATAGGCACATCGGCTTCTCCGTGACCACATGCACATTCCTCGTCAACGCGGCCAGGATGGGCTGGGTGTGAAGATGGTCCGGCGTCGCCACCGCCATGACATCGAGGTCCGGGAAGTCGCCCAGGATGCTCTCCCAGGGGGTCTCACCAAAATACGGTTTAGGCGCATGGCCGGTCAGGGCTTGGTATTGGGCGGACGCCCGGCGGGCCGAGGCCTCCGATCGGGTCGCGACCGCCACCAACTCGAACATCACGGGCGCGAGGTCCCGCGCCCAGGCATCGAGTCCGACGCGCGCCAGTTGCCCGGCGATCCCGTGCTTCTGCAAATCGGCGTAGGCGCGGGCATGGACGTCGCCGCCAAACATTCCGGCCCCGAGCAGGGCGATTTTAATGGCCGAGGCCATGGGCAGGAGAGCGGAATTCAGCCCACTCCGGTTCGTTCCCAAAAATCCAGCGGTAGTACTCAGCGCCTTGCAGATGGCTGGCGGCGGCTTCGTCCACGATCACCGTGCAGCGGACATGCAACTGGAGCGCGGTGGCGGAAATTAGCGCGGTGATCGGTCCTTCCACGGCCTTGGCAATGATCGGCGCCTTGGCCGGGCCGGTGGCCAGAAGCAGGCATCGGCGAGCCTCCAGAATCGTTCCCACTCCCATGGTCATGGCGCGCCGCGGCACCTTCTCTTCGCCCCCGAACAAGGGAGCATTCTGCTCAAGGGTGGTTGGGGTGAGCGCCTTGACCCGGGTGCGGGAATGCAACGCCGAAAGCGGTTCGTTGAAGCCAATGTGTCCGGCCTGGCCAATGCCCAGAAGCTGGAGGTCGATCCCGTTGAATCGCACGATATCGCGCTCGTACTTGCGGCATTCGGCATCGAGGTCGGGCGCGAGGCCGTCGGGCAGGTGCGTATTCCGCAAATCAATGTTCACCTGCCGGAACAAGTGCTCATTCATGTAGTGACGGTAGGAATGGGGATCCTCCGGCGACAACCCGACGTATTCGTCCAGGTTGAAGGTGCTGCAGAGCGAGAAATCGAGACCCTGATGGCGATGCCAGTCGCCGAGGATTCGGTAAACCGATTCCATGGTTCGGCCCGTCGCCAATCCCAACACGAGGTGCGGATTCCCCCGCAGATCTTTAGCCACGATCCGCGCCACCAAATCGGCGGCGGCCTCCGCATCGGGTCTAATAATAACTTCCATACCGGCGCCAGTTAATCACGAATGCCCTGAATGAACACGAAGAAAACAACACCGGGGCCATTCCGAGAACAAAACTCGACAAGGCGATTTGAGTCGGGGATTTATTCTGGGACCGAAATGAAGAATAAGAGGGGCATGAGCACCAAGCAGTTGATTGAAAGAGAAGTCGCCGCCCTGCCGGAGCCGCTTCAGCGGGAGGTTTATGACTTCGCTCGCTTCCTGCGCGCCACGCGTGAGGAGGAGTCGTTCAATGGCTCGCTTTTGAGCGAGACTGCGCTCGCGAAGGATTGGAACAGGAAGGGGTCAGTCCCAGCGATTGGCAAATAAATGACAATCTGTGGGACTGACCCCTTCCTGAAAATCGTGTGGGTGCTGCGCTCGTGGGAGAACCCTGATCTCGGTCCCGCCACGACGATTCAAATCTTGGATGAACCGGCGGCGCCGGAACGAGTGAGTTTCGGCGACATCAAGTGACAGGGCCTCAAACTGATGAACCCGGCGCTTGTGAAAAGAACGGCTGTCCGCCGAGGGTTTGACTGGCCGGTTCTGTGAATCTTTCCAGAATAGCGCGGTAAAGTGCTTCGCTCAAACCCATGCCAGCAGTTCTCATTTTGACTCAGGACACGGTCCGTTCCACGCAGGTAGTCCCGGCTTCAGCCGGTTTTCACGTGGCGACCGGCTGAAGCCGGGACGACATACTTGTCAAAATGAGAACTGCTGAACCCATGCTCGCGCCGCTTGCAACTTCCCGCTTATATCGGCAGTTTTGGTCGTACTATGCACCGATTCGCCGTTCTGTTCTTCGCCCTCGCCGCCTCACTTTTTGGTCAGCAACCGCCCTATGACGTCTTTCCGCCCGCTGAGCCGCCTTACTATCGGGTGCGCTACGAGGCTTCGACCCATCCGGGTGAATTGGCCTTTCCGGTGAATTACACCGTCTGGGCGCCACCTGGTGTGAAGTCGCTGCGCGGTCTCATCGTTCACCAGCACGGCTGTGGCGAGGGATCGTGCAAATCCGGGCTCACGGGCGCATTCGACCTGCACTGGCAGGCACTCGCCCGGAAACATGGTTGTGCCCTGCTGTCGCCCTCCTATGAGCAGCCGGAGAAGGCCAACTGCCAGCTTTGGTGCGATCCTCGCAACGGATCGGATGCCACGTTTCAGAAGTCGTTGAGCGAACTCGGTGCGAAGAGCGGTCATCCGGAGCTGGCAACGGTGCCGTGGGCGCTTTGGGGGCATAGCGGCGGCGGACATTGGGCCGGGGGGATGGTGCTGCTGCACCCGGAACGTATCGCGGCAGCATGGCTGCGCTCGGGCGTGCCCCCGGTCAAGGCCGCGGAGGGTCGGCCCGCTTCCTACGCGATCTCCGAGGCTGCCTGCCAGGTGCCGGTGATGTGCAACCTCGGCACCAAGGAAGGTGTCACCGACAAAACAAACCGCTTCGCTGGAGTGTGGCCAGGCGTGGAAGTTTTCTTCAATGCCATGCGGGCCAAAGGCGGCTTCATCGGCGTCGCCGTCGATCCATTGACAAGCCATGAGTGCGGGAATCAACGCTACCTCGCGATACCGTGGCTCGATGCCTGCCTCACCGCCCGGTTGCCATCCAAGGCCGGCGCGCCACTGAGGACGATGCCGGCTTCGGCGGCCTGGCTGGCTCCGCTGAACGAGGCTGGGACAGATTTCGTCGCCCCTGTCCCGGCAGGAAAGTTCACCGGCGGGAAGGCGACATCCGTGTGGCTCCCCAACCAAGCCATCGCCCGAGCATGGGCACGTTATGTCAAGGACACCGCCGTGACTGATGTCACCCCACCACCGGCGCCGAAGAACCTTCGAGTCAAGGGCAACGAATTGACCTGGGACGCGGAGGCCGATGTCGAGAGCGGCCTGGCCCACTTTATCATCGAGCGCGATGGTCAATGCCTCGCCACTGTCCCGGAGCAAGGCAAGAACCCCTTCGGGCGCCCGATCTTCCAGAACCTCCAATACAGCGACACGCCGACCCAACCATTGGTCCCGATGCGCTTCACCGACCTCAAGGCGGACGTGGGCAAGAGGCATCGGTATCGCGTGATCGCGGTGAACACGGTGGGACTCAAATCAAAATAGCCGGCATAGTCATTCGGGTGCCGATACACCGCGTTTTGTGACGGCACATCCGCTCCCAAGATTATGAACGAAATCAACGAACTGGACGTCGTCGCCCTGACCTGCGATCTCCCTCAGCAGGGGTTGAAGCGCAGCGACGTGGGCGCGGCTGGACAAACGCCTCCAAAAGGCCAGTCCCCAGAAACAGCCAGCCCCGGCACCCGCCGCGGAGGCGACGCGGCCGTCGCGAACTTATCGAATCTTCCAGAGAGACGCGGATCTTCCGCCTTTCCATGAACCGTTTGTCAACCGGGCGCATCGATGTTCGAGAGGAGGGCCGG
>CAYHFE010000558.1:0-5279 GCA_964355375.1 uncultured Verrucomicrobiota bacterium
TCGGCAGAGCCCTTGAATACCACAGCAAAGCCGCGCTGTTTGTAGGCTTTGTACTCCTGGTACACAGCGCCGCTGACCGACGACACCGGGTCGATCTCCTGGTTGAAAATCCGAACGCGCTTCGGTCCGACGACTTGTTTGGGGAAGGGACTGGATGACGGATCAAACACAAGGCTGACATCAGCATCGACAAATGCAGAGGCACCGGCACTCGCTGCCCCCTCTGGCCAACGAGGCTTCACCAAAACCACGCTGTCCCGGCCCACTACCCAGTCCGCTCCCGACGTGACTTGAATCGGTTCCACCCAGACTTGAAGCTCCGGGAATCTGACCTCGAACGGATTGCTGGTGATCGAGACGTTGCCGACCTTGGCTGTGATCGTAACGTTGGTTGCAGCCTTGGCCAGCGTGACCTTGGTCACACCTGTGCCTTTGGTCACCGTCAAAGTGGACGGTGAGATCGTTCCGGTCGAATCCGAAAGCGTGACCGTGATGTCGTCACCCATGAGCCTGGTCTCTCCCTGGTCGTCTTTTCCGACAGCGTACACCCAAAGATCAAACGGCCTGTTCACGTATTGAGGGGACTTGATCGCGGGAAGATCCAAGTGATCGAGCGTGTATGATCGCGTTTTTCGGGGCAGGAGAGGGAAGTCGTAAATCGCCGTGATCCTTTCGGCATTGATGTCCACCCACCACTCCGCCTTGAAGCTGAGGTTCGTCACTCCGGTTGCACCGTACTTGCCTTGAAGAAGCGTGTAGCTGGCCGAAAAGCCGTTCAGGAACTCTCCACCCCAATCGAACTTGGTCAGGTTTCCGTCGGCATGGCTGCCTCCGAGACCCTTCCAATCATTAGAAAGGCAGTTCAACGAAAGGCTCTTGGGGGGAAGGAGTGTCCCTAACTGAGGATCCCAGATTTCGTCGAAGCTGAACTTCCAGCGAGTGAATTCGAAGGCAAACTCGCCCGCGGAAGTGCTGTTATCCGTCGCCTCATAAAGCTGGAACAGCTTGATCTCAGCCGCGCAAGACGTGGTGGTGGTCACAGCCCCGACCTTGTAAGTGGCGGTGACTTTCCCCGTTCCAGAGTACTCGAGGTACGCGTGACAAGGTGTAGCTAAAGCGAGTGCGCAGAGGCCGATGATCGTCCTGGTGATCGTACGCATAGATTTCTCCTGTCATTCTTGGCTGTTGCTATTCAATTGAAATGGGGAGCGCACCCGCCCTCGCGTGCTGTGGTCGGCGCCCCCGCCGACCACAGCGGGGCGCTCGAATGAATCACCGTTTCGTGACTGAATCACGCCTCCGTTCCGACCAGCGAGGCGCCGGTCGAAACACGCGAGGGCACGTGTGCATCTCGATTCTGACTGCATGCTTAGGACTTAGGGCGCGAGAACCGCGCGATAGAACCGCCTCGGTTGAGCCGGCGAATTTACGTCGAACCAAAGCTCGGTCGATTTCAAAAGCGTGATGGTCGCCAGCGTCCGCCATTGGGCCGGCTCGGTCAAATCCGTCGTGAACTGGATCGTGTAGGTGCGGCCCGCAACACCGCTGATCGTGAGGCCGGCGTACAGGTCCAGGAGCAATTCCGGAGCTCCGCCCGTGACCGTCAACTGCGCCGTCTCGCTGGTGGCGCTGCCCAGGTTGTTGGTGACTTTGACGCTGTATCGGCCTGCGTCTTTGACCTGAACGGCAGTCAGCACGAGTGTTGCGCTGGTGGCGCCGGGAACGGGCGCGTTGTCTTTCCACCACTGATACTGGAGCGGCTCCGTGCCGCTGGCCGTCACACTGAGCGTCACGCTCGTGCCGGTCGGCGCAGTCTGAACTTGGGGCTGTTGGGTGATGCTGGGCACCCCGGCGGCCGAAGATGCGATGGTGACTTGCCCATTTTGGGAGATGAAATCGGCCGGCTTCAAGTTCACCGTCACTTCGCGCACCGCGAGATCATCGGTCAAGGCAAGGGCTGTGCCGCCGCCGGGCCTCCCGATCGCTCGAAAGCTCACGGTGAAGACCACCGTCCCATCCGGCTTCGTCACGCCGACCGCATTGGGATCATACCAGGAGAAGGTCAGCATCCCGCTCTTGATCGAGTCCGTGCCGAAGTTGCCCGCTCCGAGGCCTTCCAAGGCGTAGTCGCCCGTGGTCACATACTCCAAAATGGCCGGATCCGACCGGAGCGTGAACTGGACGGTTGTCACTTGGCTGAAACCCGCCAAACCCACGGCCACCTTGATCATCTCCCCGGATTTGACGGTCGGGCTGCTGACTTGGAAGGTGACTTTGGGAACTGCGGCTGGCGCATGAAGGGCGACGTCTCGATCTAAGTCGAGGCGATTGGCCGGGGTGGTCGCGCTTGGCTTCCAATCTCGGTTCACATCGCCCAGCTTGATGGCGAGAAAGTCCTGGCCCGTGGTGGCGCCACTGAGTCGTTGGCAGCTTCTGATCGCCTCCGCCGTCCACGCATTGTTCTCGGTGATCGGATAGTCTGAACTCACAAAGCGCCACCAACCTCCGGTGAAGGTGATGCTGGTTGGGTTCAAGACGAAGCGTTGGATGCGATAGGCGTCGAGCACATTGACCGAGCGCGAACCGTCCACGTCGGCGGCGAGCAATTGGTAGGGCGAATCCAGCAGAGTTCTGTTTTGCACGTGCAGAAGGATGGGCAGGATGTCCGAGGTCGTCGTGCCCGTCTTGAACGAGGGGTCTGTGCTTCGACTCGGCGTCACGGTGTAATTTCCGCCCGCATTGACATTGAAGCTATACGTGCCGTCCGGCCCAGACGGGACGGTTTGCTGGGCGTCCCCCGCGAGGCTGAGGGTGACGTCGCGCACCGCCGACTTGCGATCGTAGTAGAGCACCTTGCCCGAGAGGCTCGCGGTGCTGCGCACCTCCACCTGGCCTTTGATGACCGTCGGATTCACGGCGGCCAACTGCGCATTGCCTGCGACGATGGGTGTGGGTGTGCCGTCGATCGTTACATCTGTTCTGTCGCCCGAGTTGCCCACCAGGCGAAAGCGAATGGCGAAGACCGCGGCGCCGTCGGCGAGAGTCTCGCCGGCCGTGCCTTCGGTGTCGTTCCACGCCACCGTCAAGGTCCCGCTGCCGGCCTGAGTCGAGCCAAAGCTGCCGGCGGCCAGACCCTGCAACTGAAACTGCTCGACCGCGATATAAGTAGCGACGGCTGTCTTCCAGTGCATGGAGAACTGGAAGGCGCCCAGGGTCTTGAAATTCTTGACGGTCACGGGCACCGTTACTTCCGCGCCCTTGCCTCCTGCGGCGGTGCCCACGGTGAAGGTAGGTCCAGTCCCCGGTGTGAGTGCGGGAGAAATGGTCAGGCGATACTCCTGTTGAGCCGTCAGCCCGCCAGCGTCTGTGACTTTTACAGTGAAAACGTAGTCGTTGGCCGTTTGGGGTTTGCCAGTCAGCAGACCCGTTGTTGAATCCAATTGAAGACCGCTTGGGAGAGCGCCTGCCGCCCGTTCCCAGCGATAGGGCGACCGACCACCGGCGGCGAGCAAAGCGCAGGTGTAATCCGTTCCCACGGTTCCCGCAGGCAGCGGACTGCTGGTGTTGATGGTCAGCGTCTCGCCGACTGCTCCCGACGAACCGGCGATGACTTTTCGCACCCGGTGGTTTTGACAGTCGGCGATGTAGAGATTTCCGGCTTGGTCAAAAGCCATACCACCGGGCCTTTCAAGTTTGGCCTGCTTGGCCGGCCCGTTGTCACCGGAGGAGCCTGGTTGCTTGGGCGTGCCCGCCACCGTGGTAATCCTCCACGGATTCAAGCTCACGTCGATCTTCCG
This sequence comes from uncultured Verrucomicrobiota bacterium, assembly GCA_964355375.1. Lineage (GTDB taxonomy): Bacteria > Verrucomicrobiota > Verrucomicrobiia > Limisphaerales > SIBE01 > CAYHFE01. The sequence goes on from CAYHFE010000558.1 coordinate 3,798, forward strand.
GACCGCGTGATTCCATAGGTCCGACACAAGAATGTTCCCGGCGCCGTCGATGGCGATGCCCTCGGGCGCATTCAGTTCGGCTTTTTTAGCGTCGCCGTCGTCACCCGAGTAGCCCAATTGCTTCGGCGTGCCTGCCACCGTGGTGATGATTTTGCTGAGGGCGTCAACCCTTCGGATGCAGTGGTTATCGCGGTCAACGATGAAGAGATGACCAGACGAATCGAAGGCCAAATCGCACGGGCCGTGAAGCTTCGCGTTAGCGGCTGGTCCGCCATCCCCGGAGTGATCGGCATTGCCGGTGCCAGCCACGATCCGGAGACGGCTTGTGCCGGCCTCGATTCTGCAGACTCGATTGTTCGCGGTTTCCGTAAAGTAAATCTCTCTGGTGGTCGGATGCACGGCGACGCCGAATGGCTCGTCCAGTCTGGCGGAAGTTGCAAGCTCGCCTTCGGCTGCTTTTCCCGCGATTCCCGTGCCCGCGACCGTGGTGATCTTGCCAACCGCGTCAATCCTGAAGATCTTGTTGTTGACTCTGTCCGAAACGAAAAGATTCGTGGCAACAGAATCGATGCCCACGGCCTCCAAATAGCCTCCGGTCTCCGTGCGTGCCCAGGTGGTGATCGTCCCGCTCGAGTCCACTTTCCGGACCCGCGCCGGGTTCTCAGCCTCGGTCAGGTATAGATTCCCTCGGGTGTCCAGGACCACGGCTTCCACATAGACGAGAGCGGCGTTGGTGGCCGGTATGCCGTCTCGGTCTTGGGTGCCGCCACCGGCCACGGTGACAATCTTTTCGCTGCCTGTAATGATCGGGGACGCCGCTTGGATCGCGGGCGCGACGAGGAGAAGGGTAAGGAGAGAAACAGCGGAGTTCTTGTTCATGGGATTTTCTTTTTGGTGTTGAAGGCATCGCCTTTCGTTCATGAAAGCCGAAGGTCAAACGACGGAATCTGCGGCAACCGAACGGAATGTTGGGCAGTTGGAACACGCGTTGGCAGCGGCGAACGAGCAGTAAATGCTCCTCGCGCGAAACAGGCGCGAAATGATTCCGAATCTTTACGCATGGCGCGGCGATAGACGCAAAACTGCCATCTCCCCACGCCCCTCCCTTATCATTGACTCCAACTTAGCATTTCGATGAACGGAATGCACCTTTCCATCGCAACAAAATCGTCCACTCTTTTGGCTTTAAGAGGGCAAGAATCGGAGGGGACCGCTCTCAAAGGGGAGCACCCGAAGCGCTCGAAGCAGACGACATGCGCACGGCCGACGAAATACCGAGAGCCCGGCGGAGCCGCAGCCGAAGTTGCCCGTTGCGCGTGTTGCGCCACCTGCAAACCATTCGCGTGGGTCGGTGGCAGATGGGACCGCACATCCGCCGCACCATGATGACCGAAATCCCCAGGAATTTGAACGAGCAATTACAGAGGCTGGGCTTGACGCCGCTCTTTGCGTCACCGCCCAAGCGGTAGGGTTGTAGCCCGA
>CAYHFE010000559.1:0-5262 GCA_964355375.1 uncultured Verrucomicrobiota bacterium
TTGGACTGTCTCGCGACGGACGCCAAGAGCGCAAAGCCAGGACGGCAATGCATTTACTTGCGGCCATGAGCCTCTAACTGTCGGATGAGTTCTTCGGGTTTCCCGTGGCGCGGAGGTGATCGAACACGCCGGCTATCCCTCGCGGGCTGGAAAGCGCACTTGAGCCTTCCGCCAGCGCCATGCTAACGTTCAGCCATGAGCACGCTTGCTGAAATTGAAGCCGCCACCGATGCGCTTCCGCCGGAGCAGAAGCAGGAGCTTTTCCTTTTCCTCGCCGCCCGGTTGCGCGGCGCGGGACAGCTTCCACCACCACGCGAGTTCAGTCGGGAGCAAATCGAGGCCTGGATTGCCGATGACGAGAAGGGGATGCAGCGTTTCCGAGATGGACGGTGAGGCTGTTCCTCGACTCGAGTGTGTTGCTGGCCGCGGCCGGTTCGTCGAGCGGGGCTTCGAGCGCGCTTTTCTCCTATGCACCCGCACAAGGCTGGGTTCTGATCAGCAGCCCCTATGCATTGAACGAAGTGCTGCGCAACCTCCCGAAACTGCCGCCGGATGCGACGACGGAATGGCTGCGGCTTCGGACGCAGGTGATCGTTGCGGCAGACGTCGTGTCGCTCGACCGGTCGGTCATCTTCGCCGCGAGCAAAGACCGGCCCATATTGTTCACGGCACTCGCATGGGCGGAAATACTGCTGACGCTGGACAAGGCGGATTTCGGAAACATGCTGGGCGGGGCATTCTACGGGTTGAGCGTGTTGCTGCCTTACGATTTCCTCGGGCGGGAACGCGCGGCGAACAGGTTGAAGAGGACGAAAAGCTAACCTCTCTGTGGCGGATGCTTCCAACCACACGATGCGGAATGGGGTGCCATCTGGGAGCGGAGCCCTCAACTGGCCCGCAGAGATGCGCATCGCAAATCCGAGCGGCGCTGACAAAATGGGTGCTCTGCGCGAAAGTCTGCGTGGGCCAATCAGCCAGACTGCGAGTGCGTCGATTCTTCAGTTCGCCCGTGACGAAGGGACGTTCCGCCTGTCCATGTCCACGTCGAGCGGCCGGACTTACGTGCTCGAATACAAGAATTCCCTGACCGACAGCGCTTGGAAGGTGCTGACCTCCGTACCCGGCGACGGCACCGTGAAGACTCTCGCTGACCCGACTGCCACGGCCTCGCAACGTTTCTATCGCGTGCGGGTGGAGTGACGAGCAAAGCTGCCGCCGAACTTGTATTTCCGTCTTTCTTCGCCGGGAAAAGCCTGCCAGGATGTGCACGGTATGAGTCGATTATTGGAAATCGAAGTGTCCGATGAAGTCCTGCTGGCGATGCAGAAGGATCCAAAGGATTTGGCTGGGGAGATGCGGTTGGCGGCAGCCGCCAAATGGTACGAACTGGGCCTGCTCAGTCAAGGCAAGGCAGCCGAGGTGGCTGGCCTAAGCCGGGCTGCTTTTGTTGCTCAACTTGCCCGTTTCGGAGTTTCGCCGTTTCAAGAGACAGCCGGAGAAGTTCTTGAAGCGGTGAAGAGTTTGTCCGGATGAGCGAAGCCGTGTGCAATGCCTCGCCGTTGATCGTGCTGGCAAAATCCGGTCTGCTCCACATTCTCCCCAAGCTCTTTGACCGTGTTTTCCTGCCTCAAGCGGTGGCGGAGGAGATCGCCGCCGGACCCTTCGATGACCCGATGCGCTTGGCGTTGCCCAGGAGCCCCTGGTTGGAGACGGTGAGTTTAACGCCGCCCATCTCTCCAATGTCCACCTGGCAATTGGGCAAAGGCGAAGCCGAAGTCATTGAATATGCCCGCCTCCACGGGAATCTTCCGGTTTTGCTCGACGATCGAGCCGCTCGTCGGGCGGCAGCGGCACTGGAATTGAAGGTGTATGGCACACTGGCGTTGACCGCGATGGCCGCGAAGCTGGGCTACTTGGAGTCGTTTGCGTCAGCGGTCGCCACCCTGAAGACGGCCGGTCTTTACGTCAGCGATCAAGTGCTGAATGCCGTGCAAGAAAAGCTTCCGTCAGGAAGCGAGTGAACGGCGCCGGCTCGAACGAGGAACGAACCTCTATTCCCCGGCCAGTCCGCTAGAACGCAAGCACGCCAGTTCTTCATACTGCCAGCTACGATGCGACGTTCCGCCTGTCCGTGTCCACGACGAGCTGCCCGACTGACGTGCTCGAATACAAGAATTCGCTGACCGACCGCGCGGGGCAGCCGCGGGCCACCGGGCCCGGCGATGGGGGGGTGAAGGTTCTGTCGAATCCATCGGCCCGGACCTCGCAACGCGTTTTTTACATCGTCATTTCGGATTCGGGTGCGCTAGCGTGAGCCCATGTTATCGGAGAAACCGTGGAAACCCGAAGCCGTCTTGCGCTTCCTGACGGGACTGTTCGCCAGCATCCTGCTTGGGGCGTTGCTGGCGCAAGGGCTGACCTCGGCTTGGTCACCGCTGGCTGGGGATTCGAAGTACACCATGATGATCATTGGCACCCTGAGCTTTCATGGCATGGCTTTGGTCTTGACGAGCGGGTTCCTGCGCGAGCATGGCCTGGGCTGGGCGGACGGGTTCGGCTTCCGCTCGCCCAAGCTCGGCCGGGCGTTTCTCTTTTCCTTGATGGTCGGGGCCGCGGTTCTGCCGATCGTCTGGTCGCTGGGGCTGATTTCGGAAAAGCTCATGAGGCTGGTGCAGGTCGAACCGGTCCCGCAGGAAACCGTCCAGGCCATTCACCTGGCGGATTCGGTGGCACTGAAATTCACCATCGGCGTGCTCGCCATCGTCGTGGCCCCGGTCGCAGAAGAAATCATTTTTCGCGGCATTCTCTATCCTGCGATCAAGCGGTGGGGATTCCCGCGGCTCGCCTTTTGGGGAACCTCTCTGCTCTTTGGCGTGATTCACTTCAACGCGGTGATTTTCCTGCCGCTGACGTTTCTGGCGGTGATCTTGATTCTGCTCTACGAAACCACCAACAACCTGCTCGCGCCGATTGTCACCCATGGTCTCTTCAACCTGGCCAACTTCTATTGGCTGGTGACGCAGTAGCTGAACGCATTCTGACCGCGGTTCGCCGATGAACGAATTGGACCTCATTGCCCGGCTGATTCCAAGCTTGCCGAGCCATCCGTCGGTTCGCGTGGGCGCGGGGGATGATTGCGCGGTCGTGGACTTGGGATTGCCGGAGCGGGATTTCCTGTTCAAGACGGACGCCGTCGTGGAAGGAATCCATTTCACTTCCGCCACGCCTCCGGAGATGGTCGGACGCAAAGCGCTGGCCCGCTGCTTGAGCGACGTCGCGGCCATGGCCGGCACACCGACCCATGCCTTGGTCACACTCGGTCTGCCCGAGCCGTTCCGGGTGGAGTTCGTGGACGGCCTGTATCGCGGTCTGAGCGCGCTGGCCAGCCGCTACGAGGTGGCGATCGTCGGGGGCGAAACCACGACCAATCCGGAGAGAATGCTGATCTCGGTTGCCGTGCTCGGGAGCGTGGCCAAAGGGAACTGCATTCTGCGATCCGGTGCCCAGCCTGGCGACGCCCTTTTTGTCACGGGCAAGCTGGGCGGTTCGCTGGCCGGAAAGCATTTGGAATTCGAGCCGAGATTGGCCGAGGCTCGCTGGCTCGCGGATCATTTCAAGATTCATGCGATGATCGACCTCAGCGACGGCCTGGCGGGCGATCTGCGTCATTTGTTGACCGCGAGCCGGGTCGGAGCGGAGTTGCTGACCACGGCGATTCCCATCAGCCGGGCGGCTCGTGAACGCGGGCGCGCTTTCTCCCACGAGGGCGAAACCAAGGGCGCGCGCTCGAGCTCCAGCGAACCGGCCAAGCCACCGCTGCTGGCGGCGTTGACTGATGGGGAAGACTTCGAGCTGCTCTTCACGGTGGCGAGTCGCGATGCGATTCCGTTGCTCGATGGCTGGAAAGCGCGCTTTCCGGATCTGCCCTTGAGTTGCATTGGCAAGATCACGGCTGGCAGCGGGCTGCTCTTGCGGGACAAACAAGGCGTCCGTCCATTTGCCGGGCATGGATACATTCATTTCGCATAGTCCGATGGAAACGGAGCAATGGGCGAGCGACCTGGCCGGGCGGATTACGGCCGGGTGCGTGATTGGGCTCTCCGGCGATTTGGGGGCGGGCAAAACGCAGTTCGTCAAAGGACTGGCTCGCGGCTTGGGCCTGGCCGACCGCGTTCATTCACCCACATTTGCCTTGGTGAATGTGTATTCCCAAGGTCCGGTTCCGCTCTTTCATCTGGATCTGTATCGACTGGAGAACCACGGACAAATCATCGCCGCCGGTTTGGAGGAATACTTCGAGCCGCGGGGGATTGCCGTGGTGGAGTGGGTGGAGCGTTGGCAAGGGCCCAAGCCATCCCGTTATCACCAAATCCAGATGGTGACTTTAACCGAATCGGAGCGTCGCCTCGAACATGAGTACCTTGGCTCTTGAATTCTCTTCCCCGCGGCGCTGCGTCGCGGTTTTGCCGGATGGCGCTGGGGCCGGCGAAGCGAGGGTGGTGCTCACGGTGTCGGACGAAGGATCGCGCTCGATGCCGTCGCTCGAATTGGTCGAAGCGGCCTTGGCCAAGGCCGGGGTGACTCCGGCGGAAATCGAGTGTCTCGTCGTGGGGCTGGGGCCGGGCTCGTACACGGGGATCCGATCGGCCATTGCCCTCGCGCAAGGCTGGCAATTGGCTCGTCCGGTGAGCGTGTTGGGCTTTCCCACGGCGCACGGCCTGGCGGCTCAAGCCCATGGGCTCGGTTGGCTGGGGCGCGTTTATGTCGTCATCGACGCCCAACGCCAGGAGTTCTATTTCGGCGGATTTGAGATCACCCTCGCGGGTTGGTGCGAGTTGGCTCCCTTGCGATTGGCGACCCTGGCGGAGGTGACCGCAGTCCTCGACCCACCCGGCGGCGGCGAGGTGCGGCCGCCCTCCAGCCCCATGCCTGCGGCCGCGCCGCCCATTCTGATCGGACCGGAAGTGAATCGATGGTTTCCGAGTGGACGAGTGTTGTGGCCCGATGCGGCGGTCTTGGGGGGCTTGGCCGGCGCTCGGCGGGAAGCGAGGCCGGAGGAGAGTTTGGAGCCGATCTACCTTCGGCAGACAACCTTTGTCAAAGCGCCGCCGCCCCGCGTCATCGCGAGTTAGGGTTCGATAGAGTTTCGCTCCAACTGGATTCATGGAGAGGGAGAACCTCCAACGATCGGACGTGAATCGTGGCCATGAACCCGAAGGTGCGATGGGGAGCGCGGGCGTCCCGCCTGCTGGGTTCGGCGTC
>CAYHFE010000560.1:0-5257 GCA_964355375.1 uncultured Verrucomicrobiota bacterium
GGTATTCTTGACACTCCCTGACGTTCTGGAACACGTACACCCGTAAGAGATCTATCTCGCGATAGAATGCACTCGAATCATCGAAAGTGTCGAAGGGTACTCGACCGTACCTATTTCGGAGTGCATCGCCATAACGACGCGTGTTTTCCTCACAGGCCTCTTCGATGCCCGCTGCTTGCATTTTGATCGGAGCAATGGCTGCTTCCGTAGGACGTTTGGGCTGCCATTGGCGGCGAATGGCAGCTGCAAGCGTTTGCAATTCGTTTGCCTTAGTGAGTTTCTTCCTCCCACGAAAGATTAACACACATGCGGGAGGCAAGAAAAAGCGATTGATCCTTACGATGCGCACGTTGGTCTTGTTGCTCTTTCCGCTCCGATTGTCACCCATGTGAGGCTTAAATAGCTCTCTGGCAACGTAGCTCGGCAGACCTGACTTGGCTGAACCAGCTCCCCTGGGAATCGTTCCAAAGAAGGTGTCTATCCATGTCCGGTTCTCCAATGCGTCCGCCATTGTATTTTCTGGACTGGCTTCCTTTTCGTGTTTGAACTCGAAATCATGATCCGGCTCGATCTCTTTCGACTGGTGGAGATATTCGACAAAGCAGATCGCTAATGCCTGAGCGCCTGTTGACCAGCCCACATCCGTGAACTCCGGATTCCCAATTTCAACCGGTACTTCATTCGCTTCGGTCGCATACCGAAAGTTAGTGGAAATGAGCTCCGGCCGTTCACCGGCAGAGAATTTCAAAATGAATCTTCGACCCTTTGTCGACATAACTCGAGATTCTACGACCGGGTCAGAATCGTGAAAAGAAATTCGTTGTGGATGCATTGTTGTTGCCTGTCTCATAATTGTCACCTGGACGCGAGAACTTCTAACCGAAACTCGCATCACGGCATATCGGATGCGCTTCGGAAGGGATTCGGAAGGCCAGGAAAATGCTCAAGACGAAAGTCTTCCTTTGTTTCTCTAAGCGCCGTCGCCGCTCGCGAGAATGGACCCGCCTGCGCTCACCAGAAGTGACCCACTCCGTTGAAGGGTGAACGGATTTCCTTTCCAAGGAGGAGGGTTTGGATTCCGAGGAGGGTGATTCGGAGCAGGCGAGAAGGAGCCGAGACCGAGGGGAAGGATCAGGGGTCGCGCTGACGGAGGAGATCGTTCCAGTCTTTGGCCGAGGGACGCAGTCGCTGGATGGAGGGATGAAGCTCGCGCATGCGCTGAGCCATGGCGTCTCCGACGGGATCGGCGTCAAAGCCGCAGTAGATGGGCAGGCCTTGGGTGAGGAGCGCGGTTAACCAGGCCGGATCCGGTCTGGCGCCTGAGGTGGAGAGACAGCGATAGCCGGGATGAAGGGCGTGGCAACTGATGGCGTCGATGGCCGATTCGCACAGGACAATGGCGTGCCGTGGGGTTGAAGGAAGGGAAAAGAAGCCGCGATCTTTGCGGGATCCCGGGGACATGCCGCGCCAGCCCAAAGGCGTGGTGCCGCGCAACTCCGCTCCCACTGGGGTCGCGTCGGGGCCGACGATCAGGAACACCGCGTTGGCCCGAGCATCGGCGTAAATGACACCGGATTGAACGAGCGGTTGGAGCAACCCTCGGGGAAGTTTTCGTTCTTCAGTCAAATAACGTTCGACGCGTGGCCAGTTCCCCGGCGCGGGCGCGGGAAGCGTCAACGTCTCTGGCCGTGAGGTCGTTTGGGGCGGCGGTGACGTGGGGCCGGCGAAGCGACGTTCCAGCCATTCGAGCGCCTGGCCGAAGCCCACCTGCCTGAGGTGCATGACCAGATCGATGGCGCCGCCTCCCCCGACGCCTTGATGCCAGTTCATGAACTTGGGCCCGGTGACGGTCAGTGTCCCCTGGGCGGTACGCCACTTGGCCGGGTCGCGGGGATCTGGGGTGGCCTCCAAGTGTTTCAGGACCACGGGCAGCGGGAGCGCGCGCCACCGGTCGGCTCGGGCGCGCCAGTTCACGGCTCGGCGGACATCTTGGTTCGCAAGGTGACGCACTCCTTCATGTTGAAGACGTGGCTGGCTTCGGTGAGCCGGTCGATCAAGGCGCTGGTGAGATGGGGGTTCTTCAAGAACGAGGCCCACTCGCTAAAGCCCAGGTTGGAGGTGATGAGGGTGGAGCGATGTTTGTGGCGTTTTTGCAGGAGAGTGAAGAAGAGCCCCACCTGCGCGGGCTCGGTCTCTGTGTAGCCGATCTCGTCGATGAGGAGCACGTCATATTGAAGATACCGGCGGATGACCCGTCCCTGGGATCGATCGGCCTGGGAACGGTGCAGTTCATAAAGCAGATCGGCGAAGAGGACGTAGCGGCCGCGAGCCCCTTGATGAATGGCCTGGGTGAGAAAGCTGGTGGCCAGGCCGGTCTTGCCGCAGCCGGTGCCGCCCATCCAGATGATGTTTTGCTTGTCCTGGACAAAGGCCATGGAGTCGTAGAGAGCCATGATCTTTTTCCTGCTGAGCTTGGGCTGGCGATCAAAGGGGAAGGTGTCGATCACCCATGGCTCCGGGATGTGCGCCCGCTTGAGGCGTTGCTGGCGGGCTTGATCGCATTTCAAGCGGTATTCCTCCTGGACGACACGCGTGAGCAGCCGGGCATGGGAGAGGTTGGATTGAGCGGCGGCATTCAAGTGTTCATCCCAGCGGGCCAAAAGGCCGGGTAGATGGAGGTAATTGAGTTGCTCGGCCAGGGTGTCAGTCATCATAGCGGGAGAGGTCGGGGGTGTCGGTGAGGGAGCCTTCCTGGTAGGCGGGGCGTTTCTCCAGTTCTGGATCGACCAGGGGATCGGGCAGCGCGGTGTCGTCCAGATGCAACAGCGCGATTCGTTCCAGGGTATCCAGGCTGGTGATCTGGTAGCGGTGGGCCCGCTCGATGGTGCGCAGGAACAACGTCGTGCTCCAGCGCTGACGCCACGCCCAGAGCCGGCGCAGGAACTGGTGACGCAACAGGCCCGGAGAGCCGAGGATGAAGTCGACGTAGGCGCCGACCACCGGATCGAGGGCGCGCAGCCGCTTCTCCTCCTCCTGGCTGGATTGCTTGCGGTTGCGTGGCCGGTAGCGCGGAGACTTCGGTCCGGGCACCGAAAAGGGCTGGTTCCTCACGCCCCAGGGCGGCAGAGGATATTCCATCAAGGTGCGGCGATCCTGGCAGAGGACCAGGTGGTTGCCTCAAACTACTCCTTCAGTGGTAACATCGGCTGGTTTACAAGCCCTTCGGATTTAAGTTGGAGGGCGACCGCGACGGGCGATTTCAATAATGACGGAAACGCTGATATCGTTTGGCGCCGCGAAAGCAGTGGTGACAATTTGGTTTGGTTTATGTCTGGCACAAACATGGTAAACAATGGCTACTTGCCGCAGAACACACTCCCCGGCGCCGCTCTCACCGCGACCGGCCACTTCAATCGAGAAGGCCACACGGATTTGGTCTGGCGTGACACCTCGGGAATCAACTCAATTTGGCTGATCGGCGGGTCGGATGGTCTGACGTTTCGCGGGGCGTACCCAATACCCTCAGAGGCCGATCAAGACTGGGTGATCAAAGGAACCGGCGGTTACACCAATACGATGGCGCTCAGCGCAGACGTAAGCGATGCTACCTCCACAATTACGTTGAAATGGCAGCCTGGGCTAACGACCACCACATCGATCAAGCGAAAACTGCCGACGAAGAGCCAGTGGACCGATCTCGCTTCCAATTACTATCGCTACACGTATACGAACATCAGCATGACGTTAGGGCAGAAGTACGAGTTCGACGTCGGAGGAAACTATATGGTGAGCGCAATCAAAGCCTCGCCGGAGGAGAATCGAGGGAACGTAATACTGGTGGTCGAGAGTTCCGTGGCTAGCACCTTGGCCGTAGAGCTCGCCACACTGAGAACAAATTTGATCGGCGACGGTTGGAGTGTCATTCGCACCGATGTTGCGCGCCACGATGACATCAACTACACGAATATCATCGCGCCAATCGCGAGCATCAAATCCTTCATTACGAATAACTACAACTCCAGCGTAACCAATGTCGTGTTCATCATTGGCCATGTGCCGATCCCATATTCAGGTCTGTATGCGAGTGACAACCACCATCACACCGTCGATTCAGACACGGGCGCAGTTACAGATTTTGAGCACGGCGGGGCGTGGGTTGCGGACGCCTTCTATGGAAGCACCAGCTCGTCCGGCTGGACCGATCGCGACATAGACTTCATAAATATCGATTATCCTGAGAACACGAATGTTCCGAGTGACGGAAAATTATATCAAAACTACCTCCCGCTGACCCAAGGCATGCTGCTCCAATTGGCCGTGGGGCGGATCGACTTCGCCAAGCTACCAGCCTTCGAAACCAAGACCGAATCGGACCTCCTTCGTCGGTACCTAATGAAAGACTCCTCGTATCGTAAGAACCAAATTGCATTGAACGATCGAACAACGGTGGGCGGCTTCTTCTCACTCGCGCCACCGTTCGATCCTAAGGCGTACGATAATAGAAACGACACGGTATTTCACAACGCTAGAAAAAATGCGACGCGATGGTTTGGGATCGGCCCTGGAAAGCTCGTGCATGGCGACATCTTTTATCAGACTTCCGAGAGCTATCTATGGGGATTCACAAGTGGCAGCGGAGCTCCTGCAGGCCAGCAAGGAGACGGCAGTGCTTTCCACACGACTTTCGACTTGGTGAATAGCAGCAACGAGCCGCGTACGGCCTTCTATTTCCTGCATGGCTCGTGGTTTGCAGACTGGAACCTTACAACCAACAGCTTTCTTAGGGCTTGTCTGGCCACGCGGAATTACGGCCTGGCTGTTTTCGGAAATTCTTCGATTAACCCCATTTCGTTCAAGATGGAGTCGCTGGGTCTTGGAGACCCTCTTGCGTACTCGATGCTTCAGACTTGCGTCTCGCTGGGTGGTGCAGCTCCGCGGTGGCTAACGATCCTCGGCGACCCCACACTCCGACTCAAAATGCCAACCCCACCGGCCAGCCTGACGGCTACCGGCTCGAATCCGATCAACCTTTTATGGCCTGCTGTATCCGAAGCCGTGAATTATTATGTGTATCGCTCGACCAACGGCCTCGACGGTCCTTGGGCGAGGATTGCGATTACGAGTAACACCAGCTTTCCCGACTCTAATCCGCCTGGTGGACCCAAACTTTATATGATACGGGCCGAGCACCTTACGGTTACCGGCTGTGGTTCTTACTTCAACCTCTCACTGGGAGTTTTTGCAAGTTCACCCTAGC
>CAYHFE010000561.1:0-5237 GCA_964355375.1 uncultured Verrucomicrobiota bacterium
TACAAAGGAAGGGTGGTTCATGGTCCCGATGCATGCGCTGAGCGAAAGGGGGCTTTCCATGAACTTGGGTGGGTTGAGACTCCGCCGAACCCTGATTGTTCTGTCGATCCATATTCCAGGGCTCGACATCGTCTCGCCCCACCGTTGGATGGGTTCATGGTCCGCGAGCGGAGCTTTCTGGAACAGGCGGTCTTCCATGGCCTCAAACGCCTGTGGACGAACTACTTTTTGTCGCTTTTGTCGAGCTTCTGCTCCAAGCGGTCCAGGCGTTTCTCGATCGAATCCAGTTTTCGTGAAGTCGAGTCCGATTCCTTTTGCTGAACTTGGATCAAAGGTGGAATGGCGACGCAGCCGGAAAGGAAACTCGCGGCGGTGATGGTTAGAATCAGACTTAGGAGGATTTTCTTCATTGGTCTTTCTCGTTATTGGGGCATCAATGAACTCCAGCTCGATGGAGTTCATTCCCCTATTTGAAAGGCGTTTGACGCAACAGGACCGAAGTTCATTCGAATACGCCGTCGCTCAACTCCTCCAAGTTTCTTGCCGACCGAGGATCCAGGGCACGACAACGTCTCGCCCCACCGGCGGAAGGGTTTATGGCCCGTGTGGGCATTTCCTCGTGGAACAAGGGCTTCCGATGAACTGTTTTCTTTTCCGATGGCATCGGCTATCTTTCGGATCAAGCATCGACGACAACGCGCGACAAATATGATTCACGAAACCATTGCGGAGATTGAGGCTCGAATTGAGAAGGCGGGTTCCGTTCCCACCAGCCACCGAGATGAACTGTTGCACCTGTTGGCGACCCTAAAATCCGAAATCGCCGACCTGTCTCGCACGCATGAGGAGCAGGCCGAGAGCATTGCCGGCTTCACTCAAATCTCGACCCACGAAGTCACGCGGGATGAGAAGGATCCCCGGCTGGTCAAGCTCTCGCTGGACGGTCTGTCCACCTCCGTCGTGGGCTTTGAAGAATCGCACCCGCGATTGGTCGAGATCGTGAATAGGATTTGCGTGACTCTCTCCAACATCGGAATCTAGGGCTGGATGAGCCGGCGCGAGGACGGCTGAGAGGACGTCAACGGGGCGGCGCGCCGTCTGCGGACGGGAGTGATTATTCTGATTTTCTCAGCTTGCCAATCAGCGGAGCGTTCGCACACTCCTGTGCACAACAATGACTATGGCAAAAAAGGCGCTGATCACAGGCATAACGGGACAGGACGGATCGTATTTGGCGGAATTGCTTTTGGCGAAAGATTACGAGGTGCATGGCATTATCCGCCGGGCCAGCACGTTCAACACGGGAAGATTGGACGCGATCTACGATGACCCTCACGCGGGTCGCAATCGGTTGTTTCTGCACTACGGTGACTTGAGCGATGCCAGCGCCCTGGCTCGTTTGCTGGGCAAGATTGCGCCGGAAGAAATCTATAATCTGGCCGCCCAAAGCCATGTGCGGGTGAGCTTCGACAGCCCGGAATACACGGCTGATATTACGGCGACCGGGACCGTCCGACTCCTGGAAGCAATTCGCGAGGCGGGCATTCGTCCCCGCTTCTACCAGGCCTCCTCCAGCGAGATGTACGGCAAAGTCCAAGAGGTTCCCCAAAAAGAAACGACGCCCTTTTATCCGCGCAGTCCCTACGGCTGCGCCAAGTTGTTTTCCTACTGGATTACCGTCAACTACCGCGAATCCTACGGACTGCACGCGAGCAACGGCATTCTCTTCAACCACGAATCACCGCGGCGCGGCGAGACCTTTGTGACCCGGAAAATCACCCGGGCGGTGGCCCAGATTCTCGCGGGGCTGCAGGACAAATTGTACTTGGGTAACCTGGAGGCCAAACGCGATTGGGGCTTCGCCAAGGAATACGTCGAGGCCATGTGGTTGATGCTCCAGCAGGACCAGCCGGACGACTATGTCATCGCGACCAACGAGACGCATTCCATTCGGGAGTTCCTCGACGCCGCGTTTGGGCACGTCGGATTGGACTGGACCAAGCATGTCGAGATTGACCCGCGCTATTACCGCCCGACCGAAGTCGATCTGCTCATCGGCGATTTCGGCAAGGCCCGGCGCCAATTGGGCTGGGAACCGAAAACCAAGTTCACCGAACTCGTCCGTTTGATGGTGGATGCCGATGTCAAACTTCTCAAGGATCACCGCGAGGGCCGGATCAAGGTCACGGGTTGACTCATTCTATGCCGCGCGCGTTGATCACCGGCATTACCGGCCAGGATGGCTCGTATTTGGCCGAATTGCTCTTGGAGAAGGGCTACGAGGTTCATGGAATGGTGCGGCGGACCAGCACGCTCGGAAGGTCCCGCCTCGATCATCTCTACAATGACAGCGCGATTTACGGTCAACGGCTCTTCTTGCATTACGCGGAGCTGGACGACCCGACGACTCTTCGCCGCGTCCTGATGAAGGTGGTGCCGGAAGAGATTTACCATCTGGCCGGACAAAGCCACGTTGGTTTGAGTTTCGAGATTCCCGAATCTACTTGTGAGATGACGGCCATGGGGACCTTGCGCCTGCTGGAGATTATCCGGGATTTGCCCCGCCCGGCCCGCCTGTTTCACGCGTCTTCCAGTGAAGTGTTCGGCGAACCTCAGACCGTGCCTCAGGACGAAACGACCGCGTTCGCTCCGATCAATCCGTATGGCTGTGCCAAGGCCTTTGCCTCGCAGATGGTGTCCGTCTATCGAAGATCCTTCGGCATGTACGCCTGCAACGGAATCATGTTCAATCACGAATCGCCCCGGCGCGGTGAGAACTTTGTGACGCGAAAGATTTGCCGAGCGGCCGCGTCCCTCAAACTCGGGTTGCAGACCGAGCTCCTGCTCGGCGACACCACGGCGGAACGCGATTGGGGCGATGCCCGCGATTACGTGCGTGGGATGTGGCTGGTTCTCCAGCATGACCAGCCGGAAGATTTTGTCTTCGCGACTGGACAATTGCATTCGGTCCAGGATGTGGTCGAACGGGCTTTTGCCACGATGGAGATCGATTGGCGGCGCTTCGTCAAACGGGATGCGCGGTTTCTGCGTCCAGCGGAGCCGCACCGTCTGTTGGGGCGGGCGGACAAAGCCGCCCGGCTCTTGCATTGGAGTCCAAGAACCTCGTTCGAAGAGTTGATCGCGGAGATGACGCGGGTCGAATGGGAGTCCCTCTCGCCCAAACGGTGAGCGCGGAATGGCCGATCCAACGCGGCTCGGCCGGGGGCTGAACGGAACCTGGGTCTGCGGAAGCGACGTAACGGCCCTTTACCGTCCTGCGCCTTCCCCGGATCTCTCCGGTGCGTGCGAACGCAAGAAATCGGCGTAGGCCAGGTGAACTCCGGTTTCGAAAGGGGTTTCCGGTTTCCACCCCAACGCGAAAAGTCGCGAACTGTCCATGAGCTTGCGCGGTGTTCCATCCGGCTTCGACCGATCCCAAACGATGTCGCCGGCGAATCCGACGATTCGTTGGATGGTTTCCGCGAGTTCTTTGACCGTGATTTCGCTGCCGCAACCCACGTTGATGATGGACTCTTCACTGAAGTTCTCCATGAGGAATAGACAGGCCCGGGCCAAATCGTCTGAATAGAGAAATTCGCGCATCGGCGAGCCCGATCCCCAACAAACGACCGAAGACCGACGCGCGATCTTGGCTTCGTGAAACTTCCGGATCAGGGCCGGCAGGACGTGAGACGTCTCGAGATCATAATTGTCATTGGGACCGTAGAGATTCGTCGGCATGGCACTGATGAAATCGCAGCCGTACTGTCGGCGATAGGCTTGGCAGAGCTTGATTCCCGCAATCTTGGCGACGGCGTACCATTGGTTGGTGGGCTCCAGCGGACCGGTCAGAAGGTAATCCTCCTTCATCGGTTGTGGGGCGTGTTTGGGATAGATGCAGGAACTGCCGAGAAAGAGGAGTTTCTTCACGCCCGTCCGAAAGGCGTGGTGAATCAAGTTATTTTGGATCTGCAGATTTTCGTAAAGAAAGGCGGCCGGCTGGGAATTGTTCGCGTCGATGCCGCCCACCTTGGCGGCCGCCACAAAAACATAAGCTGGCTCTTCTTGGGCGAAAAACGTCCGAACGGCGTTCGCGTCGAGGAGGTCCAACTCCCTCCGCGATCGCCCTAGAAGGTGGGTGAATCCCTCTCGCTGCAATTCGCGCCAAATGGCGCTGCCGACCAATCCTTGGTGACCGGCCACATAGACTCGGGCGTTGCGATCCAATTTCATCGGACCTGAGTCTAAAACGACGGTGATCCAACTCGCAAGCCGCAAGCCCCCCCCTCGGGAACTCCATGTATGCGATGGCGGTCGCCGTCCGCCTGGAGATCTCGGGGCAAAAGGACTCCCCCGAGTGACTGGCGCGATCCGGTAATGAGCAGAGCTCACGAAAATGGGCTTGCAGAGCGCCCGTTGCCTGCTTCAATCTGTAGTCAGGGGATGCGCTTATGGTGGAATTGGCAGACACGCTACTTTGAGGTGGTAGTGGGGAAACCCGTGCAGGTTCAAGTCCTGCTAAGCGCACCAATTTTCCTGAGCAAATTGATGGATTCGGAAATTCAGACACAAACTTGGCACAAAAAACGGCTCCTTCCGAGGGCCGCAAGGTGAAGTTCCCCCAAGTCATCCGCCATCGGCGAGTCGAAGCCACGATCTACGGCAAGAGCAGTCAATACCCGCGCTATCGGCTGGCCTTCTACGTTGCAGGCAAGCGTCGCCTTCGCACGTTCGGAACTTATGGTGAAGCGAAAACGGAGGCGGAGCGTATTGTCCGAGAGCTGGCCGACGGTTCCCAGGTGACAGCCCTCGACTCCGCCCAATCTCGCGATGCCTTGGCGGCGCTGCAACGTTTGGACGGCTACCGACAATCCACCGGGCGCCGGGTCTCGTTGCTGGCTGCCGTCTCAGAGTTTGTCGAAGCCGCAGGCAAGCTCAGTGGCTACACTTTGAGCGAGGCCGTCGAGCGGTTTCTTGCCACCGTGGCAAGCGTGACGCGCAAAGACATCCGGGAAGCCGTCGAGGAATTCATCAGGACCGACGAGCCGCGCACCAGGTCCAGCGAAGGCCACCGGGCGCAACTCTCGGCCAAGTACGCCTACAACCGAGCCATTCAGCTTCGCCGCTTTGCGGAGACTTTCCAAAATTCTGCCGTTTGTGATCTTGGAAAGGAACATCTCGACGCCTTCATTGAGTCGCTGGGCGAATTCTCGGCCAAGAGCCGCAACCATCACCGA
>CAYHFE010000562.1:0-5236 GCA_964355375.1 uncultured Verrucomicrobiota bacterium
CGGTTCATGGGTAGTCGCCCAGCCTTGCCGGCTCGCGTTGGGACCATGAACCGAATGGCACCCGCCGGCTCGCGCCAGCGTCTTGGAGTGCGCCGGCCCTCCGGCGCTTTTGACCGCGGCGGAGGAAGCGGCCGAGGGTTGCCGCACTCCAAAACCTGGCGGAGTTCTCCTGCCCCCCTCTCGAAGATCAGCCCGCCCGCTTAGCGAACCGTTCAGGGAAAGGCATTCCCGACGCCGTGCCCGCGTCGGGCTGGCCGGACGGAAGTCCGTTGGCTCCGCGTTCCGCCTACGCCGGATCGCCCAAGAGCTCGCGCCGCAGCTTGATTTTCGACATCGCCTCCACATTGCGCCGCTGTTCCAAGCCGAATTTCTTTTCCACCAAGTTTAAATACCGCTCGTTCGTAAAATATTTCTGCCAGGCGTCGTCGCGAAATTTCAAGACTTCGGCCGCCGTGCAATGGCGGGTCGGCAAAGGCTGGCTTTCATAAGAGAGAAAGGCGTAACCGGCATAGGAGTCAGGCAGTTTCCAACCACGGGCCTGGGCGGTGTAAAATAGCGGGCTGCCGGGCAAAGCCTGACAGGGATACATATTGACCATCTCGGTGTTGAGCTCGAGGGCCAGGTCGAGCGTCTGTTGCATGGTCGCCACCGTGTCGTCGGGAAAACCGAAAATGTAATTGGAGATGATGTTGATGCCGCTGTCTTGAATCGACTTGGCCACCTGCCGGATGTTGACCTCCTGGAACGAGCCTTTCGAGACTTCCCGCCGGATGGTCTGGCTCGCCGCTTCCACGCCCAGCGCCAGCCAATCGATGCCGGCTTTCTTGAACAAGTCGAGATAAGCGGGGCGCACCGTGTCGATGCGGGAATAGGACCACATGCGCAGATGATGTTTCCGTTCGACCAGCGCCTGGAGGAGCGGCTCGAAGAAATTCTTGTTCAAGAAAAACATCTCGTCCGAAATGCGAATGGTCTCGACACCCATCTCCGCGAGCTTGTCGAATTCCTGGATGATGAATCCGGGCGACCAGAACCGCATGTTCGGGGAATGGGCCGCGGCCACGCCCTCCGCGTTGTCCTCCCGGTTCACGATATTGATCATGCAGAAGTCGCACTTGAACTTGCAGCCGAGCGACGTGTAAAGGGCGGCGAACGGCGTGCGGAACCGATGGTTGAACTCGGCGTGCCAGAAATGAGCCCGGTAGAGATCGAGCGGCTTCTGCCGGTAGGGCAGCAAGTCCCAGGCGGAGCCCGGCAGATCCAGATCCATCCGCTCCTGCGGCACGACGCGTTCCGGCGGATTCAAGATGGGCGGTCCGTCTTGCTTGTGGCCGATTCCCCGGATCTTGCTCAACTCCGTCTTCAGGTCGGTCTGGAGCAGGTTGTGCAAGGCATAGACGCCTTCATTGAGGAGGACGAGGTCGATGTCCGGATGACTCAACACCTCCAGGGGGAGCGCGCTGGTGTGCGATCCGACGAAACAGGTGACGAACTCAGGATGCTGCTGTTTGACCTGGTGGCAGAGCGCGGTCGCGCCGATCATGTTGGTCGTGCCGGAATTCGGGTTCTGGCCATAGACCACAAAACAGACGAGGCGAGGCTTGGCCTGGCCGATTTTTCGCGCGGCCTCGTCCTCGCTCAACCGCTCCGCGCCGCAATCCAGAATGGCCACACCGAATCCTTTGGCGCGACAGCTTTGGGCGAGCAGCAGACACCAGGTGGGCGGTTCGATGGCCGCGTAGTCTTTGCTCAGGTCCTGATAGGCCTGGGCCGACGAGTCGGCATTCACGAAAAGAACATCGAGGGGTCGGTTCATCGGTCACGAAATGGAACTTCCGCCATCATCCAACACTCAACCCATTCAGCAAAGCGCACAACGCGGTAATCTTGCCGGGCTCCAGGTCGGGATAATTGCCGATGTAGTAGCCGTAGAAATGCACATGATCGACCTTCGGGTAGTTCTCGAATTCACGGTCGCCGACGTGCTTTCTCGCGTAGGGTTGGCGGAGTTGATTGCCGCCCCCGGCCGTGCCGCGGCGGAACTCGACGCCGGCCGCGCGCAAGGCGGTCTCGACCTTCTGGCCGAGGGCGGAATCCGGTTGCCGGAGCACCAGGGTGAACGCGTAATTGCAGCTTCCCTCGGTGGCGAAGTCGGTTCGGTACTTTGCCGAATCCAAGTGCTTCAGGAAGATCTGCAAATTGCGGGTCCGAATCTGATTGTTCTGATCCAAACGCCGCAACTGGGAACGCCCCATCACGGCGTTAATCTCCGTGCTCCGCACGTTGAAGGCTGGGAATGCGAAGATGAAATCCGGATTCAAATCCGGGTGCGCCTCCCGGTAGGATTGCCGGACGGCCGCGGAGGTCGCTTCCCGAACCATGCCATGGGAACGAAACATCCGCACCGTCTCGTAAACCTGCGGATCGTTCGTCGAGATCATCCCGCCCTCGATCGTGCTCATGTGATGAGCATAGTAGAATGAGAAATTGGCAATGCGCCCGAAGGTGCCGAGTTTGCGCCCCTGAAAAGTCGCGCCATGAGACTCACAGACATCCTCGATCAAGGGAATCCGGCGCGCGCTCAACTCGTCAAGCAACCGCTGCGTCAGGCCGTTGTAGCCGAGCACATGCGTCAGAAAGACGGCCTTGGTCCGCGGCGTGATCTTCCGCAGAACCTCCTCGGTATCCATGCCGAGCGTGCGCGGGTCGATATCGACAAACACCGGCTTGAATCCGCATTGGATGACCGAGGCAATGTCCGAAACCCAGGTCAGGGTTGGGACGATGATCTCACCCAACCCGGCGATCTCCCGGAGGGCGGAGATCGTGACGAGATTGGCCGAAGCGCCTGAGTTCACAAACACGCTGTAGCGCAGGCCCAGCCACTCGGACCATTCCTTCTCGAACGCCCGGACCTGCTCGGACTGGGTCAGAATCGGATCGGGCTGCCGGAGAAATTCGATCACCGCGTCGAGATCGGCGCGGGTGATATTGTTGTGCATCAGAGGCCAATCCAGCCTGGCCACCGGCGCGGTTGCAGTCTCAGTCATAGCGAAACTAGAACGGTCCTTTGAACTCCATCGAACGCAGGTCCGCCCGCTCTTCCGGCATCCATTCCCCAGTCCCGCCCTTGACCAGACGATGAGCCGCCGACGCGATCTGGCGCGAGTTCGGATAAAAATGCTCCTCCAAACTCGGTGTCGTCGGGCATGTCACGGGCGTGAACCCAAGGCGGCGCACCCGGAAATCCCGCTCCCCCTGGAGCGCTTCGGTCACTTGGGCGACGATTTCCGCGGCCGCGCCGCAGGTCGTCCAGCCATTGTCGGCCACGACGAGGCGGCCGGTCTTTCGGACCGAAGCCACGATCGTATCGATGTCCAGCGGACTGAGCCAGATCGGGTCGATGACCTCCGCGCGGATGCCCACCGCCTCGAGGTAGCGCTGCGCCCGGAGACATTCAACCTGCATGTAGGAAATGCCCACCAAGGTCACGTCCTCACCCGTGACGGCGATGCGGGCGCGCCCCGGGGCGACGGTGTAGGACCCTTCCGGCACCGGTCCTTTTTGAAAATGCAGGATGCGATGCTCGACGTACATGACCGGGTTGTTGTCGCGAATCGCCTGAATGAGGCAGCCTTTGGCGTCGTAAGGAGTCGTGGGAGCGACAACCTTGAGGCCGGGCACATGCATGAAAAAAGAATGCAGCCCTTGGGAATGCTGCGCGCCTTGGCCCCAGCTTTTGCCGATCATCGATCGGACCACGAGGGGAATGTGGACCTGCCCGCCATACATGTACCGGCTTTTGGCCGCGACATTGATGAGCTGGTTCATCGCGAGCAGGAGAAAATCCATCCGAATGTGGACATGAATCGGCCGCAGCCCGGCCAAGGCCATGCCGATGGCCGCGCCCGTCATGGCGTCCTCGGACAAAGGCGTCCCGAAGACCCGGGTGGCACCGTACTTCTGCAGCAGGCCTTTGGTCGTGCCCTGGATAGCCTTGGGATCATCCACATCCAACCCAAAAATCAGGACGGAGGAATCCCGGGCCATCTCCAGATCGGTCGCTTCGCGGACCGCTTCAGTGTAGGAAAGGGTACGTTCCATCTCAGTCTTCCTTAAAAACGTCGGTGAAGAGCTCGGCCCGACCCGGGAAGGGGCTCTGCTCGGCGAAGGCAAAGGCCTCCGCAATCTCGGCCTCAATTTCCGTTTCCAGGGCCTGGCGTTGCGCGGGGTCGAGTTGCGCCCCTAATTTCTTCAGGGGATCGTTCTCCATCCACGGCCGAGCTTCCTCGCGAGTGCGGTAGCCCAATTGGTAATCCTCGTTCGGGCCGACATGCTCCTTCCAGCGATAAGTCAGGCATTCGAAGAAAAAGGGTCCCGGTTGACCCGATCGGATGCTCTCGACCGTCGCCTGGACGCGCTCATGAATTCGCACCACGTCATTGTTCTCGATGCGCTCGGCCCGGATTCCGAAGGCTCGGGCGCGGTCGCAAAGGTTGGGCGCGGCCTGGCGCAGGCGCTGATGGGTGTGGATGGCGTAGGAGTTGTTCTCGCAGATGAAAATGAGCGGCAGTTGCTTGAGCGCGGCGAAATTCAGGCTCTCGGAAAAAACCCCTTCATCCGTCGCGCCATCGCCAAGGAAGCTGACCACGACCTTGTCCTGGCGGCGGTACCGGACGGCGTAGGCGTAGCCGACCGCGTTGGCGATGGTCGTGCCCACGACCGCCGAGGTCCCCAGCACACCGGCCTGCAGATCGATCAGGTGCATCGATCCGCCTTTGCCTTTGGCGCAGCCGGTGACTTTGCCGTAGAGCTCCGCGATCATGGCCTGCAGATCACCGCCTTTGGCCAGGTAAAGCGCGTGACTGCGGTACGTGCCAAAGGCCACGTCGCTCGGCCGCAAGGCCTCACAGACTCCCACCGAGACGGCTTCCTGTCCGATGGAGAGGTGGACCGGACTCTTGATTCTGTCGGTCGGGTAAACCTCCGCGATTCTCTCCTCCACCCGGCGGATGCGGTAGAGCGATCTGTAAAATTTCTGGTGCGTTTCGATCATGCGTGTTCGTGTCGTCCCGAAGCCCAAGGTCGAAAGCGAGCGCCGATCCGACCGCTTGGGCCTCCGAACCGGGCCATACCCTAGGCGGCGCGCCGAGCCGACGTCAAGAACCGAGCGGACGTTTACCAGCAGTTCTCATTTTGACAAGCATGTAGTCCCGGCTTCAGCCGGTCGCCCCGT
>CAYHFE010000563.1:0-5227 GCA_964355375.1 uncultured Verrucomicrobiota bacterium
GTGCAGCCGGGACGGCCGCGCTCCCCATTCAGACAACCACGGTTCATGGAAAGGCACGCGACGATGACTGACGGGATAAGCGCAAAGACAAACGGAATCTGCGTCATCCCGCCCGAGAGTTCGCGGTTGGAGCCCTTCGACAACACACCCCAGATGCCCCAGCAAACGGCGGCAGCTATGGCCTAGGTCATTCAGGTCCAGGGCGAGATGCTTTGGCTGTTCGGCTGTTACGGCGTGAACAGCCGTTGCAGGACGGTGGGATCATCCCGGCCGGCGGAGTTGATCAGAACGATCGGCTCCGCGACCAGTGCGTCGGCGAGGTCCGCGGCGGCAGCGGGCGCCTCGAGTTGGTCACGCCAGACGAGGTCAAATTGGAATTCCATGACGCCGTGCTCGTCGGCGGCGAAGTTCGTGTACCAGAAGTTGTTGAAGATCATGGCCAGCAGCCGCTCGGGACGCGCGGGGGGCGTCTGACGGCGTGTCCAAACTTGCGGGCTGTCGAAAGTGACCAGCGGAGCATCGCGGCTGACCCAGAGCCAGTGTCCGTCCGGAGTGGCGTAATCGGCCCAGCCATCGAGCGCGAAATAATCGCGGCAAGTGCCGGGAATCTGGTCGGTGAACGGAGTGAAGGCGGCGCCGCCATTGCTCAAACGCGGCAGAACGCCCGGACAGGGCAGAGTGAAGCTCGCGTAAAAAATCTCCGGCGCTTCCGAGGAGAGCCGGTTGAAGCGCAGGGTGACGCGCGCGCGCGGCTCGTTCTTCCAGAGTTCCAACCGGCGTTGCGCCCAGAGGAGCCGCGGATGCCGCAGCCACTGCACATAGACCCGCGTGAAGGGCGTGTCCTCGACCGTGGTTTGGCCTTCGGCGGTGGCCGGCACGGTTTCAATCTGCTGCTTCCGCAGTTCGTCGCCGCGAGCGGAACCGCCGGCGGCGCAGAGGTCCTTGAGCGCCCAGCGTGGCGCGAACGCGTTCACCTTGACGGCCGAGAACTCGCCCAGGCCGGGGCCGAAGAGCGACGGTTTCATACCATGCCATCGCGCGGAAACCGGCCAGCCCTGTTCGTCGAGCTCAACGGCCGGGCCGGTCTTCGGGGCCGGCGCGCGGCCCGCCGGCTCCTTCTCCAAACGCAACCGCACGAAGCTGTCGCCGGGCAGATTCTCGATCCAGAACTTGGCCGTCTGGTTCGGCACGTTGTCGGGAAAAGTCGCCGCCGTGTTCTCGCGACTGAGTTCGGATGGATCGCGCGGCGCGGTCCAAGAGCGGATGCCATTTTCAAAAATCAGCGGCAGGCGCGCGCCGGTCGTGGCATTGAGCAGCGAGCGATAGTCGTCGCGCAGGCAGGTGACAGGCAGGGGAACCCAGCCGGTGAAGGGGCGGCGCGCCGGGTTGGCCACGAACAGCCCTTCGCCTTCAGGCAAGAGGCGCGAACGCGCCCGCTGCGAGAGCAGCCATTCCGCGCGGCCCATCGGCCGCCAGGCCAGCATCGCTTTCTCGGCGAACTGCGCCTGGGTGTCGAGATTCCACGGCAAAGCGACGCTCCAGCTCGAACCCCACGTGTGCTCGTCGAACAGGCACAAATCCTGGTAGAGCGACTGGGCCGTGCGCGTGCCGCTGGCAGGCATCGGTCCCCAAAGCGGCGAGGCGGCGGCGGCGAGCCAGCGCTTGGCCCGACGGCTGGCCGCGACCTCGCGCGGCGCACCGGCGGTGCCGTTGGCCCACCAGTCGGTGAATTCGCCGGCATACTCCGGGGCTTGGGCGCCGACGGCTTTCTCCATCGCTTGCATGGCCTTCGAGGCGGTCGTGAGCACGAGTTCCGGTTTCAGGCCGAGCTGGTTCCAGGCAGCGACGAACTCGGGCAGCGGCAGAAAGGGCGGATCGTTGTCCATGCGCCAGTGACTGGTCATGGAAATCGTCAGCACGTCATGCCGGTAGCCGCTCTTCCGAAGAGTCTCCAGGCGGCGCAGACATTGCGCCTGCGCCGCGCGCAGCGACGCCTCATCGGTGCGGAAGAAATCGCCGGCCCGCGGCGGGCGGTAGCGCGTGTCCGACGCGGACGGCACTGGTCCGCGGCGCCAGTGAACGCTCTCGAAAAAATCGTAGCCATCGGGATAACTCAAGTTGAGCCAGACAAAGAGCCGGCGCCCGTCCGGCATTTTCCACCAAAAGGCCGACGGACGGGCGAAGGGCGGTCCACCGCTGTCCCCGTTGATGCCCAGGCAGAGCCTCGTGATGCCGCGATCCAACAGCGCCATCGCGCCGGCGCGGGGAAAGCCATTGACGTCGTTCTGCACCGCGACGGATGGCTCGATCTGCCGCCAGAGATCGTCCGGAACCCAGTGCAACATCGTCTGCCATTGCGCGGCGTCGAGGAAGGGCGTCTGGTTGCAGGGCAGCGCCGCGACCTCCAGTTGGCCGCTGCGGAGCGCTTTGAGAAAATCCTCCCGCCGCGCCGGCGCCGCCGCCGCCCACCAGTCATCCACCGTGACGAGCGACTCGCACGTCCAGTGGAACCGCTGCTCCGCCGGTTTGGACATCGTCACCAGCACCGCGTCAAGCGCGATGTCGAGGTAGCGCCGTTGCAGCTCCCGGCACACGCCCGGCATGTCGGTGAACCCCACATCGGTGTGGGAAAAGTGGATAATGTAGAGGCGTTGGATCGGAGACTCCGGGGGTGCGGGTTCCGCGCCGAACAGCCGACCGGATCCGGCGAAAATGACGAGCGCCAGCGCGCTCGCGATGAGGCGAGTGATAGGAGTGTTCATGGCACCACCAGTCGATAGAAACTGGCCGCGTCGGCGGCTCGGTCCAAGGTGGCCTGCAGGTTCCCTTGGCCCAGGTCCTGGATCTGGGCGTTGCTCACGGGAGACCATTGTGGATTCAGGAGGCTGGAGGTTTTTTGGACGGCGTGAGTCTTCCCGACGTTGGGTGAGGTGAACTTGATCTGCAGCTTGTTCCCCGCGGCCAGGACGAAGGATTGAATCTGGAAAGGCACGATCGGGGCCTGGGGTGTGTTCAACGGTTTGCCGGCCAATCCATTTCCGTAGATGCCGGCAATCTCCTCGGCGCTTAAGGCGCGATTCCACAGTCCCAAATCATCGAGCAAGCCGTCGAAAACCCGCGCGATGGCCAAGTCCGCCTGGTAATTGCCAATCGCCAGGGGATCGGTGGTTCCGGCGCTGAGCTGGCCGGCGAGGGGATTGCCCAACGGTTGGCCGTTCTTGTAGAATTGGACGACGCCCTTTTTGAAGGTGAAGACGACGTGCTGCCAGGTGTCCAGTTCGATCGAATTGGCCGTCCCATTGTAAGCCGTCTTGTTGATGCCGAAGAAGACCGGCCCTTGCTGGGTGCCGAGCAGGAGGAAGTCATAGTTGATGCCCTTGCGGAGGATGCGCCCATATCCGTTGCCGCCGCCATAGCCGCGGGGATTAACCCAGACGGCGATGGTGGCCTGGTCGGTCAGGACCAGCTCGGGGTGGTGGGGCACGACGGCAAAGGTGTCATTGCCATTGAGGTCGAACGCTCCACCAATCTGGCCGGCGACACTCGATGCCGCCGGGGCATTCTGGATGGCCGCATCATGATTGCGTCCGCTGGAATCGCGATAGGTCGCGCCGCTGGTTTCATCGAAATTCCAGTAGCCGACCAAGCCGGTTTTGACGTCGCGGATGACCTCCACGGTGAGCTGCATGGGCGCGCTGGTGACCCGCCCGATCTGGTTGCTGATCACGACCGTGTAGGGGCCGGCGTCGGCCTGGGTCAGTTTGTTTAAGGTCAAGCGATTGCTCGTGCCCCCGGGAATTGCCTGGCCATCGCGGAACCATTGATAGGTGATCGGCCGGAGTCCGGTGGCCAAGACCCTGAACTCAGCCGCGCCATCCTCGAGTCGAGTCAGAGAGCCGGATTGGGTATCGACTGCCGGCGCGCCCGCCGCGTCTTTGCCGGCCAAGGTGAGCACTTCCGCTTCGAGCAAGGGCCGATCCCAGATTCCCACTTCATCCATCAAACCTTGGAAGAGCCGCGAGGTCGTTTGGATATCCTCCGTGTTGCAGCCGAGGAGAAGGTTCGCGTCCACCGGCGCGCCGAGGGCCGCCGCCACGGGGTCGGCCAGAGGGAATCCGTTTTTGTAGAAGGTGACCTTGCCAATTTGAAAGACCACGGCGAAATGCTGCCATTCATTGAGCGCGACCGAAATCTGAGGAGCATTGACTCCATTGACGAGGAGGGTTTGCCGCACGCTTCCGGGATTGTCCAAGAGATACAGGTCATACTGCGATCCGCGCCGCAGGAGGTGGCCTTCGGCAATGTCATAACTTCCGGCGCTGGTCACCGTGCCGTAGGAAGCGGGTTTGATCCAAAACGAAAAACTGGCCTCGGCGCCCGGATTCAACGAAGGACTGGACGGGACCATGACCCGGTTTAATTGCCCGTCGAATTGCAGGGCGCCTCCCACCTTGCCTGGGGTCCAGGCTTGGGAGGGATCCGCGTAATCCACCAGAGCGCCGAGATGGCGGTTGGTGGTGTTGTCTTGGGCTGAAAGACCGGTGGTTTCGTTCAATTTGAAATTCAAGACCAGCCCCTGACTGAGATTGGCGTTTTGAGCCGCCACCGGAAGGGGCGTGAAACTACCGCAGCCGAGGAGGAGGAAGAGGAGCGGCAGCGGGCCGATGCCAAGGCGTTTGTCGGCAAGGCGCGATCGTGAAGACAGAGGGGAGTTATTCATAAGCTCAGTGGATTGGGGAACAGGGGGCGATCGGGGAGGGGGCGACTCGGCGCGCCGGCCACGTGGGGCGTCGTGGCCACCTCCCGCCAGAGTGATCCGTCATCGGGCCAACTCGATGCATAAAACTGACTTGAATGGTGTTCTCATGCGCCAGTGCCGTCCAGATCTTTTTGAGGAGTCGAGCTCCGACCCAGCCGACGGCGTCCCCACGCCGATCCGACCGATGGGGTGGCGGCCACCTGTGAAGAAATTCTCGATCGAGAACCGCGCCCACGGCAGATTTCCCGCGGGAAGGTGGTTGAATGGGTATCGGCCTCGGATCTGGGCGAATCCCGGATGACCCGAGAAGCGTCATTACCCCCGCCAGCAGTTCTCATTTTGACAAGCATGTAGTCCCGGCTTCAGCCGGTCGCCCCGTGAAAACCGGCTGAAGCCGGGACTACATGCGTGGAACGGACAGTGTCCTGAGACAAAATGAGAACTGCTGGGACGTTTACTCGCGATCGG
>CAYHFE010000564.1:0-5224 GCA_964355375.1 uncultured Verrucomicrobiota bacterium
TTACTGTCGGGCCGACTCGATCCGGAGCACGCGCGGCAGTTCGGCCGGATCCTCGGAACCATCCACCGCGAGGCTCGGTCGCGGCGGGACGAGCTGAGCGCGATCTTCGGTGACCGGACTTTTTTCGAAACGCTGCGCTTGGAACCTTACTATCAGTTTGCCGCGTCGCGCAATCCGCGAGCCCGGAACTTCCTGGAATCATTGATCGTTGAAATCGGCGCGTCGTGCGAAACCCTTGTGCATGGCGATTACAGCCCGAAGAATATCCTGCTGCATCAGGATCGCTTGGTTCTGCTCGATCATGAAGTCATTCACTGGGGTGATCCGGCGTTTGATCTCGGTTTTTCTTTGACCCACTTCTTCAGCAAAGCCCATCACCTTCCCGAAATGCGGGAGGCGTTTCTGAAGGGGGCCGCTCTGCATTGGCAGACCTATCGAGAGACAGTGGGAATGGCCGGCGGTTTGGAGATGCTGGAAGGACGGGCCATCCGGCATGTCCTCGGCTGTTTGCTGGCGCGGGTGGATGGCCGCTCGCCGTTGGAGTACCTGACGCCGTTCGAACAAACGCGGCAGCGCGCCGTTACGCTGTCGTTGATCGAGTCAAGGCCGATGAGCCTCTCGGACCTGATCGACCAGTTCAATCAGGGCTTGCGCGCGTGAAGCGAATGCCCTGCTATATCGGCAACAGCGAAGGTTGCCTCTCATCCTATGATCATTGTTGAAAAGCTCAGCGCGCTCGAGATTCTGGATAGCCGGGGCCGCCCCACCATCCGCGCGACTTGTCAGTTGGCTGGCGGAGCGGTGGGCCGGGCCTCGGTTCCGTCCGGCGCTTCCACCGGGCGGGCGGAAGCCGTCGAAGCGCGCGATGGCGAAGCCGGGCGCTACCGGGGCTGGGGATGCCGTCAAGCGGTGCGCAACGTCAACCAAACGCTTCATCGCGCGGTGTCGGGACGTTCGTTTGGCAGTCAGGTGGATTTTGACCAGGCTCTGCTCGAAGCGGATGGAACACCGAACAAGTCACGGTTGGGCGCCAACGCGATCTTGTCGGCATCTCTGGCTTTTGCCCGGGCTGCGGCCATCCAGCGGCGCCTGCCGCTTTATGCGTACTTTGCCGTCCTCGCTGGACTTTCTCTGCGGTCGTTGCCTCGACTGACCATCAATCTTTTCAGCGGGGGCAAGCACGCCGGCGGACAAGCTCCTTTGCAGGACATTCTCGTCGTGCCCGCGTCGGCCCGGACGGTCGATGAGGCGTTGGCCATGACCTTCGCCGTTTATCAATGCGCCATCGAATTGATTGCCAAGAAATACGGCATGCGTGCTCTCAAGGCCGATGAAGGCGGACTGGCGCCGCCTTTTGCCTCGGCTCAGGCGATGTTGGAGGACGCCATGGAATCGATTTCCGCGGCCGGTTTGAAGCCGGGAACAGACGTGGCGCTGGCCGTGGACGTGGCCTCGAGTCATTTTCATCACGAGGGAGTTTATCGGCTGGGCGACCGGGAACTCCGGAGTTCGGAAATGATTGAACAACTGGCGCGCTGGGTGGACCAATTTCCGATCGTGAGCTTGGAGGATGGATTGGCGGAAGAGGATTGGGACCATTGGCCGGCGCTGCGGCAGCGGTTGACGGGACGTTGCCTCACCGTCGGCGATGATCTTCTCTGCACGAATCCGGAGCGCATTCGACGCGCGATTGACGCGGCGGCGGCAGACACGTTGCTCTTGAAAGTGAATCAGATCGGCACGCTCACTGAAGCGGCCCAGGCGGGGCGGTTGGCCCGCGCCGCCGGTTGGCGTGTGACCGTGAGCGCTCGCAGCGGCGAGACTGAGGATGACTGGTTGGCGGATCTGGCGGTGGGATGGGCCGGAGATCAAATCAAGATCGGGTCGATCACGCAGTCCGAGCGCCTCAGCAAATACAATCGTCTCCTCGAGATCGAGGCGGAGACGAGGTTGCCCATGGTGTCGTGGCCGCGCGGCGAATCGTGATCGAGCAAGGCTCAGTCAAAGCAGAGGCAACTGATGGGCCGTCGGTTCGTAGAGATGGCTCACTCCCAACCCGAGCAGACGGAGAGGTCGGGACACGAGCCGATCGCGGCCCAGTAAAAAACATCCCAGCCGGTAGATATCGCTCGCTTCCGTCAGCGGCTCTTCCACGCTGATCTGGCGGGAGAGCGTGGTGAAATCTCCGTATCGCACTTTGACCTGGACGGTGTGCGCGCCCAGTCGGCGGCGCTTGAGTCGCCCGGCAATTTCCGCAGCCTGGCTCCTGAGGCAAGCGCGGAGCACCCGGCGATCATCGGTGTCCTGAAGGAACGTTTCCTCACCGCTGATGCTTTTGACGTCCTCGCCCAGTTCGAGTGGCCGATCGTCCTCACCGAATGCGAACTGCTTCAGTTTCAGTCCGAACGAGCCCAGCAAAGCCCGCAGGTCGCCCGGATAATCTTGCAGGTCGCCAATCGTTCGAAGGCCGGCCTGGAGCAGCACCTGTTCGGTGACCCGGCCCACGCCGTAGAGCGCGCGCACGGGCAGCGGCCGGAGGAACGGCACTTTGCTGCATTCGGGAACCAAAGTCAGTCCATCGGGCTTGTGGTGGTCGCTGGCGATTTTGGCGAGGAGCTTGTTGGCGGCGATGCCGATGGTCGCGGTGAGGCGCCGCTCCGCGACGATTCGTTGCTTCAGGGCCCGGGCCATCGGCACGACGGAGTGCAGGGAGGCGTCGGCATCCCCGGCCTGACATTGCGCGGAGAAATCAAGATAGGCCTCGTCGATCGACATCGGCTCGATGATCGCCCCAGATTCGGCGACCAGCTTCATGATGGCGCGCGATTCTTCTTGGTAGCGGTCCATCCGCGGACGCACGAAAACGCCCTTGGGGCAGAGGCGTCCCGCTGTGGCGCTGGGCATGGCAGAGCGCACGCCAAAGCGACGCGCTTCATAGCTGGCCGCGCAGACGACGCCGCGTTGGGTGGGCGGGGCGCCCACGATGACCGGCCGGCCGCGGAGGGATGGGTCATCCCGCTGCTCAACCGAGGCGTAGAACGCATCCATGTCCAGATGGCAAATGACGCGAAACATTCCGGAGGAACCATGACAGAAAGAGGCGAAAATCTGAAGGCTTGCGCGTGAGATCGATCGCGGAATGGCTCAAAAACATTCCTCCAGGTTTTGCCGTGCGCCGACTCTCTCTCTTCTTTGTCGCCGAAAATGCAGACTAAACAAAGGTCACGGTTCACGGAAAGGACCGGGAAGAGGGACAGGCAGGGCCGGATTGAACGGTCAGAACTGAGGGAGGTCCGAGGTCTTCCTTCGACGTTCCTCTCATCCGGAAACAGTGAGTTCCCTCACGCCGCCTTCTGCCTCAAAAACAGGCTCTCAGGGCGAGGGATTGCTTTCGCTCTTTTTAAGAAACTCCGCGGAACGACGCTGGGCCTCGTTGATCTCGTCGATGGACATATTCTTCATGATCAGGGCGCGCCGCGCCATGGCATTGGTGTTTCCCTGGGCGGAGGAAAGATTGAACCATTTGTATGCTTCAACATGGTCGAGCGCTACCGGGCCTTTGGGGTTGGCGTAGAGAGTGCCCAAGTTCTGTTGCGCCAGGCCAAAGCCTTGCTCAGCGGCTTTGCGGAACCATTCGAATGCTGCTTTCTGGTCCTTTTCGATCCCTTGTCCTTGGTCGTACATCCAGCCCAGTTCATTTTGGGCAATCGCGTAACCCTGTTCGGCTGCTTTTCGGTACCACTTGGCCGCCTCCACCAGATCTTTGGTTGCGCCGTTGCCGTTGGCGTACATGACGCCCAGATTGTGTTGTGCCATGGCGTAGCCGCGGTCCGCCGCTTTCCGATACCATTTGACGGCCTCGGCTAGATCGGCGGTGACTCCGCTGCCTTTCTCGTACATCCAACCGACTTGATTTTGAGCGACCAAATTGTCCGCATCGGC
The DNA here is from genome assembly GCA_964355375.1 of uncultured Verrucomicrobiota bacterium. Classification (GTDB taxonomy): domain Bacteria; phylum Verrucomicrobiota; class Verrucomicrobiia; order Limisphaerales; family SIBE01; genus CAYHFE01. The sequence continues at coordinate 3,943 of CAYHFE010000564.1, forward strand.
CGCACTGCGGTAATGTTTCAGGGCTTCGGCTGGATCCTTGGTGACGCCACGTCCTTCGGAATACATCTGACCCAGGTAGTAATGAGCTTGGGCGTTGCCCCGTTCCGCCGCCTTGCTGAGCCATTTGAGGGCCTCCTGGTGATCTTGCGTGACTCCCTGGCCGGCGTAATAGAGAACCCCCAGGTTTCCCTGAGCCGTCACATCATCCTGATCGGCCGCTTTGCGAAACCATTTAACGGCCTCCACCGGATCTTTGGCTACGCCTTGCCCCCCGAGCAGCAGCCGCCCCAATTCGTTTTGCGCGTCGGCCAGACCTTGTTCCGCAGCCTTGCGAAACCACTTCGCCGCCTCGGCGTTGTCCGCCGCGATTCCTTGTCCCTTGCTGTACATGACGCCGAGATTCTTTTGCGCCGTGGCATTTCCTTGCTCGGCCGCCCGGCGAAACCAGTTCGCCGCTTGGCCGTGGTCTTGCCGAACCCCTTGTCCGTTCGCATACATCATCCCGATCTCGATCTGGGCTTGAACATTGCCTTTCTCGGCGGATTTTCGGTACCAGCTCGCCGCCTCCGTATCGCTTTGTTTCACGCCCTGGCCGTTATAGTACATCGCCCCGAGATTCTTTTGCGCGGTGGGGTCTCCTTTCTCCGCCGCCTTTTGAAACCATTTGGCCGCTTCGGCATAATGCTGGAGGACTCCCTGACCAAAATAATACATCGTGCCCAGAGAAACCTGGGCTTGGACGTCCCCTTTTTCCGCCCGATCTTTGAGATCAGCGAAATTGGGCGTCTGGCCCAAACAGGACAGCGATAGAGCAGTCAGGATGAGAAATGTTGACAATGAGAAGACACCTATCCGGCGCAAGGAAACATCCATTTTCATAGATTGAAACGCTATGGTACCATGTTTGAAAAAGCAATCATCGAATCCAACCGCACGGCAAAAAATAAGTAGGCGGCCCCATCCGGGGCCGCCTTAGCGTGGAACGAGGGACTGCCTATTCGTTCTATCTGTCGATTGTCCTTTCAGCAACAGGCGTACCTTCTCACCGGTAAGAAATAGCCCTGCTCACATTGGATGTCGGGGGAGACCATTGTTATTCTCAAACGGTGGATGGATTCGTCGAGACAAAGGACTTTGGTTGATCCACGCGTTGAGAGGGGTTGAAGAACTGCGCGTTTCCGGGGTCAAGGCTGGAAAACGTTCGGAATCCGCTGGAATTCCGGGATATGGCGGAAGGGGTGGGAGTCGAACCCACGGTAGGATTACTCCTACGCCTGATTTC
>CAYHFE010000565.1:0-5212 GCA_964355375.1 uncultured Verrucomicrobiota bacterium
CGAGTTCAGGAGCAAGCCGAGCGATTGGTCCGCCGGCTGGTGGCCGTCCGCTGGGCCCTTTCGGGCGTATTCGTTGGCGTACATGCCCCAGGAAAACTTGACCCGATAAACCTCGATGCCCTGCGCTCGGAACCGCTCCGCGTCCCGTTGCGCAGCCCGCTCGCCCGCCTCGTCCGCGTCGTAAGCCAGGCGCACCCGGATCACTTTCCGCAATGCTTCCCCAAGCTCCTCGGTCAAACCTTCGGTGCCAAACAAACAGGTCACGTTGGCAGAGCCGTGGGCGTAAAAGGCCGGCGCGTCGAACAGGGCTTCGCAGAGGATGATTTCGGATTGGTTCAGGCATTGCCGGTTGAACAAGCCGCGATGCGGTCCGGGCGGGTAGAGGTGTTTGAGCTCACCCCGCTGCGCCCGCTGTCCATACAGGCTGACTACGTGGCCGGCCTCATCGTGGAACGGGACGACGATGCAGCCATTAAAGTGTTCGTGGCCGGGCTCGCGCCACAAGCCGAGCTGGGTCAAACGCGTCCGGAGTGTTTCGCCTTCCTTCCGGTTCTTCTCGGGCAGACGCAGGCCTAAGAGCCTGTTTTAAAATTGAAAAGGGTCCTGCGGCGAGGGATTTTGGCTGCGGCCAAGGCGGCGAGACCGGAGCATCCCCGCAGCGGGCTGTGACGGTCGAGCCAACGCTGGCCGCAGGCAAAAGACCCGCCGCCCGGAGGGTTTTCGCGGAAAAGGCCGCTGGGCTTCGTTGCTCCTCGGTCACAGACCGCTGGCGGGTATGCTCCCTTGTCGCGCCTCGCCCAGCGGCCTTTTCCGCGAAAACAGGACCCTTTTGAATTTTAAAACAGGCTCTAAGGTCCGATCGGCGAAGCCGAGTTGAAAGCGTTCGATCACCTGGTCGTTCCGCAGCCCGCGGGATTTGGGCGTGGAAGATCTTCAAAGAAAATCCGTTCGATCCTCGGTTGCGACCTCACAAGATTCACAAGCTTTCGGCGTTCTATCGCCGAACGATTCATGCCGTCGAGATTGAGGCCGACTTAGAAGGCGGTTGCTCTATCCGACTGAGCTGCCGGCGCAACCGTTTAACACCGATGGCTTGAGCATTGAATAGAAACCTTGAGATCACTTCTTGAAGCGGGTTTTTGATACTGGACACTGGCCAAACCACCCAGCGGCGCCAAAGGAGAATTTTTGGTGCCTAATTCAGTATTCAAACCTGATCCGTCACGTTCCATTCGGCAAATTCTACGCCCCCACCCGGGTGCAGGGTAAGCTCGTCGTCAAATCGCTCAGGCCGACACTAATCTCTGTCGCCAAGCTCCGATTGTCCGACTTGGAGAAGGCCGATCGCAGAACGGTCGAAAACGGACCTCGCGCACCGACTCGATTCGAATTCGACAATCCTCTGTGTGCATCCGTGGTTACTCGTCATTCTTCTTCCGCTCTCCGTGTGCGCGCATGTGATCCCAGGCTCCTGGGATCAAGCCCATCGTGTTCCGCTCGATTCCATGGCGAGGATCTCCTCGGTGAATCCGGTCCGGTGATTGTTTGGATGCGGGGTGGGCCCGTCGCTCGCCGGCAGGGCGGGCGTCTCATTTCATGGCGGCGGCGAGTGCCTTGGCGGTGGCATTGACGATCGCCTCGGCCGTGATGGTGGCGCCGCTCGTCATGTCCACTCCTTTGACACCCTGCTTGGCGATGATGCGCGAGGTTGTGTCGGTGATGGCCGAGTAAAACTGTTTCTCCGTGTGCTGGGTCACTTTCACGGATTCGAGGCGCGCGCTTTTCACGGCGACGGCGACGTGAAGCGGCCCGTTGTAGGCGATGGAACTGCTGTGGTAGAGGCCGTCGGGAATGCGCTTGAGTTCGAGATGGTCAAAGACCTGGATGGCTTCAATGCTGGCGGCGGCGCGTTCCTGGTTGCGCTTGAGGTCGTGGGAACCGTTCTTCAGCGCGGTGACGTGGCGGTAGTAGGTGAGCGCCGCGCTGGTGCGCCCGGCCAGGCGACAGGCCTCGGCCGCGGCCAGATAAGCCGGATCGGGCGCATCCGAGAGGGCCTTCTCCTCGGCCAACTTCAACGCGGTCTCGATCATGCCCAAATCAGCCCAGAGCTTGATCAAGCTGCCATTGCGCGAGTCATCCTCGTCCAGTTTGGAGATCAACTCCACGCACATGTCGCGGTTGCCCAGCCGCCAGTAGCATTGGCCCAACTCGAAGGCGAAATCGGCCTCGCTATAGCCGCCCAGTTGGATGACCTTGCGCCACCAGAACGCCGCCCGCGCCCAATCCTGGAGCAGGTGTTGATACATCCGGCCCAGGGCTTCAGCCGTCCTCGCCACTTTCTCCGGATGGTCTTTGTTTACCGTCAGAACGTGGTGCAAGAGCCGGACCCCTTCCCGCCAACGCGGCGGATTGGGATTGACGATATCCCAGATATACTGGCCCAGATTTTTCTGCGCGTTCCATTGCTTGCCGGGGTCGGCCCAGGTGAGATCGAGGGTCGGTGGATATCTCAAGGGGGCGGAGTTCCACCACTCGGGAGGCGTGGCGCCAGCCTTGGCGATGAGGGCTTCGATTTCAGCGCGGGAACGAACGGGAGCCAACGGTGCGGAATCCCTCGGGAACGTGGGCGCTCTCGCCGGGGACGGCACGGACGGACTGATTTCTGCGGCGGAAGCCTGCGGGGCCAACGCCAGGAAGGCCGCGAACCCTGCCGCGGCGCCGGATTGAAGAGTTGAGGTCATCGTTTCAAGCGAGCGGAAAGCGCGGAGTCATGCGGGTGCGGCCATTTTTGAAAACCAGAAATGCTTCCGCGCCAGGAAAGGATGGAAGAAGTTGAAGGCCGCGCTCCGCCCCCAAAACCAGGACCGAAGTGGAAAGACCGTCCGCCTCGAGCCCGGACGGTGCGACGATGGTGGCGCTGGACAACTCCTCGGGCGACCGGCCCGTGGCCGGATCAAAGATGTGGTGTCGCAGGAAATCGTCGCTGAAACGAGTCGCGTAATCGCCGGAGGTGGCCATGCACCGGTTGGTCAATTTCACCAACGCACTGTAGGCGTCGGGCTGCCGGGGATGCTGGAGGCCGACCTGCCACGGTTCGCCATCCTCCTTGTGCCCCCGAGCGCCGATCTCGCCGGTGTTGACCAAGGCGTGGTGAATGCCGTGCTCGCGCAGCTTGAGAAGGACCCGATCCGCGGCGTAGCCTTGCGCGAGCGCGTTGAGCGTCACGGCCGTTTCCGGTTGGCGGAAACGAATCGCGTCCGAAGCCATCTCGATGTTCCGCCAGTTGACCTTTCGGCGGGTCGCATCAACTTCGGCGGGTTCAGGCAGGCGGCCGGACTTTTTGGCCGCCGCATACAAATCCCAGAGAGGTTGCACCGTGACGTCGAAGGCGCCGTCGGATTGCCGCGACATGACCAGCGCCATGCGCAGGACTTCGACGAGAAAAGGGTGGGGGCGATCGATGAATCCCTCGCGATTCAACCGGCAGAGATCGCTCTCCGGACGGTAGAGACTCATGACCTGCTCCACTTGCTGCAACTCAGCCAGCGCCGAATCCGCGGCGCGCGCGGCCGTGGCGGCATCTTCATGGAGGACGATGAACGAGGTGGGAGCACCAAAAGCCGCCGCCGTCCGGGTGTGCCTGGTGAGGCCATCGAGGGTGGCGAAGGCACGGGGCGGGGCCTGGGTTTCTTGAAGGGTATGGGGAGCCCCGGCCAGGGCGCGTCGCGTCGCGACGGTCCATCCGCCGCCCGCACTCAAGAAAAGCAGAAAGTTCCGACGCGTGGTGGGTGTCGTCCGCTGGCTCGGAAACGACCAGGCTGTTTTTCCCAATTTGATACGAGATCAGACGTCGGCCTGTGGAAACGCATTCAGGGCCTTTTGGTGAGGGCATGAGCTCGGAACGGCCTGAGTGATGCCAGCAGTTCGTTGCTCATGGATTCATGAAGACGGCGTACGACCATTCCGAACAATGGGCCGAAAGGTGGGGCGCCTGTCCGAGTGAATGCCGTCGGAAGTGCTGGCGACGGCGGTGACGGTGCGGTGGTCGCTCGTCTTTCATTCGTCGCCGCCGGTGCCGATGTCACTCAAAATCTGTTCGAGAGGAGTTTCACCGCGGTGAAAAACGAAGACCTGGCTCCTCGGAAATCGCGGCCACGCCGGAGACCGCGCCCCAAGTCCACTCTGGCCGCCCTGGTCGAAATCCGGGGGCCACGCGATAGGCTTCGCCTGACGTCGGACTCACCGCGGCGGCGGCCTTGGCGATGTCAAAGACGAAGATGCCATAGCCGACGCCCGCCGGGTCCCGTGATCTTGCCATCTGAAACGCGATAAACTTTCCGTCGTCGCTCACCGCCGGGTTCGACGCTTTGTAACCGGGGAAATCGCTGAAATAGGTGAGGCGTTCGGTTCGCCCGGAGCCATCCAGTCGGAGTTTCCAGAGATCCACGTGGCCCGCCCCCTGATGATTCTGGCGATCGCATTCGACCAGCGTGAATTGGCCATCGGGATAGATGCCTTCCGGTTCGTCGTATTGATCGGGCGCGTTCGAGTAATTGACGATTTTGCGCGTGACGAGATCAATCCCGCACACGTCGGTGCCTTGGTGCCCGTAGGCGCTGAAGGTCAACTCACTTTCCTCCGGCGGGCGGAAATTCTGCGTTTCCAAAGTGCACTGGAAGGGCAGATCACGACTGTCGATGATCCGCGCTTGGTTCGCCAGTTCCGGCTGGCCCTTCTCCAAGACAAGGTCGGCCTCGTACATGCGGGACGTTCCCGCCACCATCTCATCCGGGTATTGTGCCGACACGTGGGTCCAGGCGATGTGCATCCGCTTCCGCGAAACCGCCGGTCCTTCACTACACTTCGTGCCGAGCGGCACGGCCGGCCGGCTCAGGCTCTGGTCGAGCCAGTAAAGCCAGCATTGCGTGCGGGCGTCGCCGGGCTTTTTGGGATCGAAGCGCTCCGGGCCGGAAAGCAGAATATCGCCGTTGGCCAGATATAACGCCCGGGTGTAGCCGTAATGCGGGTAGTGTTGGGTCACCGCCCGAATGATCCCCGTCGCCACTTCGACTTCATAAACGTCACCAAAGGTTTTCTCGAGGAAAAGAATGCGCCGTCCATCGCGCGACCAATCCGCTCGCTCGCCGAACCAGGTGAGGCGCCGAATATGGGGAGGGAGATGTTCCGCGGGATTTTGACCGGGCTGAGGTTC
>CAYHFE010000566.1:0-3077 GCA_964355375.1 uncultured Verrucomicrobiota bacterium
TCAGACGAGGGAGAAACGATTTCGCTAGGGTTCTTGCCGGGCGCGGTAGAAGCGAGCCGTTGCACCGCGGGAAGCCGGATCCGTCACTTCCGAGGTTGGGGTGGCTAGCGTCCCGGTTTCGACGAGCGTCCACCGGGTCAAATCAGCGGAGACTTCCACCCGGTAGCGCGTTCCCATCGATCCGGTCGGGCGCAAGTGAATCGTTCCATCGACCCATCGCGCGGTCAGAGCCATCGGGATCGGAGCGCTGTCGTGCCGATCGATGACGGAGGGAAGTTCACCCGGGGCTCCCGATCGGACTTCTCCGACGAGGAATGAGGCGGGCAACGGCCGCGCCAGAAGGTCGGAAATTTCCCGCTCTACCGGTCGGTCACCGAAGGCGATGCCGGGGACGGAGTCCGGCGGCACGGTCTGCGGGGTCAACGCCAACTCAACCAGGATTCTCTTCCCCGGAGCAAACGATCGTCCGGGTGGAAGAGCGATCGCGATACCAATCCGGCCGTTCCCTTCGGCCGAACGATTGACCAGCAGGGTGGCGTCCAGGGCCGATTCCCCCAATCGCACTTGGCCCAGGTGGAGAGCGTCAGGATCGAATTGCACGCTGAATCCGAGGGCGTTCTCTTCCCCCAGACATTCCATTTCGACGGGCACCCATGAGACCAGTCCCGCCGGAGCGACGACCGGGCTCAGGCGCACCTGCCGTCTGTCCGAGAAGGTGGGCTGGATCGATTTCAGCTCTGGGCGGGCTGGTCCAGCCGCGTTGGCCAGGGTGGAAGCCGCGGCAAAAGGACCGCCGCAGGGTGTCGCTGGATCCAGCCCTGCGGCATAGCGTCCGGCCTGGACCCAATCCACGATGCTGATCTTCCCGTCCCCCAGCAGCAGGGATTGGTCGGCGGCCAGGCGCGGCGCACAGTCGGCGCGACGGAACTCGTTGGCGTTTTCCGTGGCATCGAGGAAGGCCGCGATGCGGCCGACCTGGACCCAGTCCGTGACGATGATGGTTCCATTCGTATTCCCGGTGGGGCGGGGGGACAGGTCAGCTTCGAACCCGAGAGTGATCGAAGCGGTGCTGGTGTCGAAGAACGTGGGAAGGACCAAGGCTGAAGCGCCGAGAATCTCGCGCGGCACCGGGGCGTCCACGAATTCCAGCACGGTCGAGCCTGGCCGGGCGTCATCGGGGACGAGGAAGCGCAGTTTGGCCAACTCCCGGGCGCCGGCGGCGAGAGATGGGGGCGGTGTGATCCGTACGCCAACCCGGCCTTGGCTGGCTTGAAGGACGTTCACCAGAATGTCGGCATTCGGGACGTCCAAGCCCGGGAGAGCTTGCTGGAATCGAAGCAATGTCGGGTCAAAGCTCAAACTGAATTGAATGCTCTGTTCCCCTCCCGAGGATGAGTTCAAGAGGATCGGCAGATCGAGAAAGAGCCCGGGCATCGACTGCCCGCCGATCGCGCTCAATCCCCGATCCGTCACCGTCACGAGGAAACTCCGGCTGACGGAATTGCTGGCGAGAGCCCCGTCGGTGACGGTCACGGTCACGGCTGCGGTCTGCCCGAGCCGGGCGCCGGGGCTGGCGCGGAATTTCAGGTCCGCTTCTCCTTGCGGGCTGAGAGCGCCGATCCCGAGCAGGGTGATGACGTTGGTGGGGCTGGCGGTCGCGATCACGGTCAACGTTTGGAATTCGTTGGGTCCTCCAGAAGTGATCCCCGTTAATCGCACCGATTGTTCGAGAGAGTTGGTCCCGACGCCACGATCGGCGATCGGGTTCAAGGTCGGAGGTGCATTCAATTGCACGACATTCAGCACGCCGGGGAGAAAGGTGATGGCGTAATTGGCATCGGCCGCGCCATTGACCACGATGGGATAGGATCCAAGCGCGCTCGCGGCGGTGGCGGTTGTGCTCAGAACGGGGGGAGTGTCCAAGTTTGCCGGGTTATCCCCATTGACGAAGCCTACAAAGCTCGCGGTCAGGATCGGCAGCGGCGCGCCGATTTCTTTGCTCCTGTTTTCCGCGGAGATCACCAAGGGCACGGGAGTCACGGTCAGGCTGCCGGGCACGACCGTGAGGGAGTAGTTGGCGTCCGCCGCGCCCTGCACCGTGATGGGGTAGAGTCCTACGGGACTGGCGGCAGTGGCGGTCGTGCTCAGAACGGGGGGCGTGTCCAGGCTCGCCGCGTCCTCGCCGTTGACGAAGCCGGAGTAGGCGGCGGTGAGGGCGGGCAGGGGGGCTCCGTAGGGCTTGGTCTGGGCCGCGGCCGAGATGGTCAGAGGCGCCGGCGCCACGTCGATCTTCACGGTCGCCGAAACGCCGTCGTAGGTGGCGGTGTCGGCGGGGGCGAAGGTCACGGCAAGGGGCCGACCCAGCCCGGCCGACAGGACGGTTCCGAGAGGCGGATTGTAGGTGAGCGCTCCCGGCACGTTGGCGGCCGCGTTGAGCTGGAGGCTGCCCAAGGCGGTTCCGTAAGTCACTCGCGCCGGAGTGGTCCAAGTCAGAGTGGGCAGCCGTTTGGCGGTCACGGTTAGCGTCCCGTTGACGTAGCGGATCGTGTAATTGCTGCCGGCCGCGCCGCTGGCCGTGATGGGGTAGGATCCCGCCGGGCTGGTCGCCGTCGCCGCCGTCGTGGCGATCGGAGGGAGGGTCAGGCTGGAGGGCGTGTCGCCATTGACGAATCCGGAGTAAGTCACAGTCAAGGTCGGCGGGGCGGTTCCCTGGCTCATGGTCTTGTCGTCGGCCTGAACGGTCAAGGGAGCCGGTTGAATCGTCAGGGTCCCCGGAATGAAAGTGACGGTGTAATTCGTGGCGCTGGCGCCGGCCGGAGTGATCAGATACGCGCCGACTCCGCTGGCGGCTGAGGCGGTCGCACTCAGGCTGGGCGGCACATCGAGGTTGGTTGCCGAATCTCCATTGACGAAACCGGAGTAAGCCACCGCCAAGGGCGGCAGGGAGGCCCCGTAAACCTTGGTGGAATCTTGAGCCGTGATCGTCAGGGGCATCCGATGCACGTCGAGGGTGGTCTGCGCCGAAACGCTTTCATAGGTGGAGGTGTCCGTGGGGGTGAAGGTCACCGCCAAGGGCT
>CAYHFE010000566.1:3177-5174 GCA_964355375.1 uncultured Verrucomicrobiota bacterium
ACGGTCAGAATCCCACTGACAAAGGAGAGGGTGTAGTTGGCGGCGCTGGCCCCGCCGGGAGTGACGAGATAGGTCCCGACGCCGCTGGACGCCGTGGCGGTCGAGCTGAGCGTGACGGGCACGTCAAGGTTGGCCGCGGACTCGCTGTTGACGAATCCCGAGTAGCTGGCAGTGAACGCGGGCAGGGCCGCGCCGTAACGCTTGGACTGATCGGTGGCTGTAATCGTCAGAGGCACCCGGTGGACATCAATGGGCACTTGGGTCGAGATGCTTTCGTAAATGGAAGGGTCCGTCGGAGTGAATGTAGCGGAAAGGGCTTGGCTGTGGCTCACCGGGAGAATCGTTCCGGCGGGCGGATTGTAGGCCAGCGTGCCCGGCACGTTGGCCGTGGCGCTGAGTTGGGTCGTGCTCAGGGGTGTGCCATAGCTGATGTCCGCGGGGGTGCTCCAGGTCACGAGCGGCACCAATTTGGCCACGACCGTGAGGGTGCCGCTGACCTGGGTGATGACATAGTTGGTGCTGGTGGCGCCGCTGACGGTGATGGGGTAAGTGCCCAGGGGACTGGCCGCGGTCGCGGTGGTGGTCAGAGTGGGCTGGGTCGTCAGGTTGGTGGGAAAATCCTCGCCGACCAGGCCGGAATAAGTGGCCGTCAATGCCGGGAGCGCGGTCCCTTTCCGCAGGATTTTGTCGTCCGCGCGAATGGTCAGGGGCGCGGGCTGAACTGTCAGCGTCCCGCCCACAAAAGAGATCGTGTAATTGGTGGCGCTCGCGCCACTGGGCGTGATCGGATAGGTCCCGGTCGGGCTGCTGGCTGAGCCGGTCGTCGTCAGAATCAAGGGACGGATAAGTTGGACCGCGCTCTCGCCATTGACAAAGCCGGAGTAACTGGCGGTCAACGCTGGAAGCGTGGCGCCGTAGAGCTTGGTCTGACTTTCCGCCGCGATGGTCAAGGCGGCCGGCCTGACCGTGATGGAAACGGAGGTCGAGACCGTCTCGTAGGTTGCGCTGTCCGTCGGGGTGAAAGTCACTGACAACGTCTGGTTCTGGCCCGCCGGCAGAAGGGTTCCGGTCGGTGGACTATAGACAAACACTCCGGGCACGCTGGCCGTGGCGTTGAGTTGAGCGGCACCCAAAGCCATTCCGTAAGTGAGGGCGGAAGGAGCCGCCCAGGTCAGCGTGGGCACCAGTTTGGCCGTGACGGTCAGCGTGCCGGCGACGTAGCTGATCAAGTAATTGCCCCCCACGGCCCCGCTGGCCGTAATCGAGTAAGTGCCGACCGGGCTGGACGTGGTCGCCGTGGTCGTGAGCGTCGGAGGCGTCGTGAGACCGGCGGAGGTATCTCCGTTGACGAATCCCGAGTAGGTGACGGTGAGAGCTGGCAACGATTCGCCCTGGCGGATGACCTTGTTTTCCGCGGTGATCGTGAGCGCCACCGGTTGCACGTCAATCGGCACGGTGACGGTGGCGCTGGCGTAGGTCGTGGTGTCGGTCGGGGTGAAAGTCAAGGAGAGGCTCTGGGCGGTTCCGGCTGGGAGGACGGCGCCCGAGGCAGGAGAGTAGGCAAACGCCCCGGGCACGCTGGCTGTGGCGTTGAACTGGGCGCTGCTCAATGCTGTTCCATAGGTGATGGGGGAAGGAGCCGCCCAGGAGACGGTCGGGATCAGCTTCGGAGCAGGAGTGATCACGGTGACCGTAAAGCTATTGGTGGTCGCGAGGTTCTCGTCGTCAGCGACCCGCACCGTGATGACGGCGCTGCCGGTACGTCCGGGGGCTGAGAGTGCCTGGAGGGTGCGGTTGGTTCCGGTTCCGCCCAGGACGAGACCGCTCGCAGGAATCAGGACCAGATCGGAGCTGCTCGCGGAAACCTGCAACCCGGACGAGGCCGTTTCGGGGTCGGTCACGGTGAAATTCAACACCGACGAACTCCCGCCGCTTGCGGTGGCATCAGACCTCGGGTTTTTGAGAAAAAGCGCTGATAGCGGCCGCAATCCCAGTTC
>CAYHFE010000567.1:0-5156 GCA_964355375.1 uncultured Verrucomicrobiota bacterium
CCCGCAGGGCGGGTGAGGGTCATGGTGTCTTCCATCCCATTGACTCCTCTGTAAGGAGGGCGTCCCCCACTCACCGGAGGAATGTTCCATCGGTTTCCACCATCTCTCCTTTCGTGTCTTTCAAGCATTTCGTGGTTCCACCTGCTTTTTCCAGAGTCCTCATTTGGCTGCTCGGGGCTCTCCTCACGATGGGCCCCACACTTCGTCCGACTCGCGGCGATGACCCCGATCCCGATCTCATCCGGCTGGAGAACGCGGCGCTCCGGCTGGGCTTCGATCCCCAAAACGGCCGGCTGCGAGAATTCGTGGATCTCCGGTCCGGCCACTCTTTTATCGCCGAACCATCCGGAACGAACGCACTCTGGGAGATCGAAAGCGCGGACGGCGCGCCGGTGCGACCGGCGCAAGCTCTCGAATTCCTCTGGGAACGGATGGCCCAGAACCGCGGCCTCTGGTTGGCCTGGCGCGGATTCGACAGCTCGGCCGCCGAATTTTCCGGCGCGACCGTCGAAGCCCGAGTCACCCTCGACCCAAACGAGCCCTTGAGCCGATGGCACCTCTCCATCGGCAACATCCCGCGGAGGCCGCGCCAAATCCGGTTTCCCCGTCTTCCGAACATTCTCGAGCAAACCAACGAGTTCCTCCTCGTGCCGTCCTGGATGGGTCAAATCCACTTCCAGCCGCGCGAGCTGTTTGGCCCGACGAACGGCTCGCCGCGCCGGCTCGAATGGGATTATCCGGGTCACACCTCGATGCAATGCGTCGCCTTCGGCGCCAATCCCGGCCCCGGGCTGTATTTTTCGTGCGATGACACCAACGCCTTTCGCAAAGCGTTCGTGGGTTGGGGAAGTCGGGGCCGGGGCGTTGGTTTCGAAATGCTGCATCCGCCCGAGGACATTCCCGCCCGCGACGCCACGCTCCCCTACTCCGCCATCGTCGGCGTGTTCCACGGAGATTGGCTGGCGGCGGCGGAACAGTATCGCGGCTGGGCGACGAACCAATACTGGGCGAAGGCCAGCCGGCGGGCCCGCGCTCTGGCGCCCCCATGGGTCGAGGAGACGGCGCTTTGGGTGTGGAACCGCGGGCGCTCCGACCAAGTGCTCCAACCAGCCGTGACGCTGCGCGACGAGCTCGGCCTGCCCGTCTCCGTCTTCTGGCATTGGTGGCACGGCTGCAGTTACGACACCGGCTTTCCGGAATACCTCCCCCCTCGCGAAGGCGTGGCGTCCTTCACCCAGGCCCTGGCGTCGGCCCGGCGGAGCGGCGTCCGAAGCATCGCTTACATGAACCAGCGCCTCTGGGGCATGACGACGGCAAGCTGGCAATCCGAAGGCGCGGAAACCTATGCCGTCAAGGGCGCGAATGGCCAGGTGCGGCCCGAGATCTACAATACCTTTACCCAATCGCCCTGCGCCTCCATGTGCATCGGAACCTCCTTTTGGCGCAATAAATACGCCGGCCTGGCCACGACGGCGATTCAGGAACTCGGCCTGGATGGCATCTACATGGATCAAGCCTGCAGCAGCCTGGCCTGTTTCGATTCGGCCCACGGCCATCCGGTCGGCGGAGGCGCTTACTGGATGCAAGGGTTTCAACAATTAGCCGCGGAGATGCGCGCGCGAACGTCGGAGCGGGAGGTCGCGCTGGCCGGAGAAGGCGTCGGCGAATCGTGGCTGCCCGACCTCGATTTGATGCTGAGTTTGCAGGTGAGCCGCGAGCGCTCGGCCGCGCCCGACGGCTGGGAACCGGTCCCGTTCTTCCAGTCCGTTTATCATCCCTACGTCCTGCAGTACGGCAATTACTCGTCCCTGACCATGCCGCCCTACGACGAGCTCTGGCCAAAAGAAACCGCCCCCGTGGAACCCCTGCAATTGCTCGATCGCAAGTTCTCAGCGCAGTTCCGGCTCGAACAAGCCCGCGCCTTGGTCTGGGGACAACAGTCGACCCTGGCGAATTTCCGGCCGAGCCACCTGACCGAACGGGCCGAGGAAATCGCCTTTGCCCTGCGCCTGGCTCGCCTCCGCCAGCGCGCCCTGAAGTACCTGCGCGACGGCGTTTTCATGCGCCCACCCACCCTCGAACTCATCGAGGAAGTCATCTCCATCTCGCGCCTTTCGATCTACGCCGGACAGCAAGAAGCCTTGAAGACTTTTGAAAAAACAGTCGCACCGGTGCTCGTCGGAACGTGGCGAGCGCCGGACGGCGATCTGGGCGTGGCGATGGTCAATATCTCGGCCCACCCCGTCACACTCACGCTTCGGTTGAATCAAGCCGATCACGGATTGCCGGCGCTGGGCGTCGTCCGACAATTGGACGAGGGCGGCGGGGCAACGATCGGAGCATTTTCGAACGGGCACTACCAGCGGGATCACACCCTCCCGGGGCCAAGTGCGGCTTTGTTGGAGTTCTCGCGAAGACCGTAACGCGGGGATTCGTCCGAGGCGGCGTTGTCCCAACTTTCACCTTCTGCACCAGGCTAAATTGTTCCGGCTATTGCAGCGTCCGCAAGGTCTCCACTCGAGCCACCTGCCACTTTCCTTCAAGCTTCTTCAGGTTCACTTTCAGCTCCTGCGAAATCGCGTTCTTCTCGCCGCTGACATCTCCAAGCAAGGTCATGTAGGCGGTCGCCGCAGCCCCATCCGCCCCGAGTTTGACCGTGATATCGAGCAACTGGAATCTCGCCTGCTTGAGCGTCTCCCGCGCCACCGTGGCAAACTGCACGACCTCCGCCCGTCCCTGCACGATCCGGGTGCCGAATCGTTCGTACTCGAACTGCACCTCGACCTCGGCCTCGAGAAAGTCGCGGAGCTTGCTGGCGTTGGCCAAGCGCAGAAAAGGCGACTCGTTGGCCGGAAACGAGACCGTTTCGGCCAAGCGCGTCAAGGTGCGGCGAACCAGCGCGGCCTCGTCCGGAATCGACATCCATATCCCCCATCCGAGCAAACCGATCACCCCGACCAACAGGGATATTTTCCGCGCCGGCTTCAAAAGCAGACCTTTCCCAGGATCTGATGCGCCTCGGCCACGCCCAGGTAGTGATCGACAAAAGACATGGACCGGTTATCGCCAATGACGAGATACTGATCTTCGGCGAGGTTCCATTCGCGATACCAGTTCCAGGACCGATGCACCGGGCGTTTGACGTAATCCTCGCGCAGCGGCTGATTATTCACGTAAACCGTCGGATGGCGCTCGCCGCGGATGAAACTCACGCGATCCCCGGGCAAGCCAATAATCCGCTTCATCAGGAGCACCCGCTCTCCGGCCATCCGAATCGCCACCACATCTCCCCGCTGCGGGGTCTTGGATCGATAGGCCCACTTGTTGACCAGGTTCCAGTCGTTGTTCGGATAGTCAGGTTCCATGCTGACCCCGACCACCCGGATGGGCACGAGCACGAACTTGAAGAGGACGAAGCTCGTCAGCACCACCAAAGCGATGCGAAACAGCGTCCATTTGGGGTATCGGCCAATGAGGAACCGCGTCAGCCAATGGGTTGGCCGCCAGTTGGTGCTTTCGCCAGTCGTCACAGGTGCATGCTGCTGTCTCTCGGAAAAGAAGAGCAAATCGCCGCGCTTAAATCAAGAGCACCGGCAAAATCTCGCAGTTCTCAGTCAGAAGAATTCTCCCAGTCAAAAAAAATAGGCGACCCCCTAAGGAGCCGCCCAAGCGTGCCGCGAGGATTTCTCCCTCGCTGATTATAGAATCGGCCATCTCCGGGGAAACTTTAGAAGATTCTTGCGAAATACTTTGGGGCGGGCCAGCGCTCCAGCCGTTGGAGCACGGATGCAGACCGTGCCCTCAAAAAAAATGAGCAGACCGAAAGCGCGATTTTCTCCT
Organism: uncultured Verrucomicrobiota bacterium; assembly: GCA_964355375.1. Taxonomy (GTDB): domain Bacteria; phylum Verrucomicrobiota; class Verrucomicrobiia; order Limisphaerales; family SIBE01; genus CAYHFE01. The sequence goes on from CAYHFE010000567.1 coordinate 3,841, forward strand.
GTCGCGATTTTCTTCTCGCCTTCTCCCGTCATCGTTTCTAAAAGAGCGCTGTTCTTTGATAGAGGATGGACACGTTCCATCCGTTGTTTGTCTCATCGCGATCCGATGCCAGGGAACCCCGTGGAAATCGGGGACGGTTACGCCACTGTGATGGGTTACAAGCTTCCAAGGCCACTGGTCGGGATTCATCCCAACGAATCCAGGCTGGGAAGGCGGAAGCAAGGTTTGAAACCCCAAAGTCAGGATACCGGTCAGATCGCGCTCGTCGCGGCCAGCCCGCGACCCCAGCGGGCTCCAGCCCGTGAAGGTCTCGCGCATGGCCTACTTCTCCGTCAATGAGAAGGATGGGGCCAGCCCGCTGAACTGTATTCCGCGGGATTCGTCGAGTGCCTTCATTCCCGTCTTGCCGGAGTCTGAAGGCTTTTTTTTGGCCCTGAGCCGAACCCAGCCTGGGCAGACTCCGCTCTGGTCTCTCCTGTGTTTAACCCTCCCGCCATCGTGGCGGAACTCACGGAAAGATCAGTCGTATGCGTCTCTCGTTCCTCTCGGGGCTGGCTCTGGCCAGTTCCCTCACCGCTTCCTCCAGCCTCGCCGCCGGATATGCCGACGCGGTCACCGCCTACAACCCCGGCCAGGGCTTCGCCACCGAATTCAGCACCGGGCGCGGCTACACCAACACCACCGCCGTGCTCGGCCCGCCCTCGCGCGTCACGCCGGGTCAATTCGGCGGACCGGTCGATCCATTCAGCCCGCCCTATCTCTCCGAGCAACTTCTCTCCCTCGGGACCGGAGGATCGCTGACCGTTCAATTCAACAATCCGATCGTGAATGATCCAACCCATCCGTTCGGCCTGGATTTCATCATCTTCGGCAGCGCCGGCTTTGTCATCACCAACGGCGATTTTGCCGGCGGCGGCGTCACCGACGGCACCCTCTTCGGCGCCAACCCCGGCGCCACTCGGGTTTCCGTCAGCTCGGACAACGTGACCTATTACGAATTGACTCCGTCGCTGGCCCCCATCGTGGATGGCCCCTTTCCGACGGACGGTTTGGGGGACTTGAGCCAACCGCTTAACCCCTCCTTGATCGGCGCGAGTTTTGCCGGACGCAACCTGGCCGGAATTCGAACCCTCTATGGCGGCTCCGGCGGCGGCGCGGGGTACGACATCAGTTGGGCGCGCCAAGCCAACGGCCAAGCCCTCGATCTGCCCAGCATCCGGTTCATCCGCGTCGATGTCCTCAGCGGCGCCTCGGAAATCGACGGTTTCGCGGCGGTTCCGGAGCCGACGGCGACGCTGCTCGGGGTCTCGGGAATG
>CAYHFE010000568.1:0-5143 GCA_964355375.1 uncultured Verrucomicrobiota bacterium
TGACACCTTTATAAACTAGGAACTGACACCTTTAAGACACCTTTACGAAGTGAATTTGGGAGCGTTCGCAACGTTTCATCAATGTTTATGCGGGTTCGGTGATCCGACCCGGCTCCGGCGGTTTTCGACAGTGTGTCAGCTTTTTCTGGCGCGCTGGCGGGTGCGGGGTGGCGAAGCATTTTTTCTCACCAGGTGGAGTTCCCCACGGTCCAGCAGTTCCCACTGCACCTCCTCACCGGGTTGAAGCCCAATCGCCGCGGCCAGCGGGATGGGAAAATAGACGTAGAGCTTTGGGTTCTGCCCTTTGGGCCGGATAGCCTGCACTATTAATGAATAAGGCCGGATCCTTGGTTCAGATTCTGATTGCCGGAGTTCAGGGCGCAAGCGTAGGCTGGGCATTGTGCTTCCAGGAACAAACAGTCCAACAGGAAGTCCAACAGGAGATCCCATGAATACACCCGCCACGCGTCGTTGCTTTCTGAAATCCACGGCGGCAGGAGTTCTCGCTTGCGGTGCCTTCGGCGGTTTGGCCGAACGCCTCGCCGCCGCTGCCACCAGCCCCAAGCTGGGCCTCACCTCCCCGGTGCGGATCGGCAAAATCTATCTTGGCCGCGAGCATCCCGGCTGGCCTTCGTCCACGGTGGATGTGCCCGCCGAGATGAAACGCTGCGAACGTGAACTGGCCCGACTGGGTCCGCGCCTGGCGGACGTGGAGTTCGTCAACGCCGGTTTGATCCAGGACACCGCCGCCCTCGGGAAAGCCAAGGAACAGTTCAAGAGCGTGGATGGCATCCTCGTGATGCACCTCACGATGGGCATTGGCGGGCAACTCCAGAGCCTGATGGAGCTGGGCATTCCGATCGTTCTCTTCAGCCTGCCCTACACCGGTCACGAGTGGCACACCATCGCGAGCTGGCAGAAACAGGGCAAGCTCATCGAGGTGTATCCCACCAGCCGGTTCGAGGACGTGCTGACCGCGATCCGCCCTTTCCGCGCCCTGCACCGGCTCAAGGAGGCGCGCATTCTGCACGTGAACCAGACTCCAGCGGACGTCACCTACTGCAAAGCGATCAAGGAAAAGTTCGGCACGGACATCCAGAACGTCGGGTTGCCGGAACTCCGGGAGGCCTACGACAAAGCCGACCGCAGCGCGGTGATGGCCGATTGCCAGCGCTGGCTCAAGGAGGCGAAGAAGGTCGTCGAGCCGACCCGGGAGGAGGTCTTGAAGTCTTCCACGATGTATATCGCCATGCGCGATCTGCTTGCCCGGCACGAGGCAGTGCTGGTGACGATGAATTGCCTGGGCATGGATCTCATCGGCCGGAACATGGGCTATCCGTGCCTTGGTTTTGTGCGCTTGAACAACCTGGGCCTGGGCGGCGTGTGTGAGGCGGACCTGAAGTCCAGCATGACGCACCTGATCTTCAGCCACCTCGTCGGGCGGCCGGGTTTCGTCACCGATCCTGTGTTCGATCTGTCCACGTCGAGCATCATCCATGCGCATTGCGTGGCGGCGACGCAGATGGAAGGGCCGGATCAGTCCGCCGCGCCGTATCATATCCGGAGCCACCTTGAGGACGGCAAAGGCGCGTCGCTTCAGGTGAAAATGCCCACCGGGCGCAAGCTTTCCATGGCCCGGCTCATCGGCACGGACAAGCTGCTGTTCGCCACTGGCGACGCCACGGACAGCCCGTTCGTCGAATGGGGCTGCCGCACCAAGCTCACGATGAAAGTGGCGAGCCCCGAGCGTTTCCTGGAGAACTGGTCCTGCGGTTTGCACCGGGTCGTCTTCTACGGCGACCACACGCAGGACATCCGCCGGTTCTGTCGCTTCGCGCAAGTCCGTTTCCTCCACGAAGGCGTGGATGACCTGCAGAAGGCCGATGGGCTGGAGTGGGAACCGCATGTGCATGCCTGACCCAGGCCGCGCCGCCGCAGACGCGAATCCGCTCCCGCTTCTCCGGAGAGGGGTGCCCCGGGTGCCGATCACGATGAAGCCCCGTGCTGATTGGGCTGTGGTCGCCATGCCTCTGGGCAGGAAAGGCGGTGACCGGTTTGAGGTCTGCTTTCGTTCAATGCAAGTTGATGCAGGTTTGACGAAACGGAAGTTTTTGCCGACTTTCTCCGGGAACCCGGAAGCAGTTGCCTGTCGCCGGATGCGGTGATGCGCCATGACTAAGTTGTTTGATTGGGCCGGCTGTGAATTTATGAAAAGACCGCAAAGCTTTTCCCTCGCGAGCGTTTTGCTGGCGGGCGTTCTGAGCAGCCTCACGGTGTCGGCTGCGGGCAATGCCGCGTTCGCCGATCCAACCGGCCGCGCCTCGCTGAACACGGATTCACACCTGGTGGGCTGGTGGAAGTTTGATGAAACCTCCGGCAAGACCGCGGCGGATTCCTCCAAGCAAGCGCATCCAGGCACGCTCGAAGGCGCCCTGTCCTTTGATACTCATTCGGCCCCCGGCCGGATCGGGAAGGCCCTCAACTTCGACGGGAGCAAAGAGGGCGTGCGCATGGCGGGATTCAAGGGCATCACCGGGACGCTGCCGCGCACTGTCGCGGCCTGGATCAAAACGACGGCGTCCTCAGGGGACCTTGTCGCCTGGGGGGCCAACGAGCACGGCCAGATGTGGACGTTCGGCCACATCCGGGGGCGCATCGGGGTGACACCCAAAGGCGGTTACCTCTACATGAAAGCCGGAAGCCATGACGACGCCTGGCATCATGTGGCGGTGACGGTGGTGGAGGCGTCTCCGCCCAACCTCCATGATCACGTTAAACTTTATCGCGACGGCGAACTTGCCGAGATCGATGACATCGGGTTGCTGGATCTCTGGCCGATCGAAACCGGCGACTTCCTGGATGTCAGCGTCGGCCGGCGCTTCAAAGGCCTGATCGATGACCTCCGGATTTACGACCGATCTCTTTCGGAAGATGAAATCAAAGCCTTGTTCAAACTCGAAAGCGATCGCCCATTAACCCAATCCAAGTAGAAAGGTATCCAACCATGAAAAACACACGAGTAACCCGGCGCGAGTTTGTGCGTGACACCGCACTGGCGGCCGCCAGCGCGGCGGTGGGGGTGGCTGGCTTCGCTGGCTCCAATGCCCAGGCCGCGGCGGACAAGCCGGTCGATACGTCCAAGATTCTTAACTACAATCCGAACATGGAATATCGCCGCCAGGGCAAGTCGGGCGTGATGGTTTCGGCGGTCTGCCTGGGTGGACATTCGCGGAACAATGACCAGGAGCGTGCCGAAGTGATCAGCCGCTGCATAGACGTGGGGATCAACTACATCGACGCCTGCTGGGACAACGAGGTCAAACGTGACGCCAAGGCCCTCAAGGGCCGGCGCGACAAGATGTATCTGGGCCTCTCGCACGGGGCCAAAGAGGTGCGCAACGAGAATTTCCGCACCTCCAAGAAGCTGGTCGAGTCGCTCGATGAATTGCTCAAGGACTCGGAGCAGGAGTACACCGATCTGTGGCGCATCACCTGCATGGAACCGGGCGGCCGGCACACGTTCGACACCGCGGCCGAGATCGTGGACGCGCTGGAGAAAGCCAAGAAACAGGGCAAGGCCCGGCACATTGGTTTCTCCACGCACGACCGCCGCTGGATTAAATTCATGATCGAGTATTTTCCCCAGATCGATGTGGTCTGTTTTCCGTTCACCACCATGAGCAAGGCCGCACCGAAGGACAGCGTTTTTGAAACGCTTAAGAAGCAGGACGTGGGGGCCTTCGGCATCAAGCCTTTTGCCGCCGGGACCCTGTTCACCGGGGAGAAGGAAGAAGACTACAAGCGGGCGCGGTTGGCGATTCGCTACATCCTGCATACCAACACGGTGATTCCCATCCCCGGCATGCACAATGTCGCTGAGGTGGACAACGTGGCCAAGGCCGTGATGGAGCGCCGCCAGCTTGACGTGAAAGAGCGGGCCGAAATCCGGAGCCTCAACCAGCACATGCTGGCCAGCCTCCCGACTCATTACGAATGGTTGAAGAGCTGGGAATACGTCTAGCCAACCACTCCAGGTTGTTCGGCAGCATGAAGCGTGCGGGCGCATATTCAGTGAGAGTCCGCAGCGTGCTCCTTGCTTTCGCCGCTTGGATCAGTGCGGGCGTCAGCGGGGGTGAAACGAAGGACGACCTGGCTGCTTCCACCAACCTGTCATTCCGGGTTGCCGCATCCGCCAACAAACAGCCCGCCGTGGCGAAAGATGCGCCGCTGCTGCTCCTTGATGACGAACCGGGAACCAATGCGCCCGCCGGGCCGGGGGCTGACAACAGCCGCTGTCAGGTTTGCCACCTCAACTTCATGCAGGAAGCCATCACGGTGGTCCATTCCCGGACCAACATCGGGTGCGCGACCTGCCACGGACCCTCGGATGCCCACATTGCTGACGAATCCTGGGCTTCGGGTGGAAACGGCACGGCGCCGGATATCATTTACCGCAAAAGCCTGAGCCGGTTTGCGTGCCTGAACTGTCACAATTGGGTCAACCTGGTGCAGAGTGACAAGAAGAAGACGGAACGGAAGGAGAAGCCCGATCACCAGGCGGTATTGGACGGCACGAACCGCGAAAAAAGGTTCTGCACCGATTGCCACGGCCAGCACCGCATGGTCAATCGCAAGTGCAAGTGGAAGTAGCCGGGCATTGGAAAGCACCAAGGGCCCATCAGGTTCATGCTTGTTACGTAAACGGGTCTTGATAATGCCACATGAAGCGGCGCGGGCCGCTTCCCCGTCATGGCCCGCAAGCTGAGAGTCGAGTATCCCGGCGCGATCTACTGATAAACTGATAAGAATTTGCTTTTGAACGGTTGGATCAATGCAGCTGGTCCCACGATTTCAGGTCAATGAAATCCATTCTATAGCCCATTCCGATCTTTTTCAGAGTTTCCAGACAAAGGAGAGCATTCAGATCTGCCTGCAACGTTCCCCCGATGTTTCGCCGATGTTGCTGGCACCCCAATTCTCGTCTCCTTTTTACTATCTCAGCCTGCGGTTCTCCCCTGAACCCGCGGCGGGCCTCGATCGGATTCCTCTTTCCAAAGGCCACAGTGTTTCAGAATCTTTTCCACGACCGCCGTCTGCCTTCCCTCGATGAAAGCGACGATCTTCATTTCCGCCCCGCACTTGG
>CAYHFE010000569.1:0-5132 GCA_964355375.1 uncultured Verrucomicrobiota bacterium
CCCTCTGCCGCTTTCTCCGCACCCGGCCAAAGCGCCGGAGGGCCGGCGCACTCCAAGACGCTGACGCGACGCTGCCCACTCCATTCGGTTCATGGTCCCGAGGCCTGCGCCAGGCGAAAGGTAGGGACGCGTTCTCGCGTGTCCCTGCTGGCGCCGCGGCCCGCGGCGCGGACGAGCCGGCGGCTCGTCCCCCCTGTTTCATGGCCTGGGATCTTGCCAGGCGCGAGGGAAAGGAAGACAATCGCCGGACATGAACCGCCGGACTTTCATCCAAGCTGCCACCCTCAGCGCGACGGCACTGGGCAACCGATCCTGGACCCGCGCTCTCGCCGCCGACCAAGCCACCGCCGCCAACCCTTGGCCAATCGGCTGTTTCAACCGCCCTTGGACCAAGTGGAGTTACGACGACGCGCTCGATGGCATCAAGGCCGCCGGTTACAGGCTCACCGGCTTGCTCTCGGGCCACCGCGGCGAGGCGTTCACGTCGTCCACGGCGACCCCGGAGTATCTGGACGGATTGAAGAAGCGCATTGCCCAACGCGGGCTGACCGTGAATATGACGGCCATTCGCTTCCGCCCGGAAGCCACGCTCGAAGGCAACATCGCCGACCTCCGCCAGCAGATTGAGAACGCGGCGCGGCTGGAGTTGAAGTTCATGCTGACCTTCGGCGTGGACAAGCCCGCCCAGTACGAGAATTTCTATCGCCTCATGGCCGACGCCGCCGCGCAGGGCGAGAAGCGTGGCCTGCAAATCGTCCTCAAGCCACACGGGGGCGGCAGCGGCGCGTCGGAGGAGATTCGACGGTGCCTCGACAAGGTCGCACACTCGAATTTCAAGATCTGGTACGACGCCGGGAATATCATTTATTACACCGGCAAGGACCCGCTGGCGGAGTTGGAGCCGATCGTCCAGCACGTCACCGGTTTTTGCGCAAAAGATTGTCCGGCGCCGAAGGGTGAAGTGATGTCGCAGTTCGGCACCGGCAAGGTGGACTTCAAGGCCGTGTTCGCGAAGCTGAAGTCGGTCGGATTCCACGGTCCGATCATGGTCGAGGGCGTCAAAGTCGGCGCCAGCGCCGAGGAGACGACGGCCCACGCCCGCGCCAATCGGGAGTTTCTGGAGAAGGCTCTGGCTTCCATTTGACGCCCTGCGCCACGCCATCGCATTGACCCGAATCGCCATCCCCCAATCACCGGGAGAGGCTCGTAGCGTTATCCATGCAGCTCAAATGGGGAGCGCACGCGCCCCCGCAGGCCGTGGTCGGCGCCCTCGCCGATCACGGTGGCGCATCCGAACAAGTCACCGTTTGGTGATTGAATGGGGCCACCGCGCGCCACAAAGTGGTCACGCAGATGGGCAACCAGGGTTCCGCAGAGAGGCGCCTGGGCCGAGCCGTCGAATTAGTGTGGGGAGGCGTCATTGGCGAGGTCCGTGAGGCCCACGTCTGGTTTGATGGCGGAAACGGTCCGATGAAGCGTCCGACCGATACTCCGCCGGTTCCGGAGGGATTGGATCGGGATTTGTGGCTGGGACCGGCCGAGAGCCGACCTTACAGCCCCGTTTACGCGCCCGCGAGTTGGCGCTCCTGGCGCGCGTTTGGCAGCGGCATCGTTGGGGATTTTGCCTGCCACACAGCCAACATCATGTTCCGTGCACTTCATTTGGAACAGCTCTGGCAGAAGTCGATGAATCCCGGGGCCAGCACGGTGGTTGTCCGGCTCCAAGCCTGGACCTCCGAAGTCGATGCGGAAGGATATCCCACTTCGCTGAAGGTGGTGATGGACCTGCCCGCGCGCGGGGACCTGCCGCCCGTGAAATTGACCTGGTATGCGAAGGAAAAGCCGCCTGAGGATCTGATGCTTGGATACAAGCGGGGCGGCTGGGGAGATTTGCTGGCAGGATCGAAAGGATCGATCTATTCCGAGAATCCCTGGAATGCCAACTACGTGCTGCTGCCTGAGAATCGGTTTGAAGACTTCAAGCGAAGGCCGCCGGAGTTGCTGCCGCGCGTCCAGAGCCACCAATGGGAATGGATCGAAGCGTGCAAGGGCAACGGGAAGACCTTCTCGAGTTTCGACATGGGCGGCCCGCTCACGGAACTGGCTCAACTCGCCAACCTGGCGACCCTGGTGGAAGGCCCGATTGAATACGATACGCTCAGCGGCCAGATCCTGAGTTCAAAGCCTGCCAGCCACCTGCTCCATCGCGAATACCGCAAGGGCTGGTCGCTCTGAACGGCTCAATTGGACCGCCTCTCTCGTCGAACGCCGCGCGCGGACACGCCGGGCTTCTTCAACTCGATGACCACCGGGGGGAAGTGCGAAGTGCGAAGTGCGAAGTGCGAATGACGAACGCGCTCTCCCTCTCCGCCTCGAACGGGGAGAGGGCCGGGGTGAGGTGTCGAGTCGGGTGCGAAGTTCAGTCAGTTCGAGATTCGACCGTCGAAATTCGCCGTTCGAAATTCGTATCGTTCGCCGGATGCTTCCAATCCATCACGCGCACCCGCTCCGTCTTCTGCCTCTACAACTTCCCCTCTTCCAAGAAGCTGAAGTATCCCGTCCGGTTGAAAATGATGTGGTCGGCAATCTCAGTGGCGAGCGCACGCAAATCTTTCATCGCTGACTTCATGACTTGGCCGGACGCGCTTCGCCCGCGCGTTTGAACCGCTCGGCAAAGACAGGATCTTTGAGTTGCTCCTCCAAGGAGAGGGCAAAGTTGGCCTTGCTCGTCTTGCTCATGATTTTGGCGCTTCTTTGGCCGCAAGCTTGGCTTTGATTTCTCTCCGACGCCATGGCAGGAAGGCCAGAATCAACTCGCGTTTCGCCCGCACGCCTTCGGGTTTCCGTTCAATCAATCCCAACTCTTCCACCGCCGCCAGGTCGCGCTGCAATGTCTTGGCCGAGATGCCAGCATACGTTTTGGCCAGTCGTGGCGTGAGTTCGGTGATCTTGCCCACCGCCGCCGGTTCGCGGGCCGTGCTCAATTCCAGGACCAGGTCGCGTCGGCGTTTGGCGTTCGCGCCGCTTTCGTCCCGAAAGCGTTCATGCACGAAGCTGCGCCAGGCCACGTCCCATTGCTGGTCGCGAATGACCCGCAACGGCTCGCGCAACCCGTCCACAAAACCGCGCGCCGCGTATTCGATGAACGGCACAATCTCGCCGCCCGATTTGCTGGCGCGGTCCAGTTGCCGGTAATATTCCGCCCGCGTCTGGTTGTAGTGATTGCTCAACAAGTGCGCCGCCGGGGTCGGCACGCCCGCACTCAACAAAATTTGAAACTCCGCCAGCCGCGCCGTGCGTCCGTTGCCGTCCCCGAAGGGATGAATCCACGCCAGATAAAGGTGCGCCGCCACCGCCTTGATGATGGCATAGACCATTTCCATGCCTTCCGGCGCGGCGAAGTCCTCGCCCGCGAGCCACTCGCACAACCGTTCCAGCAGAAACTGGCAGTCCTCCGCCGGCGCTCCACGATACACATTGCCGACCACCACCGAATGAGTCCGCACCTTGCCCGGCACGACGCCCTCATCCAGCGCCAACTTTTCCAAAACCTGACGGTTGAACTCGCACACGCGCTCCGTCGTCAACGCCGCATCGTCGTTCCGCAACCGCTCGCCAATGCCGTTGCACGCGGTCACGATGTTGTCCACTTCCCGGCCCAGATATTCTTTCGACGGCGGCAGCTTGAGTTTGCCCTGCAAGCGCGCCAGCACTTCCTTTTCCGTCAGGGTGTTGCCCTCGATGGCCGTCGTGGCGAGCGCGCCTTTGGCCAGATAAAGTTGGTGCAGCGATTGCGCCGTGGCCGGGCGCAACGGCACGCCGGCGATGTGCTCGCATTTCGACGCCGCCTCGCCCAGCAAAAGCCACAACGGCGGCGCGGCCTTCCGCAGGTCAACCCGGAACGAAAGCCAGAGATGTGTCCGCTCAAATGTCCGCATATTTGTCCACCGACATTACCATCGTAACTTACACGTTGACAACATAAAACAAGCACGACTCACGCCGTTTGTCCGACACAATGTCCACCATTCTGTCCGCACATCTGCCGCCATCCGTGTCCACCCTCTCGCTGCCTTGACCGCGCGGCCAAGCCGGCCCATTTAAGCAAGTTCCCCATCCGCCCTCTTGGCCCGCCGCACATCCGCCTCCGTGATCCGCCGCTGGCCGGTGACGCATTCGTGAATCAGCGACTTGCGGTAGGCGGTGAGCGTGGCGATTTGCTTTTGCAGTTGAGTGGCCATCTGCTCACTTCTGGCTTTGGTCTTCCCAACGTGTTCAGCAATGCTGGCTTGTTCTGAACGTGGAGGAATAGGCAACTTGAGAAACTTGATTCTATCCACTGCCAATCCTGGCTGTGCGGCCGCGTTGGAGTATTGGTTGAGATTCATGACTCGGAGCAATTCGCCAAGCCATAGGGTTTCATAATTCCGGAGCAGGCTTACAACCACTGCATGTTCGGTGGCCCAGAATTTACCGTTGGCGTAATTGATGTTCCCGCAAAGCGCCCCCTGTCTTCCAATCAAAGCGTAGTAGCCGCTATGCGTGAACGAGGTCGTATATCCTCTCAAGCCGTTCCCCCCATAAACAGGGTAGTCACCTGCCGGAGCGATGTCTTCTGACGCAATCGCATCGCCGCTGTTTAGCGCAGCGATGTCTTTAATGCGCCTTACCGCCCAGTGCGACGGTATCTTCCCCGCCCACTCCAATCCTGAATTCCTGAACGCAGCCGTATCGTCCAACCCGCGTGTCACGGCGCGATAAATGGTCGAGTGTGTAATCTCGTCAAGGGTTTCGAGTTGGCAGCGTTTGGCGGCGACGGCGGCGTCAATCGCGGCGCAACTGGCATCCAGATACGCCGCGATGCGCTGTTGCTCCGGCAGCGGTGGGAGCGGGACGGCGAATGAGTCGAAATCCTTGTCATCAACCGCCGGATAACCGACACCTTTTGCCGTGGCTTCGAAGTATTGTCGTGCGCCTTCGGAAATGAGCACGTAGTAACTAAACTTGGGGGCAAGTTTGTGTGCCAAAGGCTGCACGACATTGAAACCGGTGGAACAAACCAAATCCTTTCGGCCATCATTTACGAACGCCACTGCTTGCAGATTCGGTCTGACGGATGAAATCACGGTGCA
>CAYHFE010000570.1:0-5119 GCA_964355375.1 uncultured Verrucomicrobiota bacterium
CTCGATTTTCTCGTCGTGCAGGACATGTTCACGACCACGGACACGGCGAGGCGCGCCGATTTGATTTTGCCTGCGGCGGGCTGGGGCGAAAAGGAAGGCACGTTCATCAACAGCGAACGCCGCATCGGCCTGACGACAAAAGTCCATCGCGCCCCTGGCCAAGCCTTGAGCGATTTCAACATTTTCCGCCTCGTCGCCCATTATTGCGGCTGCGGAGAACTGTTCCGCGAATGGACCTCGCCCGAAGCGGCGTTTCAGATTCTCAAGCGCCTTTCCGCCGGGCAGCCCTGCGACATCACCGGCATTGCCAGCTACGAACACCTCGATGCGTGCGGCGGGATCCAATGGCCTTGGAGCGCGGAGCAGGCGGCCCTGGCTTCGCCCTTCCCCCTCCCCGGCGAGAGGCTGGCAAAACAGACGCGCCCCCATCTGGCAGGCGAACGCCGTCTCTTCATCGACGGACGATTCTTTACGCCCGATGGTCGGGCGAACTTTCTCTTCGATCGGCCACGTCCCGTCGCGGAACCAACGGATGCGGACTTCCCCTTTGTTCTCCTCACCGGTCGCGGCACGAGTGCGCAGTGGCACACCAACACGCGCACCGGCAAGTCCGCCGTGCTGCGCTCGCTTTACCCGGCGCAGCCCTACGTGGAGCTGAATCCAGACGATGCCGCTCGGCTGCGCATCGAGCCTCATTCCTCCGTGGCTCTGATTTCGCGCCGGGCGCGCATCGTCTGCACCGCCTTCATCACGCCGACGGTGGCGCCGGGCCAGCTTTTCGCGCCCATGCATTATGACGTGACCAACCGCCTCACCCGCACCGAATACGACCCGCACTCGCGCCAGCCGAGCTACAAATACTGCGCCGTGCGCGTGGAGGCGTCGTCATGACGAGCCTGCCTTTCATTCCGGAATCCGCCCCGTTTAGCGCCGAACAACGCGCCTGGCTCAATGGTTTTCTCGCCGGCCTGTTCTCGCCCGCACCGCCCAACGGCGCGCCCGCGCCATCACTCCATCCCGCGCCCACGAAGAACGCCGGGCCGCTGCTGGTGTTGTTCGGCTCGCAGACGGGCAGCGCGGAAGGATTGGCCAGGCGGATCGCGAAGGAAGCGCAGGCGCGCGGATTTGCGCCGACCATTCTCGGGTTGAACGATTATGAGCGGGTCAACCTCACGGCCGGCGGCAAGGCCGTGATCATCTCCAGCACCTGGGGTGATGGCGAACCGCCCGACAACGCAGCGAATTTCTGGAACTGGATCAACGCCGAGTCCGCGCCGCGCCTGGAGAATCTCCAATTCGCCGTGCTCGGACTTGGCGACAGGAATTATTCCGACTTCTGCGGCGCCTCGAGGAAGTTTGACGCGCGCCTCGAAGTCCTCGGCGCCACCCGTCTGGCCGCGCGGGGGGAATGTGATGCCGATTACGAAACGGCCGCCACCGCTTGGATCAACGCCCTCTGGGACAAACTCGGTGACAACCCCCCGCCGGCGTCGCGCCCGCCCGTTCTTCCAGTCAACGGAAAGGGCGCGGTGCCTGAGAACGGCGCTGCCGCGGTGCCGGCGCGATCCTCCGGCAAGGCCCACCCATTCCCGGCCAAGCTGCTCAAAAACGTCCTGCTCAATAAGCCCGGATCGGACAAGGAAGTCCGCCATTACGAAATCAGCCTGCAGGGCAGCGGGCTGACCTATGAGGCTGGCGACGCGCTGGGCGTCGTGCCCGTGAACTGCCCCGAACTGGTGGATGACGTCCTCGCGGCGCTGGGCGGCCATCCCGATGAGAACGTGAAGCTGGGAGAATCCGTGATGGGATTGCGGGAGGCACTCACCCACCATCTCGACATCACCAAGCCCTCGCCCGAATTGCTGGCGGCCGTGGCCCAGGCCGCGCCGCACAGCGAAGTGGCGCCCTTGCTCGCGCCCGAGCGCCGCGATGACTTGAGGAAGTGGCTGTGGGGCCGACAGGTCATTGACCTGTTGCACCTCCTGCCCGCACCTCTGTCGGCCACGGAATTCGTCCGCGCTCTGAAGAAGCTCGCGCCCCGCCTTTACAGCATCGCCTCCTCGCCCAGGGCGCATCCGGATGAAGTGCATCTGACCGTGAGCGCGGTGCGTTACGAAAGCCACGGGCGCCGGCGGAACGGGGTGGCCTCAACCTTCCTGGCGGATCGCGTCGGCGACGCGGAGTATGTGAAAATATTTGTCCGGCCGGCGCACAGTTTCAAACTGCCGGCCCACGGCGAAACGCCGATGATCCTGGTCGGTCCCGGCACGGGAATCGCGCCGTTCCGCGCGTTTCTGGAAGAGCGGCAGGCGACGGAAGCCAAGGGTCGGAACTGGCTGTTCTTCGGCGATCAGACGCGGGCCGCGGACTTCCTCTACGAAAAGGAACTCACCGCCTGGCAGAAGTCAGGCTTCCTCACGCGTCTGGACCTCGCCTTCTCGCGTGACCAAGCGGAAAAGATCTACGTTCAGCACCGCCTGCTGGAGAGTGGCGCGGACGTGTGGTCATGGCTCGAGGCCGGCGCCCACTTCTACGTTTGCGGGGATGCCAGCCGCATGGCCAAGGATGTGGACGCCGCTTTGCACACAATCGTGGAACGGCACGGCGGCAAGACACCGGACGAGGCCAAAGCCTGCGTCGCGAGACTGAAGTCTGAAAAGCGCTATCAAAGGGATGTGTATTGAACCGACCACTAGCGGCGAGCTTGATTGGAGAGCAGGAGCCTGCCTAAGCCGCAACGATTCCGTTGAGAAGGGGAGCGCACGCGCCCTCGCGTGCCGTGGTCGGCGCCCTCGCCGACCCCATGGAAATGCTCGGACGAGTCCCGGTTTCGTGACTGAACTGAGTCTCGGTTCCGACTGGCGAGGCGCCAGTCGGGACACGCGAGGGCGCGTGTGCTCCCCAATTCCCACTGAAAGAAGATGACCTTCCTGAGACTTTCCATGAACCGTGGTTGTCCGAATGGGGAGCGCGGCCGTCCCGGCTGCACCGGTCGGCGTCTCGCCGACCGGAATCAGGATGGGACACCACAGTGTGGGTTCGGCGGGACGCCGAACCCGGCAGGCGAGACGCCCGCGCTCCCCATCGCACCTTCAGGTTCATGGTCCCAACTCGCGTCCCCATTTGGGAGGTGTTCGTTTTCCATGAACCAACCCACCCCTGCACCCCTCCCAGGAGGGGAACTGGCAACCAGCGCCCGCCGCGAAGGTCCCCTCCTCGGAGGGGACGGGGGTGGGTTCATGGTCCCGATTCACGTCCAATTTTTGGAGGTGTTCCCTTTCCATGAACTCGACGACTCTCTCTGAACGTTCTGCCAACACCGGTTTCACGCCGGAGCAGAAGGAATACCTGGCGGGTCTGTTCGCCGGCGTGGCTGCGCGCGGCCAGCGCTTCAGCGAGGTCGAACCCGCGTCCACCCCGCCGGAAGACCTCATCTTCGAGGAACGGGTCAAGCGCGAGCTGCATCCGCTCGATGCCTACGACCAGATCCTCGAGAACGCCATCGGCAACAAGGCGCCGGACAAAGAAGACACATTCCGGTTTAAGTGGAACGGGCTGTTCTTCCTCACTCCGGTGCAGGACGCCTTTATGTCACGCCTGCGCATTCCGGGCGGGCTGCTGACGACATTTCAGTTGCGCGAGCTGGCTCGCATCGCGCAGGGGTTGACGAGCGGTTACGTGCAGATCACGACCCGGGCGAATCTCCAGATGCGCCTCATCCAGCCGAAGGATTGCCCGGAATTCCTCCGGCGCGTGCAGAGCGTCGGGTTGCACACCCGCGGGGCGGGCGCGGACAACATCCGCAATCTCACGATGAATCCGACGGCGGGCATCGACCCGGTGGAGTTGCTCGACGTCCGGCCGTTGCTCATGGAACTCGCGCAGATCATCATTAACGACCGTTCCTTTTACGACCTGCCTCGCAAGTTCAACATCGCCTACGACGGCGGCGGGCAGATTGGTTCGGTCGAGGACACCAACGACATCGGGGTGAAAGCCGTGAAGATCGGGAATGAAGTCCTGTTCCGCGTCGCGCTCGGGGGTGCGACCGGGCACAAGGCCTTCGCCCGTGACCTGGGCGTGGTCGTTCCGCCGAACGAGATCAACAAGGTCGTGGTCGCGCTCGTTCGCGTCTTCATCGCCCACGGTCATCGCGGCGACCGTAAAAAGGCGCGGCTCAAGCATCTCCTGGAGAAGTGGACGCTCGACCAATATCTGGCGGAGACGGAAAAGCTGCTCGGCCAGCCCCTCCGCCGCGCGCCCTACAACGCCGCGCAGATGCGTTGGGCGTCGCAGGAGTTGGCGCATTCACATGTGGGGGATTATCCGCAGAAGCAGCGCGGGTTGAACTACGTCGGCGCGACGTGTCCCGTCGGCACGATCACGCCGAAGCAGCTGCGGCGGCTCGCGGAACTGGCGGACTTGTATGGCAGCGGCGAAGTGCGGCTGACCGTCTGGCAGAATTTCATTATTCCGAACGTGCCGGATGCGTTTGTGCCGACGCTGAAGCGCGCGCTGGACAAGGCCGGGTTCGCCACGAAGCAATCGAACCTCGCCAGCGGCGTGATCGCCTGCACGGGGAACAGTTTCTGCAAATTCGCCCAATCCAATACGAAGGGCCATGCGCTCGAACTCATCAAGCAGTTGGAGAAGCGCCTCGAGCTGGATCAGCCCGTCAACATCCACATCACGGGCTGTCCGAACTCGTGCGCGCAGCATTACATGGGCGACATCGGCTGCCTGGGCACGAAGACAAAGATCGGCGGGGAGAGCGTCGATGCCTATCACATCTTTGTCGGCGGCGGCTTCGGCAGACACCAGGCGGTGGGACGGCAAGTCTTCCATGGCGTGACCGGCCAGGAGCTGACCCATACCATCGAAAAGATGCTGCGCGCTTATCTGAAACATCGGCAGGGCAAAGAGACGTTCCAGCAGTTCACGTTGCGGCACGAGGTTGGCAAGTTGCAGGAGATGTTTGCGGAGTAACAGTGGCCGAGCCAGAGCGACATTGCGGACCAGCTTGAGGTCTCGCGCCAGCGCATTGGCCAGGCCATCTTCAACGCACGGAGGCGATGGAACCGTTTCCTGCCGGTCACCGCCCTGCGCGAAGACATCTTTC
>CAYHFE010000571.1:0-5114 GCA_964355375.1 uncultured Verrucomicrobiota bacterium
ACGGACAGTGTCCTGAGACAAAATGAGAACTGCTGGGACGTTTACTCGCGATCGGACGGCGCCGGATCGGACCACTCGCGGAACGACTCCAGCTCCTGATCCGCCCGCGCCCTCTCGTGCTCGGCGTAATCCTCTTCCGGGTCGAAGAAGATGATTTGGCTGCCGGAAAACTCGAATTCGAAGGGCACGTGAATCAGGCGGCTCAGGTTCCGGCGGACGTTGGCTTGGCGTTCTGGCGGGACAAAGAGCAGAAGAAACCCGCCGCCCCCGGCCCCGAGGAGTTTCCCGCCGATCGCGCCAGCGGACCGCGCCGTTTCGTAGTAGGCGTCCACTTGGGGATTGGACACTTTGGCACTGAGGCTTCGTTTGGCTTCCCAGGACTGATGGAGCAATTCTCCAAAACGGGCCAGATCACCCGTCCCTTGGAGGATCTGCAGGCTTTCGTCCAGCAGAGCCTTCATCTTTTGGAACGGCGCGGCTTTGGCTTCCAGGCCACTGACGTAGCTCGCGGCCACGTCGGAGGCGGTGCGCTTGATTCCCGTGTAAAACAGCATCAAATGGGCATTGAATTCGCGGAGGCGATGGGGCGCCAGTGTCACCGGCTGGACCGCCACGTCGCCATTGGTCAGAAACTGGATCTGATTGAGCCCTCCATAGGCGGCGCAAACCTGGTCCTGCGACCCGACGGTTTCCCGCAAGAGTTCCTGTTCGATGTGAATGCTTTCCCGGGCCAACTGCTGTTTGCTCGCGATTTGACCCCGGAGCGCGTAGAGGGCATGCAGCAGGCCGACCGTAAACGCCGAACTTGAGCCCATGCCGCTCCGCCCCGGCAGATCGCCGTCGTGGTGCAGCTCCAAGCCGCGTTCGAATTTCAAATACCGCAGGATGCCGCGGACGGCCGGGTGAGCGATTTCGTCGATCGTCCGGCAATCCTCAATCTTCGAATACACGACCCGAATCCGGTGCTCGAAGAACGGCGGCAAGTGCCGGCAGGTCAGGTAGCAATATTTGTTGATCGTGCCCGCCAAAACCGAGCCGCCGTGCTGCCGGTACCAGGCTGGATAATCGGTTCCGCCTCCGAAAAAGGAGATCCGAAAGGGGGTTCGGCTAATCACCATAAGGCTTCATTTCAGAACCGAGGACAATCCGTTCAAATAATCTTCGATCGGCTGTTTCGCCGGCGGACAGATTCCGGCGGGCACGGCGACACAATCAAAGAACACCATGGACTCGCTTTCGCTGCTCAACACGATCTCGCCGGAAAGAACCTTGGCTTCGAGGATCACATCGATCTTGTGGACGACGTCGCCATTGTCTGGATAGGTGAGAATCCGGTCGGACGGTTCCGAATAAACCCCGAGCAGCCGGGTGACCTGGATGGTGAGCCCGGTCTCTTCCCAAACCTCGCGCACGGCCGCCTGGGTGATCGATTCACCCGGTTCCACTCGCCCGCCGGGCAAGCCCCACAGGCCACAGTCGCTGCGCTTCTCGAGCAGGAGTTGCCCGCGCTCGTTGCGCACCATGACACCTACTCCGAGCCCGATGCGCGTTTGGGCATCCGCAGTTCGTTTCGCGAACATCTTTTCCGCCGCCGCATTCATTTCCAAGTCCCGAACATAACGGGACCAATTCTGGTCACGCGGCTCCGGAAGACAATCCCAAATCGGAAAACCAGTTCCGGTGTTCGCCGATGAACCGCTCCGCTTGGACGAGCGATTCGGGAGTGCCGATATCCAGGAACGGCGCCTCGCTCGCGCAGACCTGCAATCGCATTCCCCGGGCGATCAGTTCAGGAAACACCTCTTTCTCAAAACTCAGCGGCGCTTTCCGGGGAAACCAATCCAAGGCTGCGGAACGAAACAGATACACCCCGGCATTGATCACTCCGGCTCCGGGCCTTTTCTCGGCAAACTCCAGCAGCGCACCCTGGGCATCTTCCCGGATTGTGCCGTAGCGGGAGGCATCCGTCATTCGGACACCGAGGAGAGCTCCCGACACCGCGGGCTCGCTCAGCGCGCTCAGAAGCGGCGCCAGCGGCGCCAGCACCAAAGAATCGCCATTCAAGACCAGCCAGGCCGGAGGCGGGTCCGCTCCATCCTTGACCGCATTCAAGAACCCGCCCGCCGTCCCGAGCGGTTCGGTCTCCGGGACGCAGCGCACGCGCACTTCTCCCACCGGATGCGTGCGAAAATGCCGAGCGACGACGTCGCCGCGATACCCGGTCGAGAGGATGAACTGGCCAATGCCCTGAGCGGCGAGAAATCGAACGACCCACTCCAGGAAGGGCCGGCCCAATACCGGGGCCATCGGTTTGGGAAGATCGGGCAGGAGATGCCGAATCCGGGTCCCGAAACCCCCGGCCAGCACCACGGCCGTAATAGAAGCAGGAGCCGAACTCACACGTTCGAGTAGAGGCTATTCCTCAAGATCGTGTAGCCCTTGATCAGCTCGACGATGCCCCGATCCAGACTCCACTCCGGCTGGAATCCCGTGGCCGCCAGGCGCGCGTTCGAGACGATGTAATCCCGCTTGTCCGGGTCTTCGCCGATGGGGGCCTCGACAAAGACAAACTTGGGCAGATGCTTTTGAATGACCGCGCACAGTTCGAGTTTGGACAAATTGGCATCATCGAGCCCGGCGTTGTAGGCCCGGCCCTTCATCGACTCGAAGCGATCGATGGCATGAACAAAAGCCCGCGCCACGTCGCGGATGTGAATGTAGTTCCGTTTGAAATGCCCTTCGAAAATCACCACCGCGCGATCATGCACAGCCCGATAGACGAAATCATTCACGAGCAGATCGAGGCGCATGCGCGGCGACATGCCAAAGACCGTGGCGAGGCGGAAGCTCAGGCTGTTCTCCCGCTGCAGGACGGCTTCCTCGGCTTTGACTTTGGTGATGCCATAGCTCGAAAGCGGCCGGAGCGGCGTCTCTTCGGTGCAGAATTTTCCCTTTTCACCAATCCCGTAACCGCTATTCGTAACCGGCATGATCATGCGCTGGCTCGGGCTGGCCAACCGACAGAGCAAGGACACCGCGTCGAAATTGGTCGTCTGGGTGGCGATTTGATCAGCGTTGCACAGCGGCACCCCGACCAACGCCGCCAGAGGTAGGATCAGATCCGCCTTGGCAACCAAGGGTTTCACCAGCGATTCATCCCGGCAATCGCCGCGCACCACCTGAAAGGCCGGGTTGGCGCAGCAATCCGCCAAGGTGGTCTGGCGGAAGTAGAAATTGTCCAGAACCGTGACCTCGTGTCCCAGGTTCAGCAAAGCCGGAGTCAAAACTGAGCCGATATAACCGGCCCCGCCCGTCATCAAGATTTTCATCATCGTGCGCTCTTCCTAACCGTCGTCATATTTCCTTGGCAATTAGATTCGTGATTTCAGCACCGATAGCCAGAGACGCCGTGGCCGCCGGACTGGGTGCGTTCAACACATGCAACGCGCGGCGCTGATTCACGAAACAGAAGTCATGGACCAGATTCCCATCGGGCGACATGGCCTGGGCCCGGACCCCGGCGCCGCCCGCGTCCAAATCTCCCGCTCGAATCTCCGGGACCAGCTTCTGCAGTGATTCACAGAAGAGCCTTTTGCTGAACGAGCGCTTGAGTTCCTCCCAGCACATCCGCTTGTGTCTTCCCAGGAAACGCCAGAGCCCGGCGAACGACAAGGCATCGAACAGGTCGGCCGGGTTGAAATCGGTCTTGCGATACCCTTCCCGGGAGAAAGCCAGGACCGCGTTCGGCCCCGCCTCGATGCCGCCTTCAATCAAACGCGTGAAATGGACCCCCAAAAACGGAAACTGCGGATCGGGCACGGGATAGATCAGGTGCCGCACGAGAAACTGACGGTCCGGCTTGAGTTTGTAGTATTCGCCCCGAAACGGCACGATCCTCACTTCCCGCCGTTCGCCGGCCAACTCACTGACTCGGTCGCTGTGCAGCCCGGCGCAATTGACCAGGAAGGCCGTTTCAAAATCACCCGCCGCAGTCTGAACCAGCCAGCCGTCGGACGTGGGGCGCAGCGCCGTGACCCTGGCGTTGGTCACCACTTCGCCTCCTTGATTCTCCATCCGGGCGCGAAGCGCTTCGCAAACCCGCGGGTAATCAACAATGCCTTCCTCCGGCACCCGGAGCGCCGCAATCCCGCCGACGTGCGGCTCGATTTCCCGCATCTCGGCGCGGTCAAGCAGCTTCAATCCTTGCAGGCCGTTGCGGGTGCCCCGTTCGTGGAGATCACGCAGTCGGGCGAGCTCGGCATCGTCGATTGCGACCACCAGTTTGCCGCAAACCTCGTGGGGCACTTGGTTCTCACGGCAGAAGGCGACCATTTCCTGAATCCCCGCCACGGCCAGCCGCGCCTTGGCGGATCCAGGTTTGTAGTAGAGACCGGCGTGCAGCACCCCGCTGTTGTTGCCGCTCTGGTGCTGACCCACCGACCGCTCTTTCTCCAGAACGGTGACGCGAACGGAGGGGCAGGCCAGGCCGAGCTTGTAGGCTGTCGCAAGGCCGACCAATCCGCCGCCGATGACAATGATGCGTTTCGGGGACATACCGATCGATAGGGTGAGCCTGCATAAACTGCCCGGCAAGCGCAACCGGATTTGCTCCCAGTGCGGTGAGCCTGAGAGGAGCGCAGGTGCTCGATCCACCGGAAGCCCTCTTCAGACAATGGCCGGCCAGTTTGCTCTTCGGCGCACTGAACATCGAACAAACCAAGTTCCTTTTGTGAACGGGCAATCCCTATGTCAGCTTCGTGGGAAGAATCGGCCGCGGAAGCCAGTCTAAACCGACGGCGAGATTGTGGAGGCAGCGAGGTGTTGAATGATTGAAGACACCGCATGACCGGAGCACTTGCAGGAAATCATCCGAGATCGTCTCAACAAGTCGTCTGTTTCGGATGAGATCAGAGTCCTTGCTTTGGCAGGTGCGCTCTTGGCGGGATCGTGTCTGTGGTTTTCCGCGACCACAGAACTCTGCGATGACGTCGTGCCACGTGTGTTCGGCGAGGGTTGAGTTATACGCAGAAAGGCAGGCTTTTGCCATCGCGAGACCCAGCGCGCAGCAGTTCTCATTTTGACAAGTATGTAGTCCCGGCTTCAGCCGGTCGCCA
>CAYHFE010000572.1:0-5094 GCA_964355375.1 uncultured Verrucomicrobiota bacterium
ATTTGATGGACATCTTTGGAGAGGAAGAGCTTGTTTCGGCGACACCAGAATTCATGCCCGTCACCAAGCGCAAGCGCCAAGCACCGGCATTCAACCTGGAGGAAATTGCGGGGATGATGCGGGCAGAACAATCACCCGCGACAGGGCCGGACAAACCCAAAGGCGCTTGAGAAAATCGCTTCGGCAATCGTCGGCGTTATTGGCGGAACTTGGCGATCTGTTATGACTAGGCGTTATGACTTTGTGGCTTGTGAGACGTTGAAATCGACCTAAACCCTTGATGTGGTTTAAGATGGTGCGCGCTGCAGGGCTTGAACCTGCGACCCCTACCGTGTCAAGGTAATGCTCTACCACTGAGCTAAGCGCGCACAAACCATGGAGGTGTAGCTAGATAACTCAGAATGGAAGCGGATTCAATGTTCGACCTGTAACCGGATGGTTCTGGCATGATTGGAGACCAGAAAACACCATCGGCATCGGCTGTGCAGCCAACGTTTCACAAAGTCGCAGAGAACCTGTATCGACTCGAATCATCAGGCGGATATTACGCTTTGGTCAAAAAAAGGGGCAAGCAATTTCGTCGATCCCTCGAGACGAAGGATCGGAAGTTGGCTGAGCGCCGACTCCAAGAGATCAAGGAGAAGATGGGTGGCCTTCGGTCCGGAGAGGATAAGTGTCGAGGCGTGGAGGGTAGCGAGCCATTTTTTGATGCAAGTTTTCACATTGCAGGCCATTATTGGCCAGCATTTCGCAATGGTTATCGCAATAATAAGGCCGCCGACCGTCAATCAGGTGTCCCGCCGACGTCGCTCACATGGGCGGGTCGCCTTCGAGGAAACCCGCCGTCTGCCTGGAGGATTCACGAATGGTGCCCGCTGCCCCAGCTTTCGAACTGCTGCATACGCGATCCACCGTATCCTGGGGGATTAAGACATGGAAACGGTCTATATCGAGACGTCATTTGTCAGTCTGCTCGTGGGCAATTCCAGCCGGCATTTGATCACGGCGGCCAACCAGCAGACGACGCGCGACTGGTGGCGGCTCCGGCGGCAGGAGTTCCTTTGCGTGGCATCCTCGGAAGTGGTGCGCGAGGCCAGTCAGGGTGAGGCGGAACAGATTCGCAGGCGCTTGGAGATTCTGCGCGAGCTTATCGTGCTGACGGTGTCCACCGAGTTGGAGCGGTTGACTCTCGCCCTCCTGGCCACCCACGCATTGCCGGCTCGCGCCCAGACCGACGCTGCCCACCTGGCCATCGCGACCGTTGCGAAGGCGGACTATTTGTTGACGTGGAATTGCCGTCACCTGGCGAACGCGCAGATTCTGAGCCGCCTGGAGATGGAAGCCGGGCGATTGGGCTGGAGGTTGCCGCGAGTTTGCACCCCATTGGAATTGATGGGAGACTTCGATTATGAAACCGGATCCGATTCTTGAAGAGCTCTGGAGAATCAAAGATGACCTGGCGCGCGAGGCGGGTTATGACACGCAGCGGTTCTTCGAGAACCTACGAAATTGGGAAGCCGAGCACCCGCAGGCCGGACCCGTGGTCAGCAGCGCCGAAGATCTGCGTCAACTTGTGGCGCAGGAGGAACGCAGGCGGGCGGAGGCTCCAACCGTCGTGTCGAATGAAGCGTCTCACGCGAAGACGTGATTTCCCGCCTGTGATGAACGAATCCGAGAACAGACCGATGCCGCTCGGGCCTGCCATGGCCGCTGAGGCGGTCCATGGGGCGAAATCTCGCGAAGCCATCCGCAAAGCGCAACCCAGGCGGTACGAGAAACCGCGCGTTTCGGCTTGCGGCTGATCGTGCAGACGGCCCGCTGACACTTGACGCCGCCATGCAACTGAAAAGCAGTTTCTGGAAGGATGGTTTCCGAGGCCGTAGCGCGCCGTTTTGCGATCCATCGACGCGGGGATGTGCCCTTTTCAGGCTGCGATGATCGCGAGGCGTTCAACGGGTTCGCTACTTCAAGTCCTCCGCAATCGTCGCGAACTGTTCCATCGCCGCTTCCAGATCGGCGGCGATGTCGGCGGCGATGATTTCCGGTGCGGGCAGGTTGGCGGATTCTTCGAGCGCGTCGTCCTTCAGCCAGAAGATGTCGAGGTTCACCTTGTCGCGCTTGGTCAGCTCTTCGTAGGTGAAGGATTTGAAACGCTCGCTCTCCTTGCGGTCGTGGCGGTTCTTCGCGTGGTAGCAGGCGACGAAGTCGTCGAGGTCGCTCCGTTTGAGGGTGTTTTCCTTGAGCGTGAAATGCAGGTTCGTGCGCAGGTCGTAGATCCAGAGCTTCTGCGTCCACGGCTTTTCCTGCGCGGGCTTGCGGTCGAAGAACAGGACGTTGGCCTTCACGCCTTGCGCGTAGAAGATGCCGGTGGGCAGGCGCAGGAGCGTATGCACGTCCGCCTGCTTGAGCAGTTCGCGCCGGATGGTTTCGCCGGCGCCGCCTTCGAAGAGCACGTTGTCCGGCAACACCACCGCCGCGCGCCCGTGCTGCTTGAGGATGGTGAAGATGTGCTGGAGAAAATTGAGCTGCTTGTTGCTGGTGCTCGCCCAGAAATCGTCGCGGTTGATGATGAGGGATTCCTTGGACGACTCTCCTGCCTCGTTGA
This sequence comes from uncultured Verrucomicrobiota bacterium, assembly GCA_964355375.1. Classification (GTDB taxonomy): domain Bacteria; phylum Verrucomicrobiota; class Verrucomicrobiia; order Limisphaerales; family SIBE01; genus CAYHFE01. The sequence continues at coordinate 2,606 of CAYHFE010000572.1, forward strand.
CGATGGTGACGCTGCTCTTCTTGCCAAAAGGCGGATTGGCCAGGACAATCTCGTACTCGCCGTGTTTGCCGGCCAGCGCATCCTTGGTGACCACGGGCAGATCCTCCTCCGAGTCCCCGCCGATACCGTGTAACAACAGATTCATCGCGCAGAGTCGCGTGACGCTGTCCACCAGTTCGATGCCAAAGAAGGTACCGCTCTTGAGCTTCTTCTTCTCCGCCCGGTCGAGGGCGTGGTGTTTGGCCAGATAATCATGCGCCGCGAGTAGGAATCCCCCCGTGCCACAGGCCGGATCACAGATGGCCTGCCCTGGTTGCGGGGCGACCACCTCTACCATGGCGGCGATGAGCGGGCGGGGCGTAAAGTATTGGCCTGCCCCGCCTTTCACGTCCTCGGCGTTCTTCTGTAGTAAGCCCTCGTACGCGTCGCCCTTCACGTCGGCGTCGAGGCTCGACCACTCTTCCTTATCGATCAGGTCCACGATGAGTCGGCGCAGCTTGGCCGGGTCCTGGATCTTGTTCTGCGCCTTGCGGAAAATGACGCCCAGCATGCCCGGCCGCTTGCCGAGTTCTACGAGGGTGTGGCGGTAGTGGATCTCCAGGTCGTCGCCGTCGAGCTTGACCAGCACATCCCAGCCAAAACCCTTGGGCACGGCAGATTGCTTGTTGAAGGGCGGCCTGGCCTACTCGTCGGCCATTTTCAGGAAGAGCAAAAAGGTGAGCTGCTCCACGTAGTCGCCGTAGGAGAGGCCGTCATCCCGCAGGATGTTGCAGTAGTTCCAGAGTTTTTGGACGAGGGCGGTGGGGTTGGTCATGGTGTTTGAGCCTTCTGTTTTTTTAGTCTGACTTCTTTTTCCGTGTTCTCGGCATTTCGGGGTGAGTTCCTTCCAATCGCTTTACCTCCCGATCGAAATCCGAGATATAGTCTACATCCTGCCGTTGGCGGTAAACCTCGTATTCCCCCTCCGCCTTGAGCTTCGCCTCCAGTGCGCTCACCTTGCCTTTGTCCTGGAGAATCGGGTAATTCGACAGCTCCAGGAAGCTGTGCAGAAATTTAACCCAGTCCGCCATCTTCATCAGGATGCCGCGCTCGGCCCGATTTTCCGCCAGATCGAGGTAGGCGGAGACGATCCGGTTCAACTCCTTCACATGCGCCTCGCTCAGGTAGTTCTTCGCCACCGCCACGTCGGACTTCAGAATCTTCCCTCCCGGTGCGTGTTTCCACGTCGTCAGGCCCATGGTGAGTTTCGTGGCGTCGGCGGAAACGTAGATCAGCTCCGCCGCCGTCTGGCCGGTGATCGCCCAGTGCAGCTTGTTCTGCACCGTCGCGAAGAACTCCTTTGTCAGCGGTGCGTCCGCGCTGTAGTCCAACGAAAGGGCGTAAATGTCCGTGATCTTCTGGTAAAACCGCCGTTCGCTAGCCCGGATTTCCCGGATGCGCTCCAGCAGTTCGTCGAAGTAATCCTTGCCGAAGACCTGCTTGCCCTGCTTCAGCCGTTCATCATCCATCACGAAGCCTTTGATGATGAACTCCCGCAGCGTCTTGGTGGCCCAGATGCGGAACTGCGTGGCCTGGTAGCTGTTCACCCGGTAGCCGACCGCGATGATGGCATCGAGGTTGTAGTATTTGGCCGAGTAGGTTTTCCCATCCCCGGCAGTATGTTCCAAAACGGAACATACTGAATCCTCCACCAGTTCCCCGGTGGAGAAGATGTTGCCCAAGTGTTTAGTGATGGCCGGGCGCTGAACTCCAAAAAGCTCCGCCAGCGCCTTCTGGGTCAGCCAGACCGTCTCGTCCCTGAAAAACACCTCCACCTTCACCGCCCCGTCCGGCGCGGTGTAGAGAAGGAATTGGTCCTGGTCGTTCATGGCTTCATCTCCCTTCTCGTTGAACCAGTAAGGAATCCTTACAAGTTGCCGCGCTGGTAAGTTCTCCGGTGAATGCTTTTTGGAGGATGGCCTGCCGCAGCCGGCCGGCCCGCTGGAGGTCAGCGGACACCACCGCCTCCAACTCCTCCACCACACTCAACCGCCGCTCCACTTCGGCGACGATGCGGGTCTGTTCGGGGAGGGGTGGGAGTGGAAACGGTAGAACTCGCGTGTCTTCCAGACTGAAGTTCGCGCGTGCCACGTCCACTTTTTCAGCGTGGATACGTTTCTGCGCGTCAGTGGAATTCAGCCAGAGCATCGCAAACTGGTTCATGGATTTTTTTGCCACCAAACGAATGACTGCGACGGCTTGGTTGACGTTGCCGCCATCAACTTCAGCCGTTGCGACAGCTGCACGACCAATTGACGCCCCGACCAAGTTTAGCAGGACATCACCCTCACGGAGAATGGACTTACGCTCCTTCTCGTTGAACGCCGGTGGGAGATGAGCTACGCCTTCCAAGTCGAGAGTTCCCCAGCGCACGTTCTCGCTTCGCACAAAAGTGATGCCGTCTTCGCAATAGTTGAAACCCTGCCAGTTCGGCGAAGAACCTTTCGTGA
>CAYHFE010000573.1:0-5073 GCA_964355375.1 uncultured Verrucomicrobiota bacterium
GCGAGCGTCGTCCGCCAGGCCGATTATATTCCAAACCTCAGTTCGTTGGGCGGCACGTTCGCGGAAATCCGGCGCTTCGCCAGCTTCCGCGCTTACCATGACGCGGGGGATTTCGATCCGAGCCAGGTGACGAGCGACAGCCGGTTGATTGGCCGGTCCGTTTGGAACACCGACTGGGTTCTGATCATCCCGGGCGCGACGTTCCTGGCCGATGCCGATGGCGGCCTGGATCTGTTCATCAACTCGGTCAGCGACATCAAACTCTATTTCCAGACTTACTCGTATGCGGGCAACTGACGCTTCGTGCTCTAAATCTCAATCTGACTCTGCTCCTCTTATGAAAACAGCCAATCACCTCCGACTCTGGCAAAACAGGAACACGGGAATACTGAGTCTCGTGACCTCGACTCCTTCCCGGTTCAAGGGAAGCGGGCCTTCCGTCGTCCCGTCCCCCTGGCGCTGGCGCTCTGTCGTCTTGGCGGGACTCCTCGCCTGGATGCTCCTCGCTCCAGTCACGCACGCCGTGATTTCTGAGCCCGACAACCGCGTCTGGGGCCAGATCGTGCTCGGCACCAGTGTCGTCTCGGGGACCGAGACCAACATTGTCGTCGAAGCGCGCCGGAGCTTGTCCGAATCGCCGTTGGCCAGCTATCGCATGGGCGAAAACCGCGCGGCCGGCAGCTATTATTCCCTGGCCATTCCCCTGGAATCGGTCAACCCCATCCTCGCGAGCCATTCGACCCGCACGGGAGAGACGATCCTCATCCTGGTGCATAATGGCCAGTTTGTCCGTTATCTCACGCTCTACACGGTCGGCCCGCGCGGCAAGATGGTGCGTCTGGACCTGGGCGACGTCGATAGCGACAACAACGGTCTGGTCGATAATTGGGAGCGACAATTCTTTGGCGCGAGCGGACAAGATCCGAATGGGGACCCGGATCGCGACGGCGTGAGCAATCGGAACGAAATGTTGGGCGCGACGAATCCGCAAGTGCCGGACGCCCGCCATCCCGCGGATACGAATCCCACCAACAACGCCGTCACCATCGGCGAGGTCACCGCTTACGCGCTGGCCTGGAAGACCGGCAAGTCGTGGCCGGTCGCGCCGACCAATATTCCCGTGGAGTTCGTGGCTCGGGCCGGTTTCCTCTGGAAGAACGGGGAACGCTACCTGATGAACACGAATAATCTGGCGGCCGGCGCGCCGCTCTGGTGGACGAATGTTCCAGCGCCGGTAACCCTGGCTGGCCCGGGCGCCAGCACGCCCAGTTCGCCGAGCGCCGGACGGGTGGTGGCCAAGTCCACGCTTCCTCGGACCGGTCAAGCTGCGGAAGGCGATCCGAGAGCGCGCGGGCGAATTTCTCGGGCGGTGGTCGAAGGAAATTCGTCTTCGGGCGCCAAGATGATCCAGTTGACGGTAACTCCGACCCAAGAGGTTTCGGCCTACGGGGTGGAGGAAATGGTGCCCGTGGGCTGGAGCGCCCGCGAGATCGACGGCGAAGGCGTCTTTGACACGGTCAGCCGGAAATTGCGCTGGGGACTTTTCTTCGATCATGAGGAGCGGACGTTAAACTATCAACTGGTGGCGGAGTCCGGCGCGACGGCGGCTGATCGGATTCTGGGTGCGGGCTCGTTCGACGGCTGGAAAGTGGAGACGGCGGGACTTGAGATTCTCCCGGCTCCGCGCGCCCTGCAATTGCTGCCGCCGGTGGTGGCGCAGAACGGCGACCTGCGGCTCAAGATCGAGGGTGAAGCAGGCCGGCGCTATGAGATCCAGGTGTCGAGCGACCTGATCAACTGGTCCACCGTGGGCACGGTGACCGCCCCGGCCGACGGGCAGCTTGAATTCACCGAGAACCTCCGGCACATGGATCGCCAGCGTTTCTATCGCGCCCGGCCGCTCGGAGAGTAACGCGAATTGAGAAAGGGAATGGCCTTGACCTGGAAGCTTCAGGCTCTCGTAGCGCAGAGTTGCACTCTGCTGTATCGCCGATTTGGAATCGGCAGAGCGTTGGCATCAGCAAACGCCTCCGACCTGGTCAACGTCCTGCAGAATGCAGTCCCGTGGCCTGGTAAATTCCAGGGATCGCGGTTTCGTCAATGCGCCGCAGAATGCAATTCTGCGAAACAGCAGAGTGCAACTCTGCGCTACGTCGACGTCGCCGTGGTTCACGGTCCCAATGCATGCCAATTCAGCGCGGCGGCTTTCCATGAACCCGCCCCCGGCCCCTCCGAGGAGGGGAGTCTCGCGGCGAGCGCGGCTTGTCAGTTCCCCTCCTGGGAGGGGTGCAGGGGTGGGTTGGTTCATGGAACGCCCCCACGCCTAATGGGCGCGCATTGGGGCCAAGAACCTGATGGAGCGGGCTGCGTCGCGCCAGCGTCTTGGAGTGCGCCGGCCCTCCGGCGCTTTGGGCGAGTGCCCCGAAAGCGGCAGAAGGCTGCCGCACTCCAAAACCTGGCGGAGTCGTCCGATCCCTTTCGAGGATCAGCCCACTCGTTCAACCAACGGTTCCTGGAAAGGGCTGGCGCGGCCCAAAACCTGGCGGTTCATGGGCAGGGCCAGGGTGAGGGGAAAGGAAGCGTCGTCCGGTCGATGGCAGAACTCTTTTCTGCACCAGTGCTGATATTTCTTGCGTTGCTGCTTTGCCAGAACGCACACGCGGCCAGCCGGGTTGAGCGAATCATGCCCGGCACCGTGAAAGCAGGGGCGCCCCTGGCCGTGACCAATCTGGTGAGCGTCGGCGAAGATGTCCTCGTCTATGCGGTCGAGGAAATCGTGTCTCCCGGCTGGAGCGTGGGCAAGATCAGCACGGCGGGTTTCGTGGATATCATTCACGGCAAGATCAAGTGGGGCCCATTTTTCGATCATGAACAGCGAGTCCTCAGTTACGAGTTGATCGCGCCCGAAAACGCCCGGGGCGATTTTACTCTGACTGGCACGGCTTCTTTCAACGGCGAGACCATGCCGATCGTCGGCCAGGCCCGTCTCCGCGTGGAGCCGGCCCAGGGATCCGGTGCCCGAGACGAAGTGATTTCGCAGTTGCCCGAGTCGTTCGTTCCCGGCGGAACACTCCTCTTGACCAACAAAGTGACTCTGTCGGAGGAAACCATCGTCTATGCCGTCGAAGATCAAGTGCCCGCCGGCTGGTCCGTCGGTCTGATCAATCAGGGCGGAACCCTCGACGCCGCGACCCGCAAGGTCAAGTGGGGGCCCTTCTCGGACCGAGTGGCGCGCGAGCTGATCTGCGAATTCAAGCCGCCGTCCGGTTTCACGAATAGCGTGACGTTGATCGGCGTGGCGTGGTTCGACGGCCGGCCCGTCTTGATCGGGGGACAACGGCAAACGCGCCCGGTGGTCGGCACGGTGGTGTCGCAATTGCCGACACAGTACGAGGCTGGGCAGCAAATCACGGTCCGCTTGACCGTGACGCCGACGCCGCTGACCAAGGTTTTTGCGGTGGAAGACCGGCCGCCCAGCGGTTGGAGCATCAGCCAAATCAGTGACGGCGGAGAAAACGATCCGCGCGTGGGGCGAATCAAGTGGGGTCCGTTCTTCACCAACGGCGTGACCATCCTGACCTATCAAGTCACGGCTCCGGATGCGATCCGCGACGCGATCGTGACCTTCTCCGGCATCGGCTCTTTCGATGAGTTGAGCACGACGGTGCTGGGGCAACGCGAAATGACCGCAGTGGTCAGCAAAGTGACGCGCCTGGTGACGCCGGAATTTCTGACGGGAGCCCCCTTCACCATCACCAACCTGGCGGCACCGGACCGAACGGTGACCGTCTATGCGGTCGAAGACGAGGTGCCGGCGGGTGTCGCGGTCAGCGGCATCAGCCATGAGGGGAGTTATGATGGCGTGACGCGCCGGATCAAGTGGGGCCCTTTCTTGGATCAGGAACCCCGCGCGCTCCAGTACACGGTGACGCCGCCTTCCACGTTCACCGGCGCGATGTCATTTCGAGGAACGGGCGCGTTCAATGGCCTACAGGTGAGCATTGCGGGCCAGCAGGAAACGCGCGCGGTCTCGGTCTCGGAGCGGAACAAAGTATCACGCTCACTCCCGGCGTCGGTGCGGGCGGCCCGCTCGATTTGGGTCACCAACCAAGTGAGTGTCGGCACGAGCCTGACGCTTTATGCGGTCGAGGACCAAGTGCCCACGGAATGGACGGCGAGCGAGATCAGTCACCAAGGTCTTTTTGACCCTCAGAGCAGCAAAGTGAAGTGGGGACCTTTCTTCGATGCCACCGAGCGGGCCTTGACCTATCAGCTCGCCGCTCCGACCAACGCGGGCGGCCGGGTCACCATCCAAGGCACCGCCTCTTTCAACGCCGAGTTAGTGCCGGTGGGCGGCTCGTCCAACCTGCTGGCGATCGCCAATCATCGGCCGGTGGCGCGCGAGGATGCCTTCCCCCGGCTGCCTGGGCAGCCGTTAACTCTGTCGGTCACCAACCTTCTGGCCAATGACAGCGATCCGGATAACGATCCACTGACGGTGCTTGAACTGACCGCGACCAGCGCCGGTCGCGGGACGGTAAGACTGGTGGAGGGCGTGATTACCTACACGCCGCCGCCGGGGGCCGACCAGCCCGACACGTTCACTTACACGATCAGCGATGGCTTTGGCGGAGCGGCCACGGGACTGGTCCGCATCAGTGTCGTCACGCCTGGTCCAGGCTTGAACCGCTGGCGCGTGGAGACGTTCCCGGATGGAACGATCCGCTTGCGGTTCGCCGGCATCCCGGGCCGCACTTACCTCGTGCAAGCGACCACGTCGTTGCAGAGTCCCACTTGGGTGACGCTCGACACCCGCGTGGCTGGCCTCCAGGGCGATTTCGAATTTCACGACACCGACGCCTTGAACCATCCAACCCGCTTTTATCGAAGCCTGGCGCCGTGAGGAAATGTCGAATCACGAACTTCGAATGACGAAGGAAATGTCAGCCACCAGAGAACCTCGAGCGGTCCTCCCGCAACTAAAATGCGGACCGCGGCTTGTCCCAAGCCGTCGATCCTCAGTTGAAATGGGGAGCGCACGCGCCCTCGCGTGCTGTGGTCGGCGCCCTCGCC
>CAYHFE010000574.1:0-5070 GCA_964355375.1 uncultured Verrucomicrobiota bacterium
CAGCCAAAATCCCTCGCCGCAGGACCCTTTTCAATTTTAAAACAGGCTCTAAGTGCTGGCTTCGAGCAGCTCCGGTTTGCGGCGTCCGTTGAATTCAGGGTGCTGGGAGATAATCTCCGCGATCTCGCGCGCCCGGGTCGGGCCGAACTCGCGCTCCGCCCACGGTCGGGTGTATTCGTCGAGGCGCAGTACCAGGGCGAAACGAAGATCTGTTCAGAGAGATCGTAAATCTCGTAAATGGTTCCTCGCTTGTCGCTGCCGGCGATGACCAGGGCGTTCGCAACTCCAGGCAACGGATCCCGAACACCTGCAGAAGCGATGACTCCCACCGACCTTGGATCGATCTCACGTCCAGTTTGCCATCCTGGACCAACCGGCCGAGAAGCGCGCTCTTCCCCGGGGTTCCCACGATGATGACGTTCGCGGTCAGCCCATTGGGGTCGTGAATGACCGCAGGCGTGCGGCCCGTGACTCGGCGCACGTCGGCCTCAAGATCACGGGTGGCGCGCACGACCCCGGCGTGGTCCTGGGTGTCCACGGAGATGGGCGCGGCGAGCGTGCCTTCGACGATGGGAAACCCGCTTTCGGATGGGACGGTCTCGATATATCGCGTATGGCCGAGACCGAAGGCGCTCGAGGTAATAGCGATCGCGATGAGAAGGATCAGCCAAGAGGGATTCTTGCGCGGATGCTTTGAATTCAAGACAAGGCTGGCCAGCCGTGGAAACGGGGTGGGCTTCATGGGACTTCCTCTACGGAAACCTCGATGCGCGGACAAGGTCCAAATCCCGTGTCACGGGCTCTGAACCGTTCGCCGCGTCGGGACCGGGGTGGCCAAGGCCTAAATACGCAGTCAGGATTGGGGAGCAGACGCGCCCTCGCGTGTTCCGACCGGCGCTCTCGCGGGCTGGTTTCGGTGCGTTGGGAAATGCCACGGCTCGACGGAGTCTCGCCCCACCGGAGATGCCCGGGCGGGGGCGCGAGCGCTCCCGATTTCAACTGCATGCGACCCTGAGCGCCTGCGCTTGGATCACCTTCTGGCCGTGGCCTGCGACAAGCGTGATCCTCTGACGAGGACTGGGAACGTTTCACTCCGGCCCGGTTGTCCGAGCCGTTGTATTGTGCGCGAGGCGAAATGGAGAACGTGCTCAAGCAGCAGGTCCTGGACTTGCAAGCCGACCGGATGAGTACCCATTTTTCGGGCAGTTTTGCAGCTCCGCTCGTGCTCACCCTCAACTCAACCCGAAAAAATTCGCTTTTCAAACCGGCGTATGAAATATGCGGGCTAGAGCTGCACACGTTCGGAAAATGTCCAAACTTCAGGGCGGGCTGGGACAGCCTGCGGTCCGCAGGGACGGCATTCAAAGCCACCGCCACCTCCGGGATACACGGCGAGCACGAGGAGTCGGAATTGGTGAGCACACGCGCCCCCGCGTGTCCCGACCGGCGCCTGGCCGGTCGGATCGAGCACATCACTCAATCACAAAACGGTAACTTGGACGGGTGCGCCAACGTGGTCGGCGAGGGCGCCGACCACCGCACGCGAGGGCGCGTGCGCTCCCCATTGCAACGGAATAGCAGCGGCCTGGCAACGTTTTCGAGCCCGGCCGCCCCCTGCCGATTTCCAAGCGTCCGGTCAGAGCGCCGGGGCCTTCAAGGCGCTGGCTCGACGATGCTCGCTCCCGGATGTCCAGAGTCCCAAGGCAGAAAAACAGAAGCGGCGCCGCCCGCTATCGTTCGACGATGAAGGCGATATCCCTTGCGCTGGGTCGGCGTTTGCCGGTGGACTGGAGCACAGCTCCGTCGTCCTTTTGATCCGCGCCGACGCTGTAAACCGCGTAGCCGACTTCGAGCCGTTTGTAACGGAGCGGCTGTCCATCGAACGGATCCTTCGGGATGACCTCGAGGAATTTCGGAACCAGCTCATCGAGTTTGTCGGGAAGGCCGCCCTCATGCTCGCGGCGATACTGCTCGACGGCGAGCGCGGTTTGCGCCGCGCGCAGGGAAGCGAGGCGTTCGGCTCTCGTGGTTTCCAGGACCAAGCGGGAGGCGAACAATTGCCTCGAATAGACAAAGAGCGGGCGCGCGGCGAGCTGTTCCTGAACGCGCTTTTCGAGCGCTTTGGTCCGGGCGAGTTTCTCGGGATAGGCAAGGCGGGACACCGTCATCCATTGCTCCATGGCTTCCAGATAAAAGAGGAAGTCTTTCTCGGTGATTCCCGAGGCGTGGAGCAGCGCCGAGACCAGGCCGATCAGGCTGACCTGTTGTGGTCCCCGGAGATTCCAGCCCGGAGAGGCCCATCGTTGGAGGAATCGGTTCAGCGGCGCATTGAAGGCATCCGCATCGAGAGCGCGTTGTCCGGCCAGAACCCGGGTGAAATCCGGCTCGCCTTGGGCTCGGACGGCCAACTCCTGCAAGCGCTGCAAATCCGCCGCCCGCAAGGCATGCTGGTTGAGCAGTCGCTCCAGCGTGGAGCAGGTGGTGCCCTGGTTCCAGTGACGAATCCATTGCGCCGCCAAAAACGGTTCCTCAGACAACGTGTGGGCCAGGCGGAACAGGACGATGATCGATTCGATCGCGCCGGCTGGATCGCCGGAGTCCGAAAGCATGACCGCCTCGGCCTTGAGCAAGGGCATGAGTTGATGAGCCTGGTTCAGCCCGGAGAATCCAAAGACCAGGTTGTTGCTCCAATCGATGGGATACCGGCTCCGGGACAGGGTCGAAGCTTGATGGACCAACCGCAGAGCGACGGCGTTGTTGGACAAGATCCGCGTGAAACTCAATCGCTGCTCCGGCGTCAGCGCCACCTGGCGATCGAGCGACTGGACCTGGTTGACCACGGCCGAGTTGACGGCCACCGCGGAAGCCGCTTCGAGGATTTTCAGGGCCGCATTTTCGGCGGGCGGAACCGGCGTATTCCACTGACTGAACTCAGCCAGGCTGGCGGGCCAACGGGCGTCGCGGATGGCCGCGAGGCGAGCCTCGACCTGGCGCGCCAAGGACAACCGGAACCAGGCAAACCAAGCGCCCAGAACGATCGTAACCGCCGCCGTCGCCCAGATCCACCAATAGCGCCGGAGCAGGTTTCTCGGCGCGGCGCCGCGGCGGGCGGTCCTTCGCGTGCCGACGGCGGCAATCACGTCCTTGAGAAATCGGATCCCAACGGAAGCCCTGGTTTTGCGGGTGTCCACTTCGAATCGCTGGGCGCTGACGTTTCGGAAATCGCGCAGCACGTTGCGCCGGGCCCATCCGCCATACAGCAGATCCATCCCGAGACCGATCGCGAACCAGCATCCGATCCAGAAGATCCGTGACTGGTCCGGCGGCCGTTGCATGACCACCTCATTCACAAATCGCACCGTGAAATAGAGCAGGCCGAACAGAATCCAGGGCAAGCACAAGACACGGCTCAGAGTGGCGATCAAGGCGCGATTCGGATTAGGGGAAGTCAGGGCCAGCCACATGCCGACCCACTTCAGCGTGACCATATCCGCGACCACCAAAATAATTCCGGCGGCGAAGAGGACGATCGCCTCCGTCTGGGTGGCGCTGTCACTGCCCGTGCGCAATCCCGCCCAAAGCATCAGAATGGCGGCGACCAAAACCAACCCGACCGGCTTGCCGAATTGCCGGCGCAAAGCCAGACCCTGGCCCCGGGCGATCTCTTCGAGAGTGAGGGGTGAAGCGAGCAGCAATTCCAACGCTCCGCACCGGCGGTCTTCGGCGAGGCGCGCGCAGACTTCCGAGGTGAGCCAGACTTTGAAAAACCCGCAAAGAAAAAACACCCACCAGGCCGAGGACTGCCAATCCAGGATGATCTCCGGTTGCTGAGTGTAGGCGAAGTACCACAGACATCCCAGCAGGCCCAGAAACAACCAGACATAATTGGCTTTGAGACGATCGCGACCGGCCAGCCAGCAGAATGGATTGAGATCGAGCAGCCGTTCGCGAAACGCTTTGCGCGCCGCGCTATTGCCATAGCTCCATTGCTGCCAGCGTTCCCGCCAGCGCAATCGCCGGACTCCTGCCGGCCGGTCGCGGAAGGTGCGGGGCAAGATCACCGCCGCCAGACCGAGCAAACTCCAGCCCAGCACATGCGTGACCGCCACCGAGGCCAGAATAAGGTCGATCATCAGCTTGCTCCCGGTCGTCGGAGTGACGAGCCCGAATGCGTAAGAGGGACTCGGCGTCAGAAACGTCGGGTCAAGCGATCCAATCTCAGGACCCAATCCGTAGGTGTAGTAATAGGCCACCGGATAGGGGCCGAGGGTCACGAGCAGGATAAGTCCGAGCGTCCCGGTCAGCGCTTTGCGGTCCACCCGGCTGACCGAAGACACAAAAACGCCTGCGGCCAGGGAGAAGAACAGCGTATTGAGCAGAATGAGGGCGATCAGACCAATTTCGCGTCCGCCCACTCCGCCGAGCAACATGGCCAGCGACAACACCGGCATCATCGCGAGCAAGGCGTACAACGAAGTCACGGAAGAAGAGACCAGTTTCCCGAGCACGAGGTCGTAGCCTTTCAGGTCGGTCAGAAAGAGAAGCCCGAGCGTGCCCTCCCGTTTCTCCGCGCTAAGGCAATCCGAGGTGCTGCGAACCCCCGCGAACAAGGCGTAGGCGAACGCCAGAGTTGACAGAACGGAGAAGAGCATTCGGCCCTGCTCTCCGACCGGAAGCTGGAAAAGATACACGAGCACTCCCAACCCCGCCACCATCGCCAGGAGAGCCGCCCTCATCCGCCGCGAATAGGTTTGCGGACGACGGGCGGTCACGGACAGTTCCCGGAGGACGACCGGCAGGAACATCATGGGCGCGATCAGCGCATTCGTCATTCGTTTCATCTCGCGCGGCCACCCTCTCGGTTCGGGCGATCGCTCCCCATTCGACAGTCAACATCGCCTTTTGTCATGGGCGAGATCGTGTTTCGCTCGCTTCTGGATCGCGCCTTCAAGCCATGAACCAGGAAGGACGAACCGCGTTCAGCGGGGCCAACAGGGACACGCGAGCCGCGCGTCCATCAACGGTTCATTGAGAGCAACTGGCGGCGCACCACTCCCGATCCCGCAGGGA
>CAYHFE010000575.1:0-5069 GCA_964355375.1 uncultured Verrucomicrobiota bacterium
CCGATACGATCCACGCGACCAATGCGCTGTTCGATCCGCATGGGATTCCAGGGAATGTCGAAATTGACGACGATGTGGCAGAACTGGAGGTTCAAGCCTTCGCCGCCGGCATCGGTGGAAATCAATATGCGGACTTCTTTGGCGAACGCCATCCATTGGGTGACGAGTCCCTTGGGCGCGACGACGAGGATGCGCCGGGCCAAGCCGCGCAACTTGAGTTCGCGCATGATGAGTCCGGCCTCGATGGTCTTGCCCAGGCCGACTTCATCGGCGAGCAGGAAGCGGACGCGATCCTGCGAGACAGCGCGCCGCAGCGCTTTCAACTGGTGCGGCAGCGGAATGACCGATGCACTCGCCGGGGCGAGCAGCACGTCTTCGCTCAATAGATTGGCGATGCGGGCGGCGTAAAGGACGTAACGAATGCGAGCCGGGTGTCCGGCTTCGGCGGCGTCCAGCGGTTTGAGGCGGTCGGGCGTGGCGCGGACGACACTTTCGGTGGCAGGCAGCCAGACGTGATAGGTGGCGTCATCCCAAAGGCGCGACACTTCCACCACCTTGCAGGGCTGGCGGTGTTCGATGCTCCAGAGCCATTGGCCGGTCTCAAACATGAACCATCGCGAGGTGGTTTGGAACAACTGACCGCCGTGTCCAGTGTTCTTCGATTTGTTGCTTAAAAACAGCACTCACAACCTTAGCCCGTGATTGCAGCCGTTCACCGTGCTCGCGACGCAGGTAAATGCCTTCCATCGGAACATGGCCCACTGCTGAGGAGGCGAGCAGAGATGACACCTGTTTTAGTTGAACTCTGCCGCGTTTGACTTCCGGGACTGAAACCACGCCCCGCTCCTGCAACCAACCATTCCGGCGATCCACCGACCAGAACCGGCGCGACGCAATTTCCCAAACGTCGAAGCCTAGAAACCAATCCGACAACATGTCGTAAGGAACAGTATGCCGGGCGTAGCACCATTCGCCAAAAAGCATAAGGCCGCCGCGCAAGCCGTCTTCCAGCGCGGTCCGCCGTGCGGCGAGCCAAGGCCAAAGGAGATTCCATTGCGCGTGGCTGCGGCCGGGGGCAAGGTAATTGCCGCGACTTTGTGGGCGTACGCGGCCGTCTGGGCCAAGAGATAAACCCAGGTTTGCGCCGTCCACCTTCTCCTCGACAATCACTTCGCCGGACAGAAATTCAGTTACCTCTGCCGGGGTGAGCACTTTGTCCTCACGCGGCGAGCCGGTGCCGAGCCAGAGCAGATGGGGCGTGTGCGGAAACTTGTGGAAGGATTCGGTCATTTTCCTGCGCTTGTTTTGCGCTTCCGAATTGTTTCAAGTTCGCACCGGCAGAGAACTTCGAGTTGTATTCCATGGCGTTTTAGATCGGCTTCCCAACCGAGCCATTTGCTATCGGCTGATTCCAGAATGGGTGGTTTCTCTGGATGCACGTTCGCGGCTGCGACAAACTTTCGATCCGCCGGATCGAATGCCAGTTCAAGAGGCTTGTCTGCTGGAAACTCCACAAACTTAGTTTTCTCCGGATTCGTTGCTGTGATCGAAACTTGCGAGACATGTCGGTCATTGCGACAGACGGTCATCAGCCATTTAAGAAAAAGGTTGCCAGGAGTTGGTGGATTGCCGGATGGACTGAGTTTATTTTGATACTCCCGCAAAATCAGCCACTGTTGATCCAAGACAACGCGCTCACCTTTTTTGACCGCTTCAAGGCGTTGCGCACATTCCGCACGGCAAGCTGCCGACATCTGGTTAGCTTTGCCGTCAGCGACCAGCAGGACGTTCGTATCGATCACTACGGCGCTCATTCTGTGGCAGTCTTCGGGTTGAAAGTGGGGGTGGCCTGTGCCTGCTCGCGCGCCGCGGCCGCTTGTGTCATTGCCGTGAGATCGCCCATGCTGTCTCCGAAGAAATTCTCTGGCCAATTGATGATGTTGCCGAGCAGGTCGATTTGGAGTGTCTCCAGACTGGAGTCGGTGCCGGTGGTGTGGGCGAAATAGGCGGTCACTTGCTCGGGGGTTATAGGGCGATCTGGATGATTTTCAGCGATGCGGCGTTGAAGCCGATGCAGGAAGTGTTCCGAATGTGTTTCGATAACGAGTTGGATGTTGCGAGGCCTTCCGTCCACCCTGGAAGAGAGGACGTCGATGAATAGGTCCGCGAGGTTTGATTGGGCTTTGGGATGGAGGTGCAATTCCGGTTGCTCGATGAAGAGAATTGAGCCCGCAGGTGCGTAAAAGCACTGTACCAGGACGGGCAAGACCTGGGAAATGCCGAAGCCGACATCGGGCAGGTCCACCCAGGATGGGGAGCCAGGCGTCTTGACCTTCACTTCGTACTCTTTGCGATGCTCGGATATTTGCTTCACTTCAAACTCGTCGATCAGTTCAAGTTGATGCAACTTCTCGGCGATAAACTGTTCGAATGGCTTCTTCCTCTTTTTCTTTCCGGTGTTGAGGTGACGTGCTTTAGCGGCGAGTAGGGCGCTGATGGTATTTTCTCCGGAATAGCCGACACTTTCGGGTTCGCCACCCGTCCAGTAGTAGAGCCTCTCCCCCTTGGAGCGCAGCGGGCCGAGGTAGCTGATGGAGCGAAGCAACTGCTCCATTTGGAGGCTGAAATCCTGAACAAAGTCGGCGTTTTGATAGTAGGCTGGGATTTCGTCCGGGAAGCCATAGAACTTGGTGGGGGCACCGAGCGGCCAAGCCCGCATCTGGTTTCGCGTGAGGGTGTAGGGCGAGGCGCCGAGTTTGTATTCGATTTTTTCGCCGGCCTTGCGTTCGACCCACACTCTCATGGCCTCGTTGCCATCCTGCTTTAGTTGATACTCAAGCCGGTTCACAGCGAGTTTGGGGTGCTTTTCTCCGGCCATACCTACGTCGGCGGAGAAGCGGAGATGTTGCCGGAGCAGGTAAATTCAGAGCGGGTGTCTTTGACAGCGAGAGGTTCCGCCAACCTCCACTCGAAGTTGAACTCAAGCTTGTTCTTGGAATCGCGGGCAAAGACGAGTTCCTCGAACGAACCAAGGTTTACCGGCGAGTTCTTGTCGCCGGGATAGATTACAATCTTGCGGTCGGAAGACTCCATTGTCTGTTTGAGCATCAGAAAAAACTGCTCGATGCTGCTCTTGCCGGAGCTGTTCGTGCCGAACAGGACCGTCAGGGGGGCCATTTTGAGTGGCTTGGTGTCCTTCCAAATTTTGAAGTTTTTGAGTTGGAGATTTGTCAGCATGATTCGTTGTTCCTTCAGTTCGGCTAGTCGCCGCTACGTGTTACCGCTGTATCGTAAAGCATCTGCAATTGCTCGTCTTCATTCAAGACCGAGTCGGGAATCATTTCGGCGACGACCAGAATGGTGGTGTAGTCCTTTTGTTGGTAGCAGTGCTTGAAGCCGACACGGACGGCTTCGGTGCGGAGTTCCTTGAGCTTCTTGCCTTTGGGGATGGCCGGGGCGGCTTTGCGGACCTTGTCGTTGGTGAGGAGCGGCAGCAGGTCGGCATTCTCGGCGACGGCGGAGATGACCGACATCAGGTGCGATTTGCCAGTGCCGTAGTTGCCAACGATGAGCAGTCCCCGGTTGTCCTGGGGCTTGACGTATTGAAGCTGGGGGATGACCAAATCACAAAGGCGGTCGGCCATCGGGTCGGAAATGACGTAGGTGCTGGCGAGTTCCTTGGCCTTGCTTTCCTTGTTGGCCTGTCGGAGTTCAATGACCGACTCGATGGGCTGAAACTGAATCAATTCACTATATTTCATGTGGTCAGATAGAGCTGCAATTTGTCCTGAGCGACGCTGACGACCGGGTAGCCGCTCACGGTTTGGCTGAAGAAATCGGGGTGGCCAGCGTAGGCGAAGCGGAGTTCGCCAGCGGTAAGGGCGCCATTCCAGGATGCGACGATGAGACGGTTGCGGGAGATGTCTTGGAGGAAAGTGAGGGGGTTTAACCGGAGCGAGGAGTCAAAGAGAAGCTCGGTGTGGTCGAGGCACAGTCCAGACTGGAGATGCTCGTCAACGACTTCGATGGCGAACTCCTCGGCCTTGAGGGCGCGCTGGCGCCGGGTCTGGCTGAGCAAACGTTGGCTGAGAAGCAAGCTGAGGTTGATGACAGGCTGTTGAAGCTGGGTCGCCACTTGGAATAACAGACGCGTCTTTCCAGAGCCAGACGGTGCGACGATCACGAGCAATTTGTGATATTGAGTCTGCACTCTGCGGACCAATTCAATCAACTCCGGGAAGCCAAAATCATTCATCCTAATTGGTGCCCGGAATTAGCCCGACAGTCCGGGAATCTTGCATGTGTCATTTTCTACCAGAAAATGAGCATCAGACAAAAGGAATATGATCGCATGGCATGTACCTTGACGCACGGGCATCCGCAAGGAGGGAAGCTGGATTTTCAAGTCGAACAGTGCGAACGGACTAGTCGATGACGAGTAGTCACGAAGGTTGACGCCATATCTGTTCCGCTAAAGCCAGCGTAGCGGAAAGAGAGTCCAGAGGGCTTGCCCTTTGGCGCGGGGCTGGGCTGGCGAGAAGCCCAGTGCCGGGGTTTGGGGACGGCGCCAGTTCCCAACAAAAAGAATAGCGGCTGAACCTCGGCGGTTCAGCCGCGTGATACTTTCGCGAGGGTTAGTCCTCGGTCGGGTGCGTCACGGTTATGGCCGGGATCGGGTCGTCGATATCGAGGGGGCCGCAGGTGGCGATAAGTTTGACGAGCCTGGCGGCGCGGTTGTCGTTGCGAACGTAGAGCGCGAACGGCAAACGGGATTGCCCCGGCCCGGCTTTCCGGATGGCGAATCGGAGCAGGTGGACGATATCCCAAAGCCGCCCGGCTTCGTCTTGACCGGTGACGTTGGGCGGCACTGTGACGTAAGCGTCAAAGACGGCGCGGGTCAGAAAAACCGGAAACCGGATGCCGGCTTCTGTGGCCACTGTCGAGACGTCCACTTGCACGCCGTCGGCGAGAGCCTGGGCGCGGGTGTAGGCGTAAATGACGGGACCAAAGGGAGTTGTGTTCATGATTGGTAGAGGTAACCGAGAGAACGAAGGGACGAGAAATTGCCT
>CAYHFE010000576.1:0-5066 GCA_964355375.1 uncultured Verrucomicrobiota bacterium
TCCAGGTCCCCTTTTCCGCCGGCTGTATCAGCACGAGGACCGGCTCTGGCCCCGAGTTTCCCAAGGTGACGCGGCGCAATGTGGTCTGCCACCAATACCGCCCCGGTGACGCGTGACGGTGTTTCCCATCGGAAAACCAGACGAGCAGTTCAGTCTCTTGCCCGCTCTTGACGACACGCAGCCACAGCGCCTCTCCGCCTTGGATGGGAAAGCTCGACTGGCGGACAATGCGCCAACCGCTTCCGCGGATGCAGAACAGGGGATCATGCACCGCGTGCCGGTTCCGCGCCCCATCGACCACGGCGACGACAAACCGCTGCTCTCCGATTTGATAGAGTCGTTTCTGGACCGAAGCGCCCTCGAACCCGGCTGACTCCGTCGGCGTCAAGGCCAGGTCCTGACTCGAGTAACCCACACCCGCTTTCGCCATGCCCTTCACTCGCTCCTGGGCATCGGGCAACGGAAACCACTCCCACACGGCCGACAACAGTACACTCAGGCCGAGCCCGATCCACAGAAGTCTTTTCGCCAGAGGACTCATAAGGCAGCGGGCCGTCGCCGTCGCGCCAGAGAGACGCCACCCACCGTCAGAAACGAGAGGAACACCCGGAGAACATGGACCGCCGCCGCGAGGTGACTGCCCGAGGCCGGCCAAACGTGGCTGATCGCGTAGCCAAACATTGGCATCCAGCATATCGACCCCGCGAGCCAAGCCGCCGAGCTGCCCCGCCCCGATTTCAATCCCACGACCGCACAGGCGAAACCAATATACTTGAGAGCATTCAGTGAACCGAGCCCTCCTGCTAAAGTCAATCCCAGGGCCGATCCGAGGAGGATGGGCTGGCTGCTTTGAGTCGGCGATTCGAGGAGCGCGGGCTCCGGGAGCGATAGAGGCGCAAGCCAGATCGCAAAAGCAAGCCAACCCCAGTGGTCCAACGGACTGTTCCGCCAGGCTGCGGCCAGATCGCTCGACGACCACAGGCAAAACAACAGGATCGCAAAACTCAGCGGTGAAATCCGGAGCCGTCTCACCGAGATCCTTTCGCGGTGACCCCCCGCCTGATCTGCCAGTTCAAGATCGGCCACGACAGGAGGAAGATCAGCACCAGCACCAGCCAGCCGCTCAATTCATGGAATGAGCCGCCCGTGAATTTCGCTCCAAACATCAGGACCGACGCCGTCAACAAAAGGATGCGCGCCGTGTTGGCCACCCACGCCAGCACCACCAATCCCGCGAGGTTCCACCAGTAGCCCGGCCGCTGGCCGAGCGCAAGGTAGGTCAGCGCCGATCCCGCAATCAGCATCGACTGCAGCGCATTCAATCCGGAACAGGGCGCATCGACCGCGATCTGGCAACCCTGCACCTGCAGGTTCGTCCCTTCATGCACGACGTCGAATCCCAAAAGCAGAAACACTCGGGCGGAAACCGCAGCTCCAGTGAGCCGAAACCACCAGCCCACCATCGCTCCATCCAGGGCAATCCACGGGAACGCCAGGACCGGCAGAACCAGCAAACGGCGCAGGCTCGATTGAGCGGACTCACGCAATCGTGGCGCAAGCCAGCTCCACAGGGAGAGCGCCCAGCCCACCGCCAGGAAGAACGTGAGATTCGCCGCCATCCCGAGCGCCCAAAATCCCGCGGCGCTGGCGAGCCCGCCCGGCGAAACCGGTTCGGTCGGTTTCTGCAAACACCACGGCCAGCCCAGCCAGACGAAGAGCGGCAGCGCCACAAGCACCGGCAACACGTCCGACGATGTCGCCGCCCACGATCGGTCCCGCAGCCACACAAACCCCGCGAGCACGGACAGAATGCTCAGATACAGGTAATCGTTTCGCTTCATAACCGCCCGAATCCATCATGGCCGCAATCACGCCCGTTCAACGCTCCGTCCGACTCTTCCGGCCGAACCAACCGACAAATCCCAACAGCGATCCGAGCACCGCCCAGGTTCCAGGCTCCGGAACACGAGAGACGGAATCACCGATGTAGCTCGAACCAGAACCACCACCGTTACCGCTGTTGCCAGGCGTCGAGGGCGTCGCGGGCGTGGCTGGGTTGACGCCCGGCGTTGCGGGCGTTGCCGGTGTCGCAGGCGTGGCGGCGTTATTCCCGTTGTTCGCGTTATTCCCGTTGTTGCCAGGCGTCGCGGGCGTCGCCGGCGTGGCCGGGTTGACGCCCGGCGTTGCGGGCGTTGCCGGTGTCGCGGGCGTGGCAGCAGCACCCTTGGCAACAACACTTAACCCCAAGACCGTGAGAAACGCCAAAACTTGAAAGGTATTTGTTGCGAACGATTTTCCAGAGGAGATGGAAACCCTATTTGCCGATCGAGCGGACGGCTGATTCGTTTCCAGGAGCAACCGTATTTCAGAGGGCGAAGATTTCATTGTGTTCATTTTACAAGCTGGTGATTCGGTTACGAGCGATTTAGTAGTTGAGCTCGGACCAACCCTAAAGCAGCCAGGCTGCCAAGTCTCCGAGATCTCGAATTCAAGGGTTTTCAAATGGAGAACGACTCGTGTGAGCGACGGTTCTGCCCTGTGCTTCGATCAAATGCATTGCCGTTGCAATGAATGGAGCGCGATGGTGCAGTCCGTCCGCAGAATCGTCGCGCTCGGTCGAATCAACCTGGGCGAGAGCCGTGGAAACGCGGCGCTTCCCAGCCGCGGGTAGCGGCGGGCGTCCCGGCTGCGGCAGCGCCGTGGCATCCGGCCCGGCGGAGTCTCGCGGCAATGCAACCAAGCCGTTCGATTTCACGCGCTGACAGTGCGGCAGGATGCGCGCCCTCCACGGCAAGCGGGACGCTCGCCGTCCCCGTTCGCCAACCCGATCGGGTCTCCGACAACGGCCCTCAAAAAGGAAAACGGGCAGAATTGAATCTGCCCGCATCCGTATTTAATTTTTGTTGTTTCGCGTTCTTGCCCGCCCCAGCCGGCCTCCTGTTATTTGTAAACCGTCAGCAGTGGCGAGATCCCCACATTGCCCGCGGCGTCGTAAGCTTTGACCTGGAGCGTGTGCTTTCCGACGGAAGCTCGCTTCGTGCTCCAAGTGGTCGAGAACGGCGCAGTGGTCGATGAAGCCGTGAGCGTTCCATCCACCAAGAGTTCCGCCCGGACGACCCCTTTATTGTCCGTCGCCTTGACCGCGACAGTCACGGTGGCGACGATGATCTTCGAACCGCTTGCGGGCGAGGTGATGCTGACGACGGGCGCGGTCGTGTCCAGAGTGCTTATCCACGTGGAGGCCAGCGCCAATGCCTTGCCGGCATTGACCCGACCGCTGCCGAACGTGGTGTCGAAGCCGGGTGTGCCGAGATCGTCCACCGAGTTCTTCAAAATGTTCATGACGTCCGCCGAAGCCAGGCCCGGCTTTGCCGACATCACCAAACCAGCCACTCCCGCGACGATGGGCGCCGAGAACGAAGTGCCGGACGCCACCGCGTATCCGCCGCCGCGCGTGGTGGTGTAGATGGAGACTCCGGGCGCGACGAGGTCCACGAGATTGCCAGTGTTGGACCACGAAGGATGCGCGTCGTTCGCATCGGTCGCTCCCACCGTGAGCACTTCCGAATTGTCCGCGGTGCTGTCAAAGAGGCCGGAGTTGCCGGCGGAAACGGTAACCACGCCGCCCTTGCTTCTGAAGTATTGAGCGGCTTTGGTCACGGTCGCATCGGCTGTGACTTCATAGCTGATGTTGGCGACCCGGGCGCCGTGATCCGCGGCCCAGGTCAGCCCTTGGGCAATCGTCGAGGAATAGCCATAGCCCTGAAGATCGGTGACTCGAATCGGCATGATTTTGCATCGGCCCGCCACTCCCGCGATGCCTTGACCGTTGTTCGTGGCCGCCGCCGCCGTTCCCGCCACCGTGGTTCCGTGTCCGGATACGTCGCTCGCATTTGCATTCCCATCAAAGGTATTCCATCCGGCAACAAGATTCGGAACCAGATCCGCGTGGGCCGAATCAACGCCGGTGTCGAGAATCGCCACGATGACGTTGGTGCTGCCCATCGTCTTGTCCCAGGCCGCGGGCGCCTGAATCTTGGCCAGGTGCCACTCTTTGGAAAAGTAAGTATCATTCGGAGTCGCGTCGGGAGCGATGATGGCGTCGGGCTCGGCGAATTCGATATTCGGATTGTGTCGCAGGCCCTGAATAGCCCGGGCCAGCGCGACCTCGGGAAACTGAAAAACGCGAACGCCGATCTGGGGAAGCTCCCCGATTTCGGTGCCGCCAAAAGGCGCGGCGTCGTTATTCATCGCGGCACGCTCGACTCCGGGAGTTGCCTTGATCAGGAGGCGGCCGGGCACAATTCCGACCGGTCCGGATTGGGCGAAAGCATCTGCGCCCAGAGCGAGCAAGCCAGCCGCAGCGTAGGTGATCGAATTCTTCATAAGGTCTTTCAGATAAATTTTGCGTTTGCCGATTTTCGTTCTGCCGATCCGTGTGACTTGCGGATTACGATGGAGCATTTAGCAACCGGGGTGCCAACCGGCTTTTCGGCGCCGCGCCGCGGCAGAAAGCCCATAAAACAAAGGAGAAACACAACCTCTCCCAGTTCAACACGGACTGCGCATTGCAGTTGCAACGCGATATCGAAAAGAGGCCTCGCGTGTCATCCTTGAAATCCGTGGTTCCGACTGCTTTTTCCAGGATGAAGTCCAGGCGGAGAGCGCGTTGTCTGCACCTGTTAAAAATGAAATCGGCCGGGTGATCCCGGCCGATTTGCTCTCGATATTTCGCCCCGCTGGAGCGATGGGTGATTCTACGAACCACGTTCTGACGGAAAGTAAACTCGTCGATCATTCGGAATCGTTCTTCCGGTTCTTTCCACGGAACCAGCCGACAAATCCCAACAGCGATCCGAGCACCGCCCAGGTTCCAGGCTCCGGAACACGAGAGACGGAATCACCGATGTAGGATGAACCAGAACCACCGCTCTCTCCGTTCCCACGGTTATCCCCATTATTTCGACCGTTATTGTTGCCGTTGTTTGCAGGAGTCGCCGGCGTCGCAGGTGTGGCCGGAGTGGCTGGCGTTGCTGGCGTCGCCGCATTGTTCCCGTTGTTGGCAG
>CAYHFE010000577.1:0-5065 GCA_964355375.1 uncultured Verrucomicrobiota bacterium
TACTTGGAAAGGTGAGAGTTGCAGAAGTTGGAGCGGGTGAATGGAATCGAACCGTCGTTGCAGGATCTGGATCTGGCCTGCGCGGGTGTTCCCGGCTGGAAGCTCTTCGAACTGGCGTCCGCACTGGAGGTAACTCTGGGTGTCCCGCTGGATTTGGTGCCGCTCGCCCCTCCGCCCCCCTTCACCCGGCTCATCGAAAAACGAGCCCACGTGCTCTTGTGACGGCTGAAGAACTGAAAGCCGAAATCGCGATCGAATTCGACGCGCTTCGCCAGGTGGTGAACGAACTCGAAGCGCTTCGGAGCGACGTGGCCGGACGCGAGCCGACCGTCCGTGAAAAGACAGCCGCCGCCGGGTTCCTCGCCCAATTCTACTCGGGTATCGAAAACATCCTGCAAGCGCCTGAGCCGGTTTCATGGCGTGCCGTTGCCCGCCGGAGAAGACTGGCACCTTGATCTTTTCCAACGCTTCCGCCCGCCCGCACAACCGCCGTTGCGCACGCTGTTCGACGACGGGCTGGCCCGCCAACTCGGTCCCTTCCGCCGCTTCCGGCACGTCGTCCACCACGGCTACGGATTTCAAATCGAGTGGGACCGGATGCGGGAAGGACTGGATCAGGTGGGCGCGATCACGACGCTGCTCAAAGCCGATCAGGAAGGGCGCTCGGGGAGTTGTTTGGAAGCATATCTCTCGAACTCAGTTAAGAATGAGGCCCTCAAGCTCGCGGGTGAGCATCTGACGGGGGACGCCAAGTTCCCCGACCATCCAGACGTGGTCTTGTATCCACCCTTCTTCGAATGGAACGTCACGGGCGACATCAACTCGCCAGTGCCCCACTGGGCCGAAAACGACGGAACGCAGATCATCGGGTACTTCTACCCACCCGCCAACGGCGAGTCTGGCGGCACAGGCAGCGGCACCCCAGCCTACCCCAATGCTTGGTTGCGCATGAGGCGCAGAAGCCAGACCTTCGCCGGATTCTATAGCGCCGACGGCGTGAAGTGGACCTCTTACGGTTCCCAAACGCTTACGACCCAGCGCATGCCGGACACGCTGTTGGTGGGCCGTTACTCTTTCGGTCGCAAGCGGGCCGTTTCCGGTTGAAGCTGCAGAAATCCGTGGCGGCGGGAAATTCCGAGCTCTTTATCCAGTTCCGCTTCCAGTGGATCCGCGCCCGACAGGTTCAACCGTTGGCGAACCTCGCGGCGTAACCACCAGAAACCGGAGTTCCAACTGTACAGATGATGCGCGTGCGGTCGGCCTTTGACGGTGTCCAGCGACTCATGAAAGGCGGGCATGTAGGCGAGTTCCTTGCCCAACCGCCAAAGCAGGCGTTCGTCCACCCATTTCGGGTCCATGCCATGAATCAACCCGTCCAGATAGTTCGCCCCGTCATTGAGAAACCAGGAGCCGCCGAAAACGTAGGCGCCACTGTGACCCTCCAGCAAACTGCCGTCGGGGTTGGAGATGACTCGCATCCCGTACGGAGTCTGAATCCGAACCGAGGTTTCCAGGTGCCGGCGCACCATGTCGTCCGGCAGCAATCGCCGGCCGAACACCGCAAAGGTCAGGACCTCGCCGTAAAGCGAATCTTGTCCGACGTGATTCTGCTGCTTCAGGCTGGTGGCGAAATAACCGCCTTGGTCATTAAACATGCGACGGTAGCCCGCGATGGCGCGCTCGATCTCCGCCTCGGTCACAGGAAACCCCAGTTCCTGGGCCGCCAAGAGCGCTCCACAATGGAACCCCTGGTTGGAAGAAGGCGCATCATCGTCATCGTACGGGAGCTGATCGTGATACGTCTTCATAATCGGCTTTTCCGGAATCAACCGCGGCGGAATATACAGCCCGTCGTGTTCGTGCTCCCGGATGAAGCGGTAAGCTCGACCGACGGTGCGCGCATCCAATTCGCCACCCGCGCGCTTCACGATCGCCGACCAGATCAGATAGTACTGGGCGTTGTCCTCATAATTGATGCGCTCGAAGAAAACGGCGGCGTGAGCTTGCGCGTCGTAGCGCGGATCGTCCAGTCCGCGGCTCATCCAGAAACCATCACTGACCCACTGTTTCCAACCGTAACCCACGCCGGAGATGAACAGATGATCGCTCTCGGGCCGCAGCAGATTTCGCCGCAACAGCAAATACGACGTGTTGCGCAGAATGGCCTCGAGGCCGGACTGATTGAATCCTTTCGCATTGGCGAGCGCCAGGTGCGCGGCCAGTTGGATGTCGTAAAGGGATTGCACGGGCGAGGCGAAGATCCAGGTTTTCCAGGTCTGGGTCTGGCCGCCCTCGATGTGCTGCCAGCCATCGAAGGCGGCCCGGTAAACGCTGGTGGCATCCACCTCGCGAGGAATGGTGATGACCCGCCGGGCGCTGCCATCACCATTCGCGAGCGACAGCATTCGCTTTTCGAGATCGAAGCGAAAGAAGCACCGGTTCTCCCACAGCCCCGGGGAATCGCCGATGATCCCGTAAAGCATGCCGCCGGCGCGGCAGCCCAAGAAAGGGAAAGTCTGATACGAACCGCCGCCAAACTCCGGTCCGGCGCAGGTCGGCGTGTAGCTTTTCGTCATCTCTTCCTTGCCGATAAAGGAATAGAAGCCCCCCTCAACCGCAACGGACCAGCCCAGGTCCAGATAGTAGCGTTGATCGGACGTGGCGGTGACGGTGACCGTGCGCTCGATCAGGTCGGGTCCAAGGTTTCGGAAGAACTCCGAAAACGCGAGGCCGTTGGCATTTGCACCAACCAAGGAGAGCCGTCCATCCTGCCACGTTGACTCCGGAAAGCGGACCGCCGCCCGGCCCGTCGGCTGGACCAGGATCAAGCCGGCATCGTTGGTGATGCCTTCGAAGACCGTTCGGTCCCCGTCGAGGATGCGAGCCGACACGCCGCTGGGCGAGCGATGCTCGACCACACGCAGCGTTCCTGCCCGTGCTGCCACCTTCGCGGTCCCGGAGGCTCCCACGCCGCCGGCATTGGTGCTCGCGCCGAAACAGGGACGGCTCACCAGAACGGCGAGGGCAGCCATCAGGAGGAGATGAGACATACGTGTCAACTCCGCCCACGTCTTGGGTCGGCAATCAGAATTACGGCAAATCTTCATCACGCAAATGTAACTGACCATGAGCACCGCGGGGCTGAAGTCTGTCTTAAAAGCAGGAGGCGACGTGAGGAAACTCACTTTCCTTCGGGTCAAGGCGATGGATTTCATCGAAAATCAGAGTCTCGTTACCTGACTCCCATCAGAAAAACATTTTCAAAACAGACTCTGAGCAAAGCAATCATGCGGACGGACCCGCGTTTCGATTTGAGCACCTGAGAATTTGCTTTTTCGCGGCGGACGTGACCCTATCCATCGAGAGACGTTGGGACAAGATCTGATTTGTGCCCTCGTCGAAAGCGGCGTCTTCGCCCCGTGCCGTCAGGCCATTGGAGCCCCTCTTGGTTTACCTGCTCCAGGAGTTTGCCAATAAGGCGTCGCCGTTGCGGGGAGTTCATCCGTGTCCGACGGGCTCCGCATCTACGCTGGAGGCCTCGCCGCCTCGCGCGACAAAGCAAGAAAGGTATGGTCAATGACAATTTACGTGTAGTTCGCGCTTTCGCTGATCCGGCAGGATCCGACCCAACGATGAACACGACCGCTGGACCGCTCTTTGTGATCGGGTTGAACCATCGCACCACTCCACTGGAGGTGCGCGAGCGATTTGCGCTCTCACCGGAACGGGTCGCTGTCCTGACCAACCGGCTGAAAGAGCGCGTCGGTTTGCTCGAAATCGTGGTCCTGAATACGTGCAATCGGCTGGAGATCTACGGCCTTAACTACGAGAAGTCGGTGCCCGTTCGGGAGATCTTTGAGGTCTTGGCCAGCGTCACTCACGAAGGCTGCCAAAGTGTCGATTTCGAGACGGCCGAACCGCACCTCTACGCTTACGGCGGCGAGGAATGTGTGCGGCATCTGTTCCGCGTGGCCAGCAGCCTGGATTCGCTGGTGGTCGGGGAAACGGAGATTGTCGGCCAGGTCAAGAAGGCCTACCAACAAGCCCAAGCCTCGGGATCGACCGGCAAAGCGCTGAATCGGCTCTTTCAGAAAGCTCTCTCGGTCTCGAAGCAAGTCCGGACCCGCTCGGGTATCGGACGATGCTCGACTTCGGTTGGCTCGGTTTCGCTGGATCTGGCCGAGAAGCTCTTTGGAGAGGACTTGAGCCGCCAAACGATTTTGATCATTGGCGCGGGCAAAATCGGCGAAACGACGCTGCGCCATTTGGCCAAGCGCGGAGCCAAATCCATCCTTGTCGCCAATCGATCCCTGGATCGAGCCCAAGAGTTGGCCGGTGAGTTTGCGGGCAAGGCCCTCTCGCTGAGCGATCTGTCCGTCGGTTTGGCGCAAGCGGATATCGTGATCAGCTCGACCAGCGCGCCGCACTACGTTCTGGCGCGGGCCGATCTCCTTCCGCTGATGGAGCAGCGGCGGGATCGCCCGATTTTCCTCATCGATCTGGCCGTGCCGCGGGACATCGATCCCGGAGTGCTGGATCTCGATGGTGTCTATCTCTACAACATCGATCAACTGGCGGAAATCGCCCGGCACAACGCCCAACTCCGCCAAGCGGAAGCCGCGGCCTGCGAGGAAATGGTCCGGGTCGAAGCCCATTCGTTCGACTGTCGGCTGACCAACCCAGCGCTGGCCCGGCCCGATCCGACCTCCTTAGCTGAGATGATGCCCGATTCTCTGACGTTTGCGCGCCTTTCCCACGCGCCATTGGCATAGGTTTGTTGCCTGGGCAATCGATTCACCAAGACTCATCCCTGGCGCTTCCCGGCCGCGCCGTGGGACCGTGATCCACAAGTCGAGACGAGCGTCGGCTTGTCCGCGCCGCGTTCGACGGCGCAAACAGGGACGCCCGGGCCGCGCGTCCCTGCCCTGCGCCGGTTCATGGAATGCCTCCGATCGATTTCCTCCATCACCGGGCCAATCCGGCCAGCAGTTCTCATTTTGACTCAGGACGCTGTCCGTTCCACGCATGTAGTCCCGGCTTCAGCCGGTTTTCACGTGGCGACCGG